>JAICYT010000057.1 GCA_025934075.1 Gemmatimonadaceae bacterium
ACCCCGGCCGTGCGTCGCGAGCAGAAGGTCGTTGTCGCGCGGATGCACTTGGATGTCGCGCACCGGAGTGACTGGCAGATCGCCGCGGAGCGAAACCCAATGCGTGCCACGATCCCACGATGCCCACACCCCCATCTCCGTGCCCAGATATAGAAGGTTTCGGTTGCGCGGATCTTCTCGCACGACGTGCACCCACGCCGCACTCGTCGGAATGTCGCCGGTGATGCGCTTCCACGTCTTGCCGTAGTCGGTGGTCATGTATGCGTACGGAGCGTAATCGTCGTCCTGGTGATGATCCGCCGCGACGTACGCTGTGCCCGCATCCGAGTGCGACGCGTCGACGGTCGGAATCCACGCGTTCGGTTTGAGACCAGGAACGTTCGTGAAAACGTTGCTCCACGTTTTCCCGCCGTCGCGCGTGACCTGCACGTTGCCGTCGTCGGTGCCGACCCAGATCACGTTCGAGTCGAGCGGCGACGGCGCGATGGTGATGATCGTGCAATGAAATTCCGCCGCCGTGTTGTCGACGACGATTGGTCCGCCGGAGTCGCCGAGCTTCTTGGGATCGTTCGTCGTGACGTCGGGCGAGATCACCTGCCATGAGAATCCGTAGTCGGTCGACTTGAACAACACGTTGCCGCCGAAGTACACCACCTTCGGATTCATCGGGGACAGCGCGATCGGCGAGTTCCAGTTGAAGCGATACTTGTGCGTGAGCATCGCGTCGCCGACCGAGCCGACTCGATTCGGATACGGATAGATCGTCTTCTGGGCTCCGGTTCGCGTATCGGTGAGATTCAGCATGCCGCCCTGCGCGTCGGAGTACACGAGCCACGGCTTGTCCATCACCGGCACGGTGAAGAATCCATCTCCGCCCGATACCGTGAACCAATCATTCTTGCGGTCGCCCTGACCTGACGCCGTCTGACTCGGCCCACACCAATTGCCGTTGTCTTGCAGTCCGCCGCAGGTCATGTACGGCCGTTGCATGTCGAAGTTGATGTGATAGAACTGTGTGAATGGAAACGTGTTCATCACCTCGAAATTCTTGCCGCCATCGTAGCTGACCTGCCAGCCGCCATCCGATCCGCTCAGGATGTATTTGGGATTCGTCGGATCGATCCAGAGCGCCTGGTGATCGCCGTGCACGTCGCGACCGATCGTGCGGAAGTTCGCGCCGCCGTCCTCCGACATGTACAAGGATCCGGAAAGCGAGAACACGCGGTTCGAGTTCTTCGGATCGACTCTGATATCAGAGTAATAGAATGGACGGAAGTTGATGTTGGGATCGCGATTCACCACGCGCCAATGATCGCCGCCGTCATCCGAGCGCCAGAGCTCGCCCTCGGTCTTCGTCTCGCTCACGACATACACGACATCTGGGTCACTTGCCGAGACGGCAATTCCGATGCGATCCATTTCTCCTTTCGGTAAACCACGATCGCGATCCTTGCCTGACAGCCGTTCCCACGTGTTCCCGCCGTCGACCGAGCGATAAACCGCGGTGTTTCCGCCGCCCGACTCCAAGTGCCATGCCCACCGGCGATACGTGTACATGCCGGCATACAGAATGTTCGAGTTGCCAGGATCCGCAGCGATGTCCGAGCACGCAGTCTGGTTGTCGACGTACAACACTTTCTTCCACGTTTTGCCGCCGTCCGTCGTCTTGAAGACGCCGCGCTCCTCGTTCGGTCCCCACTCCCGCCCAAGACCGCAAGCGAACACGAGATCCGGATTCTTCGCAGCGATCACAATGCGCGCAATCTTGTCGCTCTTCTCCAGCCCGATGTGCGTCCAGTGCTCGCCGGCGTCGACGGACTTGTACATGCCATCGCCGATTGACGCGTTGTTTCGCGGATTCTCCTCGCCCGTACCCACATAGATGATGTTCGGATCACTCGGCGCAATCGCAATCGCGCCGATCGACCCGATGTCCTGTTTATCGAAGATCGGCTTGAACGTCACGCCACCGTTCGTCGTCTTGATGATCCCACCATTCGCGCCTGCCACGTAGTACACGTCGCGGTCGCCCGGCACACCGACGACCACCGACACTCGGCCGGCATTGTTCGCCGGACCAACGGAGCGCCAACGCAGCCGCTTGACCGTGGATGTCGCCGCCGACGTATCCTCGGCTGGCCGCGTCGCGGCGATCGGCCTTTGCGTGACGGCCGACGCTGAGCGCTGAGCCGCCGCGGTCGCGGTGATAGAGAGCGCCAGGACGGCGGCTATTGCAACGGCAGGGCGGATCATACGCGCAATTCTCCGAGAGTGTCGCTTCTGAGCGAGGTTTGAAGGGAGGGTACGCCTCGCTGTCTACGGGTGCGAACATACCGCCGCGCGTTGCCTCAGGGTAGAATCCATCTGAGGTTTTGGTCTACCGCTGCTTCGGGGGGACGAATGCCCGTGTTCGAAATCTGGCTCGCCGGCATCGCAGCCGTCGGGATCGGCGTCATCGTCAAGTCGGTGAAGATCATCGGCCAGGCGGAAGTCATGGTCATCGAGCGACTCGGGCGCTTTCACCGCGTCGCGCGATCCGGGCTCAACCTGCTGATCCCGTTCGTCGAGCGGCCACGCCAGCTCAATGTCCGTTACTTCGAGTCCGACGTCGGCGGGGTCAAGAGAGTCACGTCCGGCTCGACTGCACGCATCGACTTGCGCGAGCAAGTGCTCAACTTTCCGAGCCAGCCCGTCATCACGAAAGACAACGTCACGATCGACATCGACGCCGTCATCTACTATCGCGTTGCCGATCCGCAGAAGGCGACCTACGCCGTTCAGAATCTGCCGTACGCACTCGAGACGCTGACACGCACGACGCTCCGCAACATCGTTGGCGAGATGGAGCTCGATCAGACGCTTGGCAGCCGCGACATGATCAACAAGCGGATGCGCGAGGTGATCGAGGACGCATCGATCGGGTGGGGCGTCGACGTCACCCGCGTCGAGCTGCAAGCGATCGAGCCGCCGCGCGACATTCAACATTCGATGGAACTGGTGATGCGCGCCGAGCGTGAGCGTCGCGCTGCGGTCACGAATGCCGAAGCGGGGAAGCGCGCCGCGATTCTCGAATCCGAAGGCCAGCGCGAAGCGCAGGTCCGCAAAGCCGAAGGCGAAAAGGAAGCCGCGATTCTGCGCGCCGAGGGATTGGCGGCGGCGCGTCTCGCGATGGCGAACGCGGAGGCCGAGGCGATTCAACGCATCACGGCATCACTCCCCGAAGGCCAAGCGGCGATGTACTTGCTCGGACTCAAATATCTCGAAGCGCTGCCGGCGATCACGCAGGGCAAAGGCACAACGATTTTTCTGCCCGCCGAAGCGACGGGTGTCATGGGCGCACTGGGCGGTATGAAGGAGTTGCTGCGGACGACGGCGGGCCAGGGCGCGGCAACCGGGGGAGAGAGTCAGCCAGCGTATCAACCGACGCCGCCGCGGCCCGCGTTCAAGTCGCTGGCGTCGCCTCCTGACACGAGCGATCCGACCAAGCCGGAGAGGTGAGCTTGGCCAAGATCAGTCGCGAGCGCGCTGAACGAATCGCTCGCTCTCACGCGTGCGAGCACTGCCAAGAGTACAGCTACAAGAAGTTGACCGTGAAGCCGGCGAGCGCGTCGCATCGCAAGACCTTCAAGGAAGCGTGGCACGTCGTCGCCATCTGTGGTGTTTGTGGTCTCGAGCAGGAGCTTGGGATCGCCGAAGACGGTGAGATCATCTACGTGTCGTAGGGCGAACCAAGAGAGATCATGCTGAGCTCACTCATCGTATTGGCGGTCGCCATCGTGATCGGTCTCGTCATCGCGCTGCTGTACGTCGCGTCGGTCAAACCTCGCTATACCAACGAGACGCGACGCGATGCCGTGAGCCAGAGCAAGGCCGTCACGCGCGGCCAGATCTACGAGCAGTTCGCGACATACTTTCCAGGGTTCGAGTTCAATCCGAAGGACGCACAGTTCCTGGGAAAGCCGGTCGACTTCATCGTGTTCGACGGGTTGGATGAAGGCACGGTTCGTCGCGTGGTGTTCATCGAAGTGAAAACCGGCAAGGCGAAGCTCAACACGAGAGAACGCTGTGTGCGCGATGCCGTGCGTGCCGGGGCGGTCGAATGGCGGGAGATCCGACTGGGCGCCGTTTCCGCGCCGGCGCTGCCCTCGAGGCCTCCAACCTCGCTCCGTTCGCGATAGCCCCGCTCACCGCTCGGTTGCTGGCGTGACGCCCTTGCGTGATCGCCCGTCTATCGAGAGTCATGTCAGATACGCTCAGGTGCCCAAGCTGCGGCGCGCCGGCAGCCGCCGACGCGCGGCATTGTGACTATTGCGCATCCGCGCTCAACACGGTCACGTGTCCGTCCTGCTTTGCGTCGATGTTCGCGGGCTCGCAATTCTGTCCGCACTGCGGCGCGCGAGCGGCGGCTCTCGTTGAGGACGGCGGCCCGCCGCTCCCATGCCCGAATTGCAACGCGTCCATGAAGCCCGTGCGCGTTGGCGTCACGCCCATGCAGCAATGCGAAGCGTGCGCCGGATCCTGGCTGACGACCGAGACGTTCACCGCGCTCTGCACTGATCGAGAGGCGCAGGGTGCGGTGATGTCGACATTCGGCGCCGCGGGTGCCGCACCCGGTGTGCGGCTCGGCGCGGTTCGATATCGGAGATGTGCCGCATGTCAGCAGATGATGAACCGCGTGAATTTCGGGCGCGTGTCTGGCATCGTTATCGATCTCTGTAAAGGCCACGGAGTGTGGTTCGACGCGAACGAGCTGCAGGGTATTCTCGCCTTCGTCGCGCACGGTGGTCTCGAGCGGATGCGCGAGAGCGACGCCGAGTTTAAAGAGCTCTCGAAGAAGGCGTGGGCCGCGGGCGCCGGTCTCGGTGGTGGCAATCAAGTGGCGTCGCATCGGTTCACGAGTGAAACGAGTCTGCACATCCATCTCACCGAGGGCGACGGCGACAACGTTCCACTGCGTCAGTTCCTCGAGCTCCTACTTACCTAACTACCCACCGATCGGAGATTTCCGTGACGCTTCGCGACTTTCTCGTTGGCGAATTGATCGACATCATCGAATGGCTCGACGAATCGGGCGATACGATGGCGTGGCGTTTCTCCCGTCCGGGGAACGAGATCAAGAACGGCGCCCAGTTGATCGTACGCCCGGCGCAGCTGGCGATCTTCATCGATCAGGGACGGCTGGCCGACGTCTTCCGTCCCGGGCGTCATACGCTGACGACCGCAAACTTGCCGCTGCTGTCGACGATCCGCGGTTGGAAGTATGGATTCGACAGTCCGTTCAAGGCCGACGTGCTGTTCGTCAATACCAAGCAGTTCACGAACCAGAAATGGGGCACGTCCAACCCGGTCATCCTGAAGGATCCGACGCTCGGCCCCGTTCGACTTCGCGCGTACGGAACCTACGCCGTGAAGGTGGTCGATCCTGCCGCGTTCGTGCGCGAGCTCGTCGGTACCAACTCGACGTTCATCGTCGAACAGATCGCCGACCAACTGCGCGATCTCGTCGTCGCCAAAGTCAGTGCAGTGTTGGCCGCGGGGCAAATATCGGTGCTCGAGCTGGCGGCCAAGTACGCCGAGGTCGGCTCGCGCGTGCTCGAGCAGGTGGCGCCGCAATTTCAGCAGTATGGTCTCGGCGTCACACAGCTCGTGATCGAGAATGTCTCGTTGCCGCCAGAAGTCGAAGCGACGCTCGATCAGAAAACTCGCATGAACATGCTCGGCGACCTCGATCGGTATGCGCAGCTACAGACCGCGGACGCCATCCGCGATGCCGCCCGAAATCCGAGCGGCGGCGCGGCGGCAGGCGTCGGGATCGGGATGGGCGCCGCGCTCGGTCAGCGCGCGATGAGCTATTCACCGGCGACAAACGGCGCCGGGGCAGGCTCGGCGAGCGAGCCGCCTCCACTCCCCGGAGACGCGTGGTATTATGCGGTCGGGGATGAGCGCCGCGGCCCGGTAACAACCGCCGCGCTTCGGACGGACGCGGCGATCACGGGCGAGACGCTCGTCTGGCGTCGCGGAATGGGCGAATGGACGCGCGCAGACGCCGTGGCTGAGCTGACCAGCGTCATCAAGAAACCGCAATAACGGATGGCGCACTTGCCGCACCGCCAATCGAACGCCAATAGAGCGCGATTAGTCGTTCCGCTACGCCCCGCTAGCGTCGATCTTTGTGGTCGCCCTCTATCTCACTGTCGATCATGTCTCTACGTCGTTGGTGCTCGCGCGTGCTCTCGCTGCAACTTTTGCTTGGCGCACTCACGTACGCCCAAGCGCCGACGTCGGCGACGATTCCCGCAGACTCCGCGCTGCGTCGTCCGCGCATTCCGCTCGACCAACTGCCCATCGTTGCTCGCATCGACCTTCCGGCCTCGGCCGACTGGATGGCGTTCGGGTTTGCATCAGTGTGGATCGTCAACTATCGCCCCGATCGCGTCTCGCGAGTCGATCCGAGCGACAATCGCGTCGTCGCTGACATCCCGATTGGCCGCAACGGATGTCTGGGAATCCTCGCTACAGTAGATCGCATCTGGGTCCCGACGTGCGGTGATAGCGTCGTCAACGAGATCGATCCGCAGTCGAACTCGATCGTGCGACGCATCCACGTTCCGATCAAGCGCGGACGTGAAGGGTCGTTCGCGATCACCGACGGCAGCTTGTGGATTCCGGACAACGCCAGCGACTCGAGCTCCTCTGCTATCGTCCGCGTCGACATGCGGACTGGCCACGTAATTGCTCGGCTAGCAACTGGCGCGCGATCGGACGTCGCCGTCTCAGGCTTCGGAAGTGTTTGGGTGGCAAGCAGCGGCACGAACACCGTCGTGCGCGTCGATCCGTCGACGAATGAGATCGTCGCGCGGATTCCTGTCGGCGGCTCACCGAAGTTCATGACCGCCGGCGAGGGTGCGCTGTGGGTGCAGAACCGGACCGATGGCTCGGTTTCGAGAATTGATCCGACAACCAATCGAGAAGTTGCGCGCATTGCGGCACACGCGCCAACGCCAGCCGGCGATATTTCCGCTGGCGGCGGCGCCGTTTGGCTGAGCGTCGATGGACTGCCGGTAACGCGGATCGACCCAACAACGAACACGGTGACGCATCAATACGTCGGCGGATCGGGTGCGGATGCCATTCGGTGGGGACTCGGAGCGCTGTGGGTGGCGGACCACAAGATCGGCCAGCTCTGGCACATCGATGCGAGTCGCATCGTCACACCGCGTTGACGCTGGGCCTCAATCGATCATCGAGACAACAGCGCATGACCATCTGGGAATCGATCGCGTCGCTCGCCCGACTCGCGCCAACGCCGCACAACACGCAACCATTCCGCATTCTGCCGCGCGACGAACGCACGGCAGACTTGTTCGCGCTCACCGACCGATTCCTGCCGCGCGAAGATCACGGCAACTCGTACGTCCTCGCGGCGTTCGGCACGTTCGCCGCGAGCCTCGAGCACGCGGCGCGACGTTTCGGGCAGATGTTGACGGTAACTCCGCTGCCGGATCTCGTGCCGTCGACCATCACTATGCGCGGCTCGCGCGTGATACTCGGCACCGCGACGATCACCGGCACGTGCGCGCCGGAAGCGAACGAGCGGTTGCTGAACCTGCGACGGACGTCGCGTCTTCCATATCACGATCGCGCAGTCGACGGTGAGGCCATCAACGCGCTCATCGAGGTCGCGGCGCGGGGCGGACATCGCCTGATCGCGTACGACGATCCCAATGTCGTGAAGCCATTGCTTCGTCTCAATGCCGAGGCGGTCGTCGACAATCTGCAACTCGACGAGGAGCGCGAGGAGATTCGCCGCTGGTACCGGCTCGGCGCAACTCCGGAGAACGGAGACGGATTGTGGCAGCGGCCGATGAATCAACCGGCGTGGGAGATATCGGCGGCGTTCGCGATCCCGCATGTCTTCAGTTGGCCGGTGTTCAGACCGTTCGCCGTGCGACGGTATCTGCGCACGCAGCGCGGCACGCAAGACGTCGGTCTGCTCTGCGGCGCATTCGAGCGTTGGCCGGATCTCTGTAACGCCGGACGTGTCTTATTGGACGTCTGGCTCGAGATGGCGCGACACGATATTTACATGCAGCCCATGGGGTCGATGCTCACCAATCCCGTGTACGCCGCCGAGATTGCCAGACGCTTCGCCGTGGACGATTGTTGGCTCGTATTCCGGTTCGGCTACAGCGATGTGCCGCCGCGCGCGCCCCGCCTCGAGAGTATTCTGATCGATGAATGAAATTCTGGATCCCGTCCTCGGGTGGACGCTGAGCAAAGTTGGTGACGTCGCGACCTCGTCGTGGGGCGCGTACCGACTGCTCTTCACACCTGGATTCGGTGAAGCGCAACGCGACTGGCTCTGTCGCAAGCGCGCCGCGGCAGCGTTCTACAACGCACGCCGCACGGTACCAGCGTACCAGGAATTTCTCAAGCAGCATTCCGCCGAGCATCCGAAGGCATTCGACGCGATCCCGCCGATGGATAAGGAGACGTACATCAAGAAGTGGCCGATCGAAGCGCTGTGTCAGGGAGGCCGGCTTCCGCTGCGTGGAGCGGTGATCGACGAATCCTCCGGATCGAGCGGTACGGCCAGCAACTGGGTTCGCGGCAACGCGGAACGAACGGCGACACGCCGTCTGATCCAATACTCCGCGCGTTCGACCTTCGGCGACGACAGCTTCGTGTTGTTGAACTGCTTCGCCCTCGGCCCATGGGCGACCGGCATGAACGTCTCGATGTCGCTCGTGGATCGATGCGTGCTCAAGTCGATTGGTCCGGACGTCGCGAAAGTCGTCGCGACGCTCAAGTTTCTTGGATCGAAATACCGGTACGTCATCACCGGCTACCCGCCGTTTCTCAAGATTCTCATCGATACCGCCGACATCGATTGGAAACAGTACGATGTATGCGCGGTCGTCGGCGGCGAAGGAATGTCGGAGCCACTGCGCGCCGCGCTCAATAAATGCTTTCGTAAGACGATCTCGAGCTTCGGCGCGTCGGATCTCGAGATCAATCTCGCCGTCGAGACTGGCTTCACCATCGCGCTCCGCCAAGCGATTGCCGCCGACCCATCGCTCGGTCGCGACCTATACGGTCAGGAACCGCTGCCAATGGTCTTCCAGTACGATCCGCTCAACTGTCTCATCGAGAGCGACGACGAACGCAGCCTGCTGTTCACGATCAATCGTCTCGAGAACGTCTCGCCGCGGATTCGGTACAACATTCATGATCGCGGCGTCGTACGCTCGATGAAATTCGTGCGCGACATTCTGCGCGATCGTGGCATCTCACTATCGGTCGCCGAACAGACGCTCGAGCTCCCGCTGCTCTTTCACTGGGGACGGCAAAACAACGCGGTCGGGTTCTACGGCTGCAAGATTACGCCGGAAGACATTCAGCATGTCATTCTCCGCGTTCCGGCGCTCGGATCGAATGTCGCGAACTTCGCGTTGCACCCGTTCGAGGACGCGGATGCCAATAAGCGTCTGGAGTTGTGGCTCGAGCTCGAGCGCAATGTCGCGATGCCCGAGACGACCGATCTGGACGCCGTGGTTTGGCGGGAACTCGCGGCGGTCAATCAAGATTTCCGCGAGTCGATCAAGATGATTCCGGCCGGTCGCGCGCCGACAATCAAGCTGTTTCCATTCGGGCAAAGCCCGATGTCGGGCCAAGACATTCGAGTCAAGAAGCAATACATCGTCTGATCGCGGCGCTCAGACGGTCAATGCCGCTTGCCGTCGTCGGGATGGCACGCTTGATCGACCACGACCGCGCTGGCCAGGATCAACACGTCGTCTTCGCCGTCAGCGATGTCGATGCCGTAGGTGTCTGCGAACGTGAACCAGCGCTTGGACACGGTCGCGACGACATTGTCGCCGCGCCGGAATGCATACTCATGGTCGAGAAAGTCGCCCGTGGCCTCGAGATCGTCCGGCCCTGGTATGTCTACCGAAAAGCGGTGATGGAACGGCGCGAACAGTGCCTTCTTCACGAGCGCCGCCAGCTCGCCATTGCGATAGATCTCGTACGTAGCGCCGAGCGCGAGGACCTTTTGCTTGATGAAGGCGAGCTCGTGGCCAGCGAGATCCTGAAATGACAATTTGTCGCCGAAGCTGAACGCCTTGCCGTCGACGAAAAAAACATTGCGACCTTGTTCATCGCGAACGTAGAAGTCGTCGCCCCACGACAGAAGTTTCTGCCGCATCACATAGCGCATACCGTCTCTCCTGCGGCGAGACTACTCACGGTCGTCGCGCCGTTGGAATGTCTGCGGATCGCCTGCTCCAACGCGGTCTCCGGCCAATGGACGTCCGCCGCCGTCGATCGTGATTCGTGCCGCTCGACCGTTCTCGACCAGGAAGGCGATTCGAGTTCCAGGAGCCGATCGCATCGCGAACGTCCCATCGTTTTGCTTGAGCAACCGCTCCGCACCCTGACCACGCGGCTCGATCATCAACCGACCGTTCTCGTCAAACACGCGATACGTGCGTCGATACTGCGTGAAAGATCCGTGCAACTCGGGCGGCAGCTTATCGAACTTCACGATGTACGTGCCTTGCACCTGCTCTCGTTCGGCCGGAGAAAGCGCGGCGTTCGCGAGAGCGCGCGGAGCGGCCTGAGCACGGGGTGTTGGCAGCGGCGCCAGCCCAAGCACAGCACGCGCCAACGCCCTGCCAATCGCGTAGGCGTTCTGACTCTCCGTATTCGTGAGCACGATGACTATGAGACGGTCATCAGGGAACTCATACATACTGCCGGCGTACCCGAGCAACGAGCCGTGTTGACCGCGACTACGATGATTGTCTTCGTGGTTGAGTGTCAACGCGAGCCCGTATTGCGCCATCGAATCGGCCGCGTTCATGTGAATCGCGGGACCCTCCGCAGTGCTCATCATCGTGAGCGTCGCTGGCTTGAGCAGCCTACCATCGCGCACCGCCTTCCATGCCTCGTATAGATCGCCGACGGTGCTGCAGTACCGCAGATCGTAATTGAACGCCATGTCGTTCTCATGCGCCGGCACGTACGACGCGCCCATGCGACGATACCCGTGCGATAGCCCGCGCGTGAGTGTGAAATCGTCGCAGTAGGTGGTCGATTTTGTTTTCGCCGGAGCGAGAATGTTCTGCTGAACATAGTCCTCGAAGCTCTGGCCACTCACGCGCTCGACGATTGTCACCAGCAGCTGAAAGCCGGAGATCGACCAATCCCATTTCGTCCCCGGCTCGTTGACCCACGGCCGGTTCGCGTACAGCGCCATGACTTCGTCGAGGGCTTTCGGTTGCCGGCTCGTCCCGTCGATGGCGTCTCCGAGGTAGTGGTAGTCGACGATGCCGGTGGTGTGGTCGAGCAATTGACGCACCGTGACGTGGTGTCCCTGCATCGGGAACTCCGGGACATACTTCGAGATGTCATCCGCAAGCGACACTTTGCCCCGCTCGACGAGCTGCAGCACTGCGACGCCCGTGAACGGCATCATCGGACCGACAATGTGATAGACGGTCTCATCGTGCGTTGGCGCCTCGAGCCCGAGGTCAGCGTAGCCGTACCCTTTGTGCAGCAAGACCTGATTGCCGCGGGCCACCAGAACCGATGCGCCAACAACGTGCTCCTGCGCGATCGCTCGGCGCGCGATGGAGTCCAGAGCAGCAGCCGATGCCTGCCCGCTCGCAAGGCCGGATGAAGCCAATGAGCAGAACGTGGCAGCGGCCAAGAAGCGAATGCGCATGAGAGTCCCGGTATTAGTTGTCCGGCCATCACGAAAATCATGGGCGTCGTGCATATTTCAGCATGCGTTCCCGACTGCACATCGTGCCACTCGTCCTGTTGAGCGTCGCAGCATCGTGCCGCTCGCACAAGGTCAAGTACGTACCGCAAGACGTGCAGCAAGTCCTCGGCGTCGAGGCACCGACGATCCAATCGGCAATTGCCACGCGTGTCGACAGCGGGAGCGCTCCGAGCTGGGTGACTCCCGAACGCTGGAAGATCGTGCGTCGGGTCTACGCCGTCTATGACCACTCGCCAATTTGGATCGAGCCGGCGGGTGTGAAAGAACGCGCCGCGGCCCTTCTCGCCGCGCTGGATTCTGCGCCTGCACACGCGCTTCGCACCGACGCCTATCCGCTCGACTCCATTCGACGCGTCGTCAACTCGAAGAAGATCGACAGCGGAGCGACCGCGCTCGCCATCGCTGACGCTGACGTGCTGCTCACCGCCGCGTACGTCGGATATGCGTCCGACATGCTGATCGGACAGGTCGATCCGCGAACGCTCTCGCAATCGTGGCACATTCCCGCGCGACGGTCCGCCGTCGATTCGGCGCTCATTCATACCCTCGAGGATTCATCGATCGCCGATGGGCTCGAGCACATGGCGCCGCAAGATTCTGAATACACCGTGCTGCGACGCGAATACGCGCACTATCGATCGATCGTCGCGAGCGGCGGCTGGCCCACCGTCGAGAACGGCATGAGTCCCGAGGAGCTGACGACGCGTCTCGAGGCCGAGGGCTATACTGTCCCCGCCGAAGATTCGGTCGCCACGGTGTTGGCCCGCTGGCAGGAGAATCATGATCTCCAACCCGACGGAAAGATCGGTCGCGCCACGTTCGCGGCGCTGAACGTTCCGGCGGACGAGCGCATGAGGCAGATCGCATCGAACATGGAGCGACATCGTTGGCTGCCGCGCGCGCTGGGTGAACGGTACGTCTATGTCAACGTGCCCGCATTCCGTCTCGACGCCTATGACTCCGGCCAGCGTGTGCTCTCGATGAAGGTCGTCGTCGGCGCGGAGTACAACGGCCATTCGACGCCGGTGTTCAGCGACTCGATGCGATGGGTCGTCTTCCGTCCGTACTGGAAACCGACGGAAAACATTCTCAAGAATGAGATTCTGCCGAAGATGGCCAAGGATCGCACGTATCTCGCGCGGAACGACATGGAGTTCGCGCGCGAAGATGGCGGCAAGGTGCTGCGCCAGCGGCCAGGCGTTCACAACTCGCTAGGGCTCGTGAAGTTTCTCTTTCCAAACGATTACAACATCTATCTACACGACACGAACGAGAAATCGCTGTTCGCCAAGAATGCGCGAGCAGCGAGTCACGGATGCATTCGTCTCGAGCAACCCGACAAGCTCGCCGAGTATGTGTTGGGTTGGCCGGCTGACAGCGTGAAGGCGGCGATGGAGACGGGCAAAGACAATCGGACCATCGTGCTGCCGCAGAAATTGCCCGTCTACATCGTGTACTTCACGTCGTACGAGCGCGACGGCCAACTGCATTTCGCCGACGACGTCTACCGGCGCGACGACGGCCTGAAGACGCGCATTGTCGTCGGCGCTGCAACTCCCGGCGCAACTCCTCTACATCTTGGGCACGAGCATGATGTGCGCTTTGGGAGTCCCGGGGTACATGATCCACGGAGCACCGGGAATCGGCTGAGCCGTTAGTCCGGTCGATGCGGGCGTCGCTCCCGAGATGTAAATCACGGACAACGGTTTTGCGGCGGCCGCTGTTCCCGTCGCCGGGTCGAAGCTGCCGGCCGGGCCGGTCAAGGTGTAGAGCGCCGCCGGACCCTTCGGGAATGCGAGCTTGCCGGATTTGATTTCGGCGAATCGCACCGTGTCGACTTGCTCGCCCTTGGTTCCGCTCGCACGCAACGCTCGTCCGCGCGCCATGAACGGTTCGAGCGAACGATGATAGCAGGCGACGTGAAACTGATGGCCCGCGGGATCCGTCGCGAGGCAGATGAATGAGCCGGTTCCTTTCTTCAGCGTGACGAGGCCTGGTGTTTTCGCCCGGTAGCCGAGCACCGTTGCGTCATCACGGAATTCCTTTGGCAACGGAAGAATCGCCGCTGCGATCTGCTGTGCCTCGGGCATCGGCTCGGCTGCGGCACTCGGCGTCGCTGGGGCCTGTGCGAGCAGCGCGCAGGGAACAACGGCGAGTCCGATCAACAAATTGGTTGTGCGCATGGGTTAGTGTCTCGCGTCGAGGAATCCACGGATCTGTTTGACTGCATAATCGACCTTCATGTCGAACGCCATCTTTCCGAGCTCCGTCGTCGATCGGCGAGCGTCGCCGCTGATGCCGTTGTTCACACGCGGCGCGTTCGGATCGCGAGCTTGTCCGCGCGGCAGCACCGGATCTCCCACTGCAGTCTTGATGAGATCTCGACGGACCCAGAGGTCGCCGCCCAAGTAGAGCATTTCCGACGTGTCCGGGATGCCAGCGTGTGAGCTCACCGGATAGCCATTTGCTTCGAGCCATTTGTCGAAATCGCCCTGCGCCTTTGCGTACACTTCGTCGCAGAAGAAAACGCGGATGCCTTGTGGCGCATATTTGTCGTCCAGCTTCTTGGCGACGTCGCGATACACGGCGGGCTGGCCACCTCCATGATCGCCCATCAAGATCACGGTCTTGAACCCGGTCGCGATCGCCTGATCGGCGACGCGCTCGAGAACGACGGCGAGAATCTCCGGCGTCAACCCAATCGTGCCAGGCAGTTCGGCGCTCGCGTTGTTCGGCGTGTACGGAAGCACCGGCATCGCGATCGCGTTGCCGAGCTTGAGCGCAATCGCTTTCACTGTTGCTTTGGCCATCAGCGTGTGGCCGCCGTTGACGTTTTGCGGACCGCGCTGCTCTGTGCCACCCGTGTAGAAAAGTGCCGTGGTCTTTCCCTCGGCGAGTGCCTGTTTGACTTCTGGCCACGTCATCATTTCGAATTCGACCAGCGGCGCCCTGTCTTGCGCGCCGGCGGCGGCTGGAGCTTGTGCGAGCGCGACGGTCGCGGGCAGTGCGATCATCGCGACGGAGATTGCGGGGAAGGAAAAGCGGCGCATGAATATCACTGCCACGGCTCAGGGTCGGGGTCGGGCTGAATCGAAGGTTGTCGGGGCAGCAAGAATCTGCCAGAGGGCTCGCTGCAGCGCTACTAGGGTGGCATCTTCGCGCTCGGTCGATCGCACGGCGAGGTCTTGAATTCGAGGAGGTCCGGTGCGCACACGATTGATGCTGGCGATTGTCGGCTGTTTGCTGGCCGCGTGTATACGGTTCAATAGGTCCGCGCAGTCAACCGCGACGACCGCGCCCCCGGCTTTCCTCTTCTCGTACTTTACGCGCAACGGCGAAGACGGCGTCCATCTCGCGTACAGTCGCGACGGAATCAATTGGGCGGCACTCAACGGCGGGCGGTCGGTAATCACACCGGCCATCACCGGCGCCGGTCGTGGTTGGCAGGAGTGGAATACCACCGCGGCGTTGATGCGTGACCCGAGCATCCTCCGCGGTCCCGATGGAATGTTTCACTTGGTGTGGACCATCGCGTGGACGGATCACGGGATTGGCGTCGCACACTCACGCGACTTGATCCATTGGTCGACGCAGACGCGCGTGCCGGTGATGGACCACGAGCCCGATGCATTGAATGCCTGGGCGCCGGACCTCTTTTACGATGATGCAACGAAGCAGTTCGTGATCGTGTGGGCAACCGCGATCCCGGGTCGCTTTGCGGCGACGGATTCTCTGGCGCAACGCACGTCGCGCGGCCGCGCCGATCACCGGCTCTACTATGTGACAACGACGGACTTCGTCACGTACTCGCACGCCGCTCTCTTGTATGACGGCGGATTTTGCGCCATCGATGGAACGATCGCCAAACGTGGCGACCGATACTATCTCGTCATGAAGGACGAGACATTCTTTCCGCAGCGGCGCAATCTTCGGGTCGCATCGAGTTCCCGCGCGACGGGTCTTTATGGTGCGGCGTCGCCACCGTTCACCGCACTCGACACCGAGGGTCCCTCGGTACTGCACTCCGGAGATTACTGGTACGTTTACTACGACGAGTACACACGCGGTCACTATGGCGCCGTTCGAACGCGGGACTTCGAGCACTGGGAGGCATTTTCAGACTCCCTCAAGGCCCCGCGTGGCATTCGTCATGGATCGGCGTTTCTCGTCCCCGAATCGATTCTGCAGGGACTCCTCTCGCTCGACTCGACCTCGCGCCGGTGACTCCGAGCTCGCCGGAGGGTGGGTTTGGATGGACCCGAACGTGCGATGTCTGCAATAAACCCGGAGCGGAGCGCGGGCTCACGCCAGAGTCCGCTAGTCACGGATTGGACCAGATCGTACCTTTCCGGTGTACTCTATAGATAGCGATGTGACGCGGGATACCCGCGCTCCGTCATACAGTTAACACCTTCCAATTTCTTTTGTCTCAATCGTCCCACGATTCACCGTACCGCGACGCACCAGTCTCCTCGTCAGCTTCTACACCCGCCCCGGCCGCAGCGGCGTCGCGAAAGTCCTCAGATCGATCAACTCGACAGGCATCAGGCTCACATCGTCAGCCAAACGCGCGCGCGTCCCAATCGACGCATAGCCCGCATGCGTCGCACGTGTCACATGCGACGCACGATGGCGGAGTAAAGGCGCCCGCTCGCGGCAAGACCGGTCGGCGTCGCCGACGAGGCGGAGCCTCGGGCGGCCGCATGGAGCTGACGTCGCATCCCACGAGCCGCAATGCCTACGTCGAGACCCGCGCGTGGTTGCTGGCGCAGCATGGTCCCGTCTGCGCGTACTGCGGCGTCAAATTCATCGCGTCCGTGATGACGCTCGACCACGTCGCGCCCCGACGCGGACAGACCGCATACGACCGACGCGACAATCTCGTCCTCGCCTGCCCTGGCTGCAACATGGTGAAGCGTGACCAAGCGCCCCTCGCCTTCTTGCTCGGGTCGCGCATTCGCGCGGTGAACCTGCTTCGCTACGGCGCGCATCTCAGCCCGATGCTCGTCGACATGGCGCGCTCTCTGGTACCAGCCGGCACCGAGCAGGCATCCTTAGCCAACACGACATCGAGCGCCGACGACTCGGCAATCGACTGGGCTGCACTGATCGACCTCGACGGCGAATCTCCATATCGCAATTGAACGGCGTTCGCGACGCTCCGCGCCGAACGTTTTGACCGGCTCCGTGATTGGTGGTTCGCGATGAAGGGCTCGACGGTGGGTCCCCGCGCCGAACAGAGCCGCATCTGATTCGGCGTCGCGACCACTCAATGTCGACGCCCATTCATGTCAGCGATTTCGAAGCCCGAGACGACGGTCGAGCACTCGACCGCGTCTCGGGCCGACTCCACGAGCATCACGCAGTTGCTTGCCGATCTACGAGCCGGCCGGCGCGAAGCATTCGACCAGATGCTTCCGTTCGTCTACTCCGAGCTCCATCGTACCGCGCGTCGCGAGCTCGCCGTTCGTCCGAGTGACTCGCTTTCCACCACGGCGCTCGTCCACGAATTGTACCTCAAGTTCTCGCGGGCCGAACGCACCGACTGGCGCGATCGCGCCCACTTTCTCGGCGTGTGCGCGGTTGCGATGCGTCACATCCTCATCGACCGTGCGCGCCGGCGCACGGCGGAAAAGCGCGGTGGGCCAAACCAGCAGATAACGCTCGACGACGAGCTGATCGCGACGGACTCGCGACCAGAATCGCTGCTCGAGCTGCACGAGGCACTCGATCATCTCGCGCGCTTGGATGAACGTCTCGCTCGTGTCGTCGAATGCAGATTCTTCGGCGGAATGACCGAGCAAGAAACCGCTGAAGCACTCCGCATTGCGGTCCGAACCGTTCGACGCGATTGGACGAAAGCCCGAGGCCTCTTGTTCCAGGCCCTTGCCGTCGACTTCACGTCTGATTCCGTCAGCCCAGCGCCCGCGTACCGATGACGCTTGGCTCGCTATCGCGCGAACGATGGAAGATGCTCGAACCTGTGCTCGACGCCGCGCTCGAGCTCGATCCCACAAAGCGAAGAGTGTTCCTCAACAACGCGTGCCGCGGCGATCCAGGCTTGCGCACGGAGATCGACTCGCTGCTCATAGCCTGCGATCGCGGGACAGAAATTCTCTCGACGCCGGCGGCGATCGCGTACGCCCCGCTACTCGCCGAATCTGCCCCGCCGCAACTTCTCGGCGGGCGATACCGCATTGTTCGCGAGATCGGGCGCGGCGGAATGGCGACCGTATACTTGGCCGACGATCCCAAACACCGTCGCCAAGTCGCGGTAAAGACATTGCGTGGGAGTGTCGCCCGCATCATGGGCAGAGAGCAGTTCGCGCGCGAGATCGAGATCGCCGCGGGTCTCACGCACCCGCACATCCTTCCGTTGCACGACTCCGGCGAGGAAGAATCAAATGAGAGCGACGAGCCATCGTTTCTCTATTTCGTTTCGCCCTTCGCGGCCGGCGAATCGTTGCGCGACCGGCTGCGACGCGAGCCGCGACTGACACCCAACGAAGTCGCGCGGCTCGGCCGCGAGATTGCCCTCGCGCTCGACTACGCACACCGGCGTGGTGTCATTCATCTCGACATCAAGCCCGAAAATATTCTGATTCAAGAAGGGCACGCAATCATCGCCGACTTCGGTATTGCTCGCGCCAAGTCGAAAATGACGTCGTCCGGCGAATACGCGCGCGCGCGACTCATGCCCGTTCTCGGCACGCCGTCGTACATGAGCCCGGAGCAAGCCGTGGGCGCACCCGACGTCGATGGTCGAAGCGATGTCTACTCCCTCGGGTGCGTGCTGTATGAACTCATCACCGGTGAGCGAGCGTTCGCGCGCGCGACGAAGACCCAGAGCACCATCGAAGCAACCGCCGAGCGAACGGTGGACCTCCTCGCGCTCAAGAAGGTCGCGTCGCCAAAGCTCGCGGCTGTCGTCCGTCGCGCCATGGCGCCGTCGAAGAACGATCGCTTTGCGACCGCGGGCGAATTAGCCAACGCACTGACCCAGGCGGCACGCGAAGGAAATCGCGCCATTTGGCATCGCTCCGGACGGATGATCGCGTCCGCGGCATCGGCCGTGATTGCGCGGGCTGCGCGCACGCTCGGTTTGCGCTGACGTCTGTCGAATGCTTGCGTCCGGAGCGCTCGCCATCGCACCTTGGCGACATGCGAATCGCTCGAGAACTTCTCGCGCTTGGACTCGTCGCGGCCATTCCGGGGCCGGCGGTCTCGGCACAAACCGCCGCCGGCGTAGTGCCCGGCATCGAAGTCCTCCTCACAGACTCGATGCACCTCATTCGCGGCAAACGCATTGGCCTTCTCACCAATCATTCGGGTCGTGATCGCGAAGGACGCAGCACGATCGATCTTCTCTTCAAAGCGCCCGGCGTCAGGCTCACCGCGCTGTTCGGCGCGGAGCACGGCATCCGCGGCACCGCGAAGGCCGGCGAAAAAATCAGCTCGAGCGTGGACTCAGCGACCGGTGTCCCGGTGTACTCGCTGTTTGGCGACGTCCGCGTTCCGACGGCCGAGATGCTCAAGGACGTCGATGTGCTGCTGTACGACATTCAGGACGTCGGGGCTCGCGTCTACACATATGAGTGGACGTTGGCGCTCACCGCGAACGCGGCGAAGAAGCCGATCATCGTGCTCGATCGCCCGGACCCGATACGCGCCGATCGATACGAGGGAAACATTCTCGACCCGAAGTTTGCGTCGCTGGTCGGCCAGTATCCGGTCGCGCTGCGTTACGGGCTCACACCGGGCGAGTTACTCCGCTTTCTCAGCGGTACGAAGCTGATCGATGCCGAAGTACACGTCGTCCCGATGAAGAACTATCGACGCTCGATGTGGTTCGATGAAACGAAGCTCGCGTGGATCAATCCGTCGCCGAACCTCCGCAGTCTCGACGCCGAGCTGCTGTATCCCGGCACCGTGTTCTTCGAGGGAACGACCGCAACGGAGGGTCGTGGCACTGATGCCCCCTTCACCTTGATCGGCGCTGCATGGATGACCGACAACGTCGCGATCGCCGCGGAGCTCAACGCCCTCGCGCTCCCCGGCGTCCGATTCGACACGACGACGCGCACGATCGAACCGGGGTACAAGTTCGGCGGTCAAACGATTCCGATGGTCGAGGTCAAGGTCACGGACCGCAACGCTGTGCGCCCGGTGGCACTCGGCATACGCATGCTGCGAGCGATCTACGCGCGACACCCGAGAGATTTCCAATGGCGTGTCCCACAGATCGACCGCTTGGCCGGAACCGACAAGCTTCGGGCCGCCGTGGAACAGAACGGCGTCGACGCCCTCATTGCACAATGGGACGCCGACGCCGCGCGATTTGCCCAACAGGTCAAGCCGTATCTGATCTACCGTTAGAGAACTCTCACCAGTCGAGGCGCGGGCGCAAGGCGGGTGAACGCAACCGCAATGATTGCGGCAACCAGCAGGCGATGAAGCATGCGGTCCATGGCGGCGTCTCCAAGGTGTCAGTGAGGAAGAACGGCCAATCGCGGACATAATACGTGACAATCGGAAGGAAGGCCACGATGACAGGAATCGTTGACGCGTCAACGGCACGCGCGACAAGACGTGTATGCATCGCGGCGATATGCATCGCGGTGAGCGTCATCACTTCGGCGCCATTGTCGGGGCAAACAAGGCAAACAAGTGACACGTTGGTTTCACGCGAGCTCGCACCCGGCGTATCCTACCGCCAATTCGTCGATG
>JAICYT010000284.1 GCA_025934075.1 Gemmatimonadaceae bacterium
AGCGCCGCTGATGTCGCGGAGCACGACGTTGCCCGCTCGAATGTCCGGATCGATTCGCACCGTCGCCAGCTCGTGACGCCGCGGGCCATGCACCCACGCCAGCTCACCATCGTTGAGCAATCGCGCCGCGGCGTCGGCGGGATTCATCGTGACCATCGGCCCTCGTTCCGGATCGCGAACGCGCGTGGCCACGAGCTCAGCGACCCAAAGCGGACGATTGATCGCGTCATTCACGAGGGCTTCCCACGGCCACGTATTGCCCGTCGACACACATCACGAGCCGCCGGCGACGCAGCGCTTCCAGCGCATCCGCGGCGTCTTCGACGCTCGTTCCGATCGCGATCGCAACCTCCATCGGTTCGGCGCGACGGAGCCGGTACGTCGCGTCCCATGCTCGACGTTCATCGTCGCTCAGCACGCCGACGACTTGGACGTTGCCAGAATCCTCGACTGCCAGCGCGAGCCCGTGTCGCTCGAGTACTGCTTCGATCGCATCCCAGTGGTCGCCGCTCACGCCGCGGAAGAGGAAGTACGCGTCCTGTGGCGGATCGTCCGATGCGTAGCGCATGAGCAGCTTCGCGACGACTTCGTCGGCGCATGAGAAGTCGATCATCGACACTTGGGAGAAATCGATGACCGTGAGGACGATGCCTCGGTCATGGGATTCGCCCAACAGCATTTCGATTTGATCTCGCACCGCGGCCCCGGTGCTGCGCGTGACGAGATTGGAGTAGAGATCACACGCGAGCGTCTGTCGGAGCACGCTGCTGATGTCGATGTGATTCATCATCGCTCTGGCGAACCTCCCGCGGCTATCGCTTCAGGAATGATGACCTGAACTTGGGCGCCAGGGAATGGCGCGAGCCCTTCGGCGAGCGGAATTTCGTCATCCCAGCTCGGCACGATCGAAATTCGTGCCGTGCCGCTCCGGACCGACAGTTTTCCCTGCCAGCGACCGACATAATTCCGAGCGCCGGCCAATCCTTGCCCGCGACTCCGGTCTCTGAACCGGCTCACGCCGCGGATCACCGCTTCCTCGAGCGCGGCGGCGTCGTCCCATCGCGCGCTGGGCAAATGTCCGGGTGCACTCTCGAGTGAGCGACGGAAGCCGACGCCGGCATCGCAGACGGCGATCACCACCACGCGCCGACCCAGACGCTTCGTCCACCGGTAGCTCTGGACGGCGACCCAACCGCCCTGTCCCGCGTGCTCCATGACGTTCTGACAAACCTCAGAGAGCGTCATCGCAAAACCAATGATGGCCTTGGGATCGAGCTTGAGCTCTGTCTTGATGATTTGCTGCGCTCGCTCTTGCACGCGCCCGACGATGTTGTGTACGTCGTCACTCTTGGCGATCGGCGTGATCTCGAGCAGGACGTTCGACTCGCCGGTGTCGCGTCGCTTGGGGTATTGCCCGTGCAGATCGTATACCGACTCCGCGTGCTGAAAGAAGGCCGCGCGCGACCAATACGACAGCGTGTCCTCGAGCTCCGGCACGGCGAGCGTCGGACGGTCACTGCGTGTCTGGGCCAGTGTGAGCAGCGCCGTCAGACCATAGGGAGACGCCCAGCGTGCATGCCGCGCGTCGACGAGCAGCTTTGCGTCGGCGGGGAGACCCGCCACCTGCTCCAGCACTTGTTCGAAGGAGTAGTCGTCGAGCGAGGGCGGAACAGTGATGACGTTGGTCACGTGAGGCTGATCTTTCCTCTGAGGTGGTTCGCAAGACCTGTTGCACCGCGGTGCCCGACATTGCGTGCCGCGGCGCGATGCGCGGCGAGGATGGCGTCGCCTAAGTTATCACCGCCAAGCAGCCGGGAGAAATAGGTCGCGCCCCAAACATCGCCGCATCCCGTCGGATCGCCGCCGTCGGTGGACGCGAGCTGCGTCGGAACCAGCGCCGTGCGAATCGGTCCGACTGAGGCGCCGAGCGGTCGCTCGCGACGCAGGTCGCCAATGCGATCGAAATCTGGCGCGGCGAAGTACACGGCTCCACGCTTGCCGAGTGTGACGACGAGACACCGCACGCCGGCGTGAAGCGCCGTTGCCGCGAGCGCCATCGGATCGGGCGCGAGCATCGTCATCTCGTCCTCGTTTACCTGGAGCAGATCGAAGCAGGCGCACCACTCGCGAACGTTGGGGATCGGCCGCAGCGTTCTGAGACCACTCGGCTGCACCGCCCACGCGAGCATGTGAAGGTCGCAGTAGATCGGACCGGTGAAATGCTGGCGCACCAATTGTGTCGTCTCGAGATCGAGCTCCCAGCCGCTGAGAAAATTGATGTACAATGCGTCGATCCGCGCCGACTCGAGCAGCGGTTTGAGCGCGAGCCAATTCCATGCCGGCACCCCGCCACTCAGCATCTCGCTGCGCCGCTCGTCCGAGTAGTAGCGCAGCTCGACGCGATTGTTGGGGACGGGGACTTCCATCAGCGACGCGTCGCCGGCAATGCGATCCAGCGATCCAAGAAACTGCCATGCGCGTGCGGCCAAGTCTTCGCCGATCTTCATCACGGGCACGATTTCCCAATCGTCGTGCAACGCGGCATCGAGTCCGCTCAACGCGTAGGTGATGCCGCCCCATTCTTCGACGGGGAGCGATCGCGGATCGCGGCCGTAGATCACGTCCCAGACAAAGGAGCCGATTACGCCAATACGCATTTACTGACGGTGGAACGGTGGAACGGTGGAACGGTGGAACGGTGGAACGGTGGAACGGTGGAACGGTGGAACGGTGGAACGGTGGAACGGTGGA
>JAICYT010000197.1 GCA_025934075.1 Gemmatimonadaceae bacterium
ACCGCGTCGGTCTTCTGCATGTGGGACATCGTGGGCGTGTTCTCGGGCTGCAGCGGCCAGCAGATGAAGGCCGTGAAGCCGTGCGTCTTTTCTTGAAGTGCCTGCACTCGATCGAGGTGCTCGATGCGCTCGGCAAGCGTTTCGCCGATGCCGTACATCATTGTGACGGACGTCTTCATGCCTTCGCCATGTGCGAGCTCCATGATCTCGAGCCAGCGATCAGCGCCCGCTTTTTTCTTGGCGACTTGATCGCGCACCCGTTGGACGAGAATCTCGCCGCCGCCGCCGGGAATCGAATCGAGACCGGCTTTCATGAGCTCGCGGATGACATCGCGCGCGTCCATGCGGAACGTCTTGGCGAAGAAGTCCACTTCGCTCGGGCTGAAGCCGTGAATGTGAATCGGATGATACGTCTTGATGTAGCGAAGCAGGTCGAGATACCAGTCGAACGGGATGTACGGATTGTGCCCGCCCTGCATCAGGATCTGAATTGCGCCCATCTCTTTCGCTTCGTCGATCTTGGCCCCGATCTGCTCATACGACAGCGTCCAGCCTTCGCCGTGCTTCGGCCGGCGATAGAATGCGCAGAATCCACAATCGGCGACGCAGACGTTCGTGTAGTTGATGTTGCGATCGACGATGTACGTCACGACGCCGTCGGGATGCTTCTCTCGACGAATGCGATCAGCTTCAGCGCCAAGCTGGAGGAGCGACGCGTTGGTGTAGAAATCGAGAACGTCTTTCATGTCACGCTGCCGGAAGGAAGGCCAACGACCCGTTGGGCACTTTGCCCGCTGCCACGAGACGCCGGAAGAACTCGGTCAGGCCCGCGAGGTGCTGATACGACAATCCGTAATCGAGGCCGGACAAATACTCCAGACACACGCTCTTGTGGACGCCGGTTGCGATCGCCGCCTGCGCGGCAAGCGTGTCGAGGTGCTGCAAGCCCCAATCGCGCGAGGCAATCAGGCTTGCATGGACGCCTAGTGAGTCGGCGACGAGGGTTGTGCGCTGCGCAACCCATACGGCGAACACGAATGGCAAGCCAGTCCAACGCTTCCACTCGCTGCCGAGATCATACGCGTAGCGATACTCTGTGAGGCCGTCGTCCTTGGGATAGAGCTCCGGCGACCGCAAGCGCGACCAGAGATGCAGCGCGGCGTCGCCGATGACGAGCCGCGCGTCATGCTCTTCTTCGCCAAAGCGTGCGACGTCCACCAACTCGGCATTGCTCGGGATGAATGCGGGCTTGGCGTCCCACACGTTGTCGAATAGCAATTCGAGCAGCGCGACACTCGTCATCGAGCTGCGACTGACCAGCACGCGACGACCGTGCAGGTCTGACGCCGGTCGTTTGGAGAACAATACCACGCTCCGCACCGGCCCATCACTACAGATGGAAAGATCGGGCAGGAGCAAATATTTCATTGCATCGCGCGCGTACTCGACTGCCGAGATGACGCTGACGTCGATGGTGCCGGCGGACATCTCGTGGTTCAACGCGGTCGGCACGCCATCGACCAACTCTGCGCTGATGGGGACGATGCCGCGGTCGATCGCTCCGTAGACCGGATAGCAATTGATGTACGGAATCCGGCCAACGCGCATACTAGACGATGGCACGATGGCACGGTGGAACGGCGGACCGCAGGCGCATTGTACGCATCACGCCGCCGCCGGTGTCGGCGATTCGTCGAACGTGCGGACGATCTGGTAGAACGAATCTCGTTCGGCGGGCACTTTCCGCGCGCCGCGAATGAGACGGAGGATCTGATCGAGCGTCATTGCTTGCGCGGTGTGCGCCCCAGCCTCGTGATAGATCTTCTCGCGCACTACGGTGCCTTCGAGATCGTTCACGCCGAAGTGCAGCGACATCTGCGACACGAACGGCGTGACCATGATCCAGTGCGACTTGATATGGTCGAAGTTGTCGAGGAACAAACGGCCGATCGCGAGGTTCTTGAGGTCGTCGAAGCCGGTGGTCGCCGTGCCGACGCGATGCAGCGTCTCACCCAACTCGTTGTTATCTGGATGATACGCGAGCGGAATATAGGCCAGGAACCCGCCAGTTTCGTCTTGGAGGTCGCGCAGCATCGCGAGATGTGCCATGCGATCCTCGAACGTCTCGACGTGGCCGTAGAGCATCGTGCAGTTGCTGCGAATGCTCAGGGCATGCGCGGTGCGATGAACGTCGATGTACTCTTCTCCAGAGAGCTTCTTGTCGGCGATGGTTGCGCGGACGCCCGGGCTGAACACTTCAGCGCCGCCGCCTGGCAGCGTATCGAGACCAGCTTCGCGTAACGCGACCAGTGTATCGCGAACCGTCAGCTTCTCGATGCGCGCGATGTGCGCGATCTCGACCGCGGTCAGCGCCTTGATATGAACTTGTGGATGGCGCTCCTTGAGCCCGCGAAACATCTCGATGTAGTAGGCGAGGCCCGCTTTCATGTCGAGCCCGCCAACGATGTGGAATTCGCGCGTCAGGGTGCTGTTCGCTGTCGCCGCCTCTTCCCATATCTGCTCCATCGTGTAGCGATACGCGCCTTCCTCTTTCGGCAGACGCGCATACGAGCAGAAGACGCACGTCTTGCGGAGGATGCAGACGTTCGTCGGATTGATGTGCTGGTTCGCCGCGAAGGTGACGCGATCGCCGTTCTTGACGCGATTCACCGCGTCGGCCATGTGACCGATCGCGAGCAGATCGCCGCTGTTGAACAACGTCACGCCGTCCGCTTGCGTGAGCCGTTCGCCGCGCTCGACTTTCTCGGCCAGCGGACGAAGCGATGGGTCGCTGATCAGATGATGGTCGAGCTGCACGGGAGCCGGCACGGCGATTACTCCTGTTACTCCTGGAATTGCCTGATGGCGAGCGTCACGTTGTGCCCGCCGAATCCGAAGCTGTTGCTCAACACCGCGCGCACCGGACGATTCACGGCCACGTTCGGCGTGTAGTTGAGATCGAGCTCCGGATCTGGCGTGTGGTAGTTGATGGTCGGCGGAACGACGCAGTCGCGCACCGCCAGCGCCCCGATGATGAACTCCACTGCACCGGCGGCGCCGAGCATGTGACCCGTCATCGATTTGGTCGAGCTGACATGCACCGTCGTCGCAAGCTCGCCGAAGACTGCCTTGATGGCCTTGGTCTCATTGAGATCATTGGCCGGCGTCGAGGTTCCGTGCGCGTTGATGTAGTCGATGTCGGCCGGCAACAACCGCGCATCCTGCATCGCACGGCGCATGGCGCGCTGCGCGCCCTCGCCCTCCGGCGCCGGCGCCGTGAGGTGGTACGCATCGCCCGTTGCGCCGTATCCGACGATCTCAGCGTAGATGTGCGCCCCGCGATTCTTGGCGTGCTCGAGGTCTTCGAGAATGACGATGCCGCCGCCTTCACCCATCACGAAGCCGTCGCGCGTGGCATCAAAGGGGCGCGATGCGGTTTCCGGTGAGTCGTTGCGCTCCGACAATGCCTTCATGTTGCAGAATCCGCCGATCGCCATCGGGGTCACGGTCGCCTCGGAGCCGCCGGTGATCACCAGATCCGCGTCGCCATACTGGATCGTGCGATACGCGTCGCCGATCGCGTGGGCGCTCGTGGCGCACGCCGAGATCGTCGCGTAGTTGGGTCCCTTGGCGTTGAAGCGCATGGAGACCAGACCCGCCGCAATATCCGAGATGAACATCGGGATGAAGAACGCGCTGATCTTGCTTTGCCCGCGCTCGCGATAGACGTCGTGTTGCTCCTCGAACGTCTTGAGACCGCCGATGCCACTGCCGATGATGACCCCGAGACGGTCGGGATCGTACTGCGAACCGTCGTCGAGTCCCGCATCGGCCATCGCTTGCACCGAAGCGGCAATTGCGTACTGCGCGAATGGGTCGGCGCGCTTGGCCTCTTTGCGCTCCATGTAGAGGAGCGGATCGAAGCCTTTCACCTCACACGCGAAGCGCGTGGGAAAGGTGGACGCGTCGAACTTCGTGATCGGGCCGCCCCCGGAAACACCGGCGGCGATCGCGCGCCAAGTCGCCGCCACGTCGTTTCCGACTGGCGTAATCGCCCCCATCCCAGTGACGACGACCCGACGTTTCATTTGCGGTTCCTCGCTTCGGCGCCACGCGCCTTGGCTCGGAATTCGACAATCCGCTTCATCTATCGTTCCTCGGCAAGCCGTCTCATTGCGCGTTGCTCGCCATCTTCTGATTCAGATAGCCGACCGCATCGCCCACCGTGCGGAGCTTCTCGGCATCCTCATCGGGGATGTCGATGTTGAATTCCTTCTCGAACTCCATGACCAGCTCGACGATGTCGAGGCTGTCCGCGCCGAGATCCTCGATGAAACTGGCTTCGTCGGTGAGCTTCTCACGCTCCACACCGAGCTCTTTCTCGATGATGTCGCGGACCTTCTGAGCGTTGTCAGCCATGGAATCGTTCCTCTCTCGAATGAGGGTGGTATTGTGCGAATAATCTAGCGAGCCCCACGGGGCATTGTCATAGCTACAGGCATAGCTAGAGGCATAGCTAGAGGCATAGCTATAGGCGCATCAAACAGGGCGTTCGGTCACATCACCATGCCACCGTCGACCACGAAGACCTGTCCCGTGATGTACGCCGCGTATTCGGAAGCGAGAAACGTCACAACGCCGCCGACATCCTTCGGCGTACCGAGGCGCTCGAGCGGGATTTGCGAGTAGAGCGTCTTCTTGGCGTCGTCGGTCATCGCCGCCGTCATGTCGGTCTCGATGAAACCGGGAGCCACCACGTTGGCGAGGATGTTCCGCGAGGCGAGCTCCTTTGCCACCGTCTTGGTGAGGCCGATCAACCCAGCTTTGCTCGCCGCGTAATTTGCCTGCCCTTTGTTGCCGACGATGCCGACGACGCTGGCGATATTGATGATGCGTCCCCATCGACGTTTCATCATGCCGCGCGACGCCGCGCGAATCGCTACGAATGCACCTCGGAGATTGGCATCGAGCACCGCGTCCCAGTCATCATCTTTGAGACGAAACAGGATGTTGTCGCGCGTGATCCCCGCGTTGTTGACGAGGATGTCGATCGCGCCGAACTCCTTTTCGACTGCCTCGATGAGCGTCGTGATGGAGGCGACGTCGCCCACGTCGCAGGCGAAGCCGCGCGCCTGCGACGAGATTGACTGAGCCGCATCCTCGGCGCGCTCGATGTCGCGACCGACAACAGCCAAGCGCGCTCCGGCGGCTGCGAGCGTTTCCGCAATGCCGCGGCCGATACCGCGCGTGCTCCCCGTGACGAGAGCCGTTCGGCCCGATAAGTCGATTTTCATCGTGACCTCAGTCTGATCGCCATGCTCATTCGGCTCACTGGGCTCACCGAGTGACGAGCCCCTGTAGCTGATCGACTTCCGCCGCGGTCCCGCAGGTAGCCGTCTCGAGCGACGGCGCGATCTTTTTGACGAGGCCGACGAGTACGCTACCCGGGCCCATCTCGACGTACAGCGCGCGTGGATATCGCTCAGCGAGCGCCAGCACTTCGTCGCTCCAGCGAACTGGGGTGGATAGTTGCTCGAGCAACAACCGTTTCGCCCGCTCCGCCTTCAAGACTGGCTGGCCGTCGACGTTCGCGTAAACTGGGAAGTGAGGATCATCAAATGACGCTGAGTCAAGCGCTTGCGCCAGTCCGTCGACGGCACTTTCCATGAGGGGTGAATGAAACGCGCCGCTCACCTTAAGTCGGATGGCGCGCTTCGCGCCAGCTTGCTTACAGAGCGTCATTGCGAGCTCGACGCCGGCATCCTCGCCGCTGATCACCACTTGGCCCGGGCAGTTGTAGTTGGCTGGCACAACGAGTCCGGCCTCGCGCGTTGCCTCGGCGCAGATCTCTTCGATCGGGCGGCTGGTGTCGCCCAATATTGCTGCCATTGTTCCCGGGCGCTTGACGCCGCTCTCATACATGAGCTCACCGCGTCGGCGAACGATTCGAACGGCGTCTTCGAGCCCCATCGACTCGGCGGCGTGATACGCCGTGAGCTCGCCGAGCGAGTGTCCAGCCGCGGCGACGACGCTAGCGCCAATCGAAGCGCGCATCGCCGCCCACAATGCGGCACCGTGCGTCAGGAGCGCGGGCTGAGCGTTGTGCGTGAGAGTGAGCTCCTCTGCCGGACCATCGAAGCAAAGGTGACTGAGGGGCGCGCCAAGCGCGGCGTCTGCCCTGTCGAACACGTCTCTGGCGGCGGGAAAGGCGTCCACCAGGTCCTTGCCCATGCCTGGTTTCTGCGAGCCTTGGCCCGGAAACAGGAGTATGACGTCCATTCTTACAGGCGCACGATCATCGAGCCCCAGGTGAAGCCGGCGCCAAAGGCGACGAGCAGCACCGTTGAGCCTTCGCCCAGCTGGCCTTGCTCGATCGCCTCATCGAGCGCAATCGGAATCGATGCAGCGGATGTATTGCCGAATCGGTCGACGTTCACGTAGACCTTGCTCATCGGGATGTTGGCGTGCTTCGCCGTCGCCTCGATGATGCGGATGTTCGCTTGGTGCGGAATCATCAGATCGATGTCGGCCGACGTCAGCTTGGCCGCATCGAGTGCGCGCGTCGCGGCATCGGACATGGAGCGGACAGCGTTCTTGAACACTTCGCGGCCGTTCATCTTGATGAACTGTGAGCGGTCGTTCAGCACTTCGCTCGAGAAGGGCCGTGCGCCGCCGCCGCCCGGACGACATAGCAGATCGCCAAGCGAGCCGTCGCTGCGCACGAAGGTCGACAGAATGCCGCGATGCTGCTTTGCGCGTTTGAGCACGGCGGCTCCAGCACCGTCGCCGAAGAGCACACACGTGGATCGATCTGTCCAGTCGGTGATGGAGCTCAGGCGTTCGACTCCGACGATGAGTGCCGTGTCCGCGTTGCCGATCGATATCATCGCTTCGGCGACGGTCGATCCGTAGATGAACCCCGAACATGCGGCGCCGACATCGAATGCCGCGGCGCGGCTCGCGCCGATCGCCGCCTGGAGGTCCACAGCGGCAGACGGCAGGAGTCGATCCGGCGACGCCGTGGCGACGACGATGATGTCCAGTTCACCCGGTTGCACACCCGCTTTCTGCATTGCGGCACGCGATGCCGTGCTTGCCAGATCGGTGACCGATTCGGTCTTGGCGATGTGCCGCTGCTTGATGCCCGTGCGTTCGACGATCCACTCATCCGTCGTCTCGATTCCGATCGCCGCGAAATCGAAATTGCTCATGACATTGGACGGGACAGCCCGCCCCGTGCCGGCGATATAGGCGACTGGTCGCTTCATACGGCTCCCACTCCTTCCTGCAGGCGCCGGCCGATGTGCTCGTCCATGCGCGTTTCGACCGCCTGCACGGCGACCTTGAGTGCGTTCATGATGGCGCGCGGCGACGACTTTCCGTGCGAGATGATGCTCACGCCGTTCACGCCGAGCAGCGGTGCGCCGCCGTGTTCGGAGTAGTCGAGCTGTTTGAGGGCGCTCATCATCGTTCGCTCATCGAGCCCCGACTGCTTGAGTAGCCGGATGA
>JAICYT010000142.1 GCA_025934075.1 Gemmatimonadaceae bacterium
CGAAGAGCTTCCTCGCCATGACGTCGTCGTCCTTGCGGCTCCGCTGACCGATCAGACCAAAGAATTGCTCACCGCGGAGCGGCTCGACCTGTTGCCGCGGTCAGCCATCATCGTCAATGTGGCGCGCGGAGCGATGTTGGACGACGACGCCCTCATCGAACGACTCCGCGACGGTCGCCTCCGCGGCGCGGTGCTGGACGTCTTTCGGGGCGAGCCACTGGCGTCGACCAGTCCCCTCTGGCAGGTTCCACAGGTTCTTCTCACCCCGCACGTCTCGCCGGTGTCTCCGGGCCGCTTCTGGCCCCGCCAGCTCGACCTCTTTCTCGACAACTGGCGCCGATACTTGAGCAGTGAGCCCTTGCGCAACGTCGTCGACAAGCACGCCGGGTACTAACGGTACTGAATCGCACTGATCATGGAAAAAATCATCAAAGCCGCCGTCGATCGGGGCGCATCGGATCTTCACGTCAAAGCGGGCGACGTGTTCCGCGCGCGCATCAATGGCGAGCTTGTTCCGTTGACGAAAAGCAAGCTCACGCCGGATCAGACGCGGTCGATCGCGCTGCACCTGATGAGCAACGACGACGACAAGGCGCACATCGACAAGATTCTCGACTACGACTGCTCCTGGTCGGCGGCGGGCATCGGCCGCTTTCGCGTCAACATCATGAAGCAGCGCGGCTCGTTCTCCATCGTGATGCGCGTGATTCCGTGGGAGATTCCGAACTTCGAGAAGCTCGGTCTTCCGCCTGTGTTGGCCAAGATCGCCAGCGCGGGACGCGGTATGATTCTGGTCACCGGCGTCACCGGCTCCGGCAAGTCGAGCACGATGGCGGCGCTCCTCAACTACATCAACGAGCGGGAGAACCGCCACATTCTCACGCTCGAGAATCCCATCGAGTTTCTGCACACCGATCACCGTTCGTCGATCACGCAACGCGAGATCGGCGCCGATACGCCCGACTTCAAGATGGGCTTGCGCGCTGCGCTGCGGCAGGATCCCGACGTGATCATGATCGGTGAGATGCGCGATGCCGAAACGGTCGACACCGCGATCAAGGCCGCCGAGACGGGACACTTGCTCATGTCGACGCTGCACACGCCCGACGCGCAGAGCACGATTCTCCGCATCATGGCGATGTTCCCGCCCGAAGAGCAGGACGTCATTCGCATCCGTCTCGCCGAGTCGCTCTACGCGGTCGTGTCGCAGCGCTTGTTGCCCAAGCGTTCGGGAAAAGGGCGCGCCGTTGCCGCGGAGATCATGATCAACACCCCGGCGATCCGCGACTTGATTCTCGACGGAACGCGCATCGGCGAAGTGCGCGACTTCATCGCGGAAGGCCGCGAGCAGTACGGCATGCAGACCTTCGATCAGTGTCTCGCCGAGCTGGTTGGGAGCGGCGAAGTCACCTTCGAGGTGGCAAAGGCGGCCGCGAGCAACCCGTCGGACTTCGAGCTCAAGATGAAGATGTTCTCGCGGATCTCGCAGGAGAGCCCCGCGCCGGAATTGCCGCCCGAGGAGCCGGCCTCCGAGCAGATGAGTGGTCTTCAAACGGGCAGTCTGGACTTTCTCCCGCAATAGCGTTCCATGACCGTGCAACTTTCCGGCGTCTTCGCGCCCGTCGTCACGACGTTCTATTCGCAAAGCGGCGAGCTGGATGTCGCATCCTTCGCCGCCAATATTCGCGCTCATCTCGCGGCCGGCTTGCACGGCATCGTCGTGGCTGGATCGACCGGCGAAGCCGCATTGCTCGACGCGAACGAGCGTGCCGCGCTCGTCGACGTCGCGCGTGAGATGGTGCCGCGTGAGAAAACGCTCATCGTCGGCACAGGGGCTGAATCGACGCGCACGTGTCTTCAGCTCACTCGTGACGCGGCCGCTCGCGGGGCTGATGCCGTGCTCGTCGTCGCGCCGCACTATTACAGCGCGGCCATGACCGGCACTGCACTGGCGAACCACTATCGCCGTATCGCCGACGACAGTCCGGTCCCGGTCGTGCTGTACAACATTCCCAAGTACATGCACTTCTCGCTCATGCCGGGGCTCGTTTCCGAGCTTTCCATTCACGACAACGTGATCGGCATCAAGGATAGCTCGGGCGATCGGGCGCTCATCGCCTCATATCTCAACGCGCAGTCTGAGACGTTCGCCGTTCTCACGGGCAACGCGGGCAGCTTCAAGTACGCGCTCAATGCTGGTGCCCGCGGTGGCATTCTCGCCGCTGCCTTGTTCGCGGCGGGCTTGTCGCTCGAGATCTATGACGCGGTGTGGCGCCGCGACGAAGCTGCTGCCGATGCCGCCCAGGCCCGACTCGTTCCACTCGGCGCGACGATCGTCGGCGAGATGGGGGTTGCGGGCGTCAAAGCGGGCATGGATCACGTCGGCCTTCACGGTGGTCCGGTGCGATCGCCGCTTCTTCCGCTCGACGAGCAACGAGTCGCGCTCGTCGCCGAGCTTCTTCGGAGCGCGGAGCTGGCGACGGCCGCGTAACGATGGGCGCGGCGTCGCCGCACCTGGCGCGGCTCGGCCGGGTCTCGCGCCCGGCTGGCAGCGCCGCGGCGGCGGATGCACGAGCGTATTGTGACGACGTGCTGCGTGGGCTCGGATTTGCGACGACCGAATGCGCGTTCGAGTATTCAGCGTTCGTCGGCGAGTGCGCGACTCCGCTAGCGGGTTTGCTCATCGTCCCTTTTGCCGGCGCGCTGGCGTTGGCGCCGCGCTCGCCGAACGTCGCCGTCATTGCAGTCCTCGTACTGCTGATCGTCAAGATCGTTGCGAGCCTCGCCACTCGTCGCGGTGTGCTGCACTTGCCATTCGCCCGACGTCGCGGTGTCAACCTGGAAGCGGTGCGCGGGATCCAAGAGCCGCGCGTGTGGCTTGTCGCCCACATCGACTCGAAATGGCAGCCAGTCGCGATGCTGACTCGTGTTGGCGGCGTGGTCGTCAGTGCGACGTCGCTGATCGCCTTGATACTGCTCGCGCTCACACGCGCCGCTCTGCCGGCGACCGTGACGTGGGCGTTCTTTGCGCTCGCTTGCGTTGGTGCTGTTCCGCTGATGCTGTCATACGTCGACTCGCGCAATCATGGCACCGTCGACAATGCGAGCGGCGTCGCCGCGGTGCTCGAGGCCGCGGCGGTGATTCCATCGTCCGCCCGCGTCGGCGTGCTCATCACCGACGCCGAGGAGCTCGCGCTCGCCGGTGCACGCGCCTGGGCGCGGTCTCGGGCCGCGACGGTCGCGCTCAACTGCGACAGCGTCGACGACACTGGCTCGCTCGTGGTGATGTACACCGGCTCGCGTCCCGCGCGTCTCCTCTCGCTCCTCGAAGGGGCTGCTTCTTCCGACAAACAACCACTCCGAGTCCTTCGGCTCATCCCGGGAATTCTGACCGATCATGTCGCGCTCGCCGATGCCGGCTGGGAGACGGTGACACTCAGCCGCGGCGATCTCCGTACGCTTCAGAGGATTCACACGTCTCGCGACTCGCTGGCCTACATGAACGGCACGGGGATCGCGAGCGCAGCGCAGGTCCTCGCGCGAACGGCAACGGAGCTCGGCTGATGCAAGTGCTACTTCTGATCGCGGCGATTGTGCTTGGCCTGGTCATGATCCCGTTCGGCATGCCGGGGACGTTGATCATGTTTGCCGCCGCGCTCTGTTACCATTTGCTCGTGCCGGCCGGCGGCATCGGCCTCATGACGGTGATCGGCGTCGGCGTGTTGATGGCCGTCGCTGAGGGGCTCGAGTGGGTGCTCACGAGCCGCTTCACGAAGAAGTATGGCGGCTCTCGTCGCGCCGGTTGGGGTGCGATCATCGGCGGTATGATCGGCGCGTTCATGGGCGTGCCGATTCCAATCGTGGGCTTGATCATCGGTGCGTTTGTCGGCGCATTCATTGGCGCGTTCGTCTTCGAGTGGAGTCGCGAAGGCAATCACGGCGTTGCAACACGCGTGGCTTGGGGCGCACTGCTCGGCCGGGTGATCGCGGCGGCGGTCAAAGTCGCGATCGGTCTCGCGATGGCGGTATGGATGATCGGAGCTGTCTTCCTGTAAGCGTGCGCTGAACCGGCAAGTTGACTACCCCGGCTGCCGCCGTAGATTCAAACAACGCCCCGACGACAGCCGCGGGGCGTATTTTTTTGCCCTCCCCGGTTCCCGATAGCCACCCATGTTCAGTCAGAGCAATCGCACGGTTGTCGTCGTCGGCGCGCAGTGGGGCGACGAAGGGAAGGGAAAACTCGTCGATGTGCTCGCCGAGCGAGCCGACTGGGTGGTGCGATATCAGGGTGGCGCGAATGCAGGCCACACCGTCGACCTCGGCAAGCATTCGTTCGTGCTGCATCAGATCCCGAGTGGGATCCTGCACGAAGGCGTGCGCTGCGCGATTGGCAACGGCGTCGTGCTCGACCCTGACACGCTGTTCACCGAGATCGACGGTCTCGTGGGCGACGGCATCGACGTCGAAGGGCGCCTCTACGTCAGTGACCGCGCCCATCTCGTGCTGCCATATCACAAGTTGATCGACGGCGAGAGCTCGCATTCGCAATCGCTCGGCACGACCGGTCGAGGCATTGGTCCCGCGTACGAGGATAAGATCGCGCGGCGCGGTGTGCGTGTGCTCGACCTGCGCAATCGCGATCGCCTACTCGATCTCGTGGAGCAAGGCGTCGAGCGGGCGAACGCTCAGCTCACTGCGTTTGGCAGCACCAAGCGCGCCGACGCGAATGAAACGGTCGATCGACTGAGCACGCTTGCCGAGCGTTTGCTTCCGCTCGCGGAAGATGTCGGGCTGATGATCTATCGCGCGATGAAGAGCGGCGCGTCGATTCTACTCGAAGGAGCGCAAGGGTCGTTGCTCGACGTCGATCATGGGACGTATCCGTTTGTCACGTCGAGCAGCACGACGTCTGGCGGCGCGGCAACAGGCGTGGGCATTCCACCGACGTCGATCGACGCCGTGCTCGGCGTGGTGAAAGCGTACACGACGCGCGTCGGCACCGGCCCGCTGCCGACCGAAATGGACGACGCCATGGCCGAGCATGTGCGCGCACTCGGCAACGAGTTCGGCGCGACGACCGGTCGTGCGCGGCGCTGTGGTTGGTTCGACGCGATCGTGGTGCGCTACGCGACGCGCGTCAACGGACTGACCGACGTTGCGGTGACCAAGCTCGACGTACTCGACACGCTCGATCGTCTGGCCATCTGTACGGGCTATGAGTACGACGGCGATCTGCACACGGAGTTCCCGGGCGACATCACAGCGCTCGAGAAAATCGTTCCGCGCTACGAGTGGCTCGATGGGTGGAAGCGGTCAACCGGAGACGTGCGCAAGCTCGAAGATCTGCCGAGCGCCGCGCGCGTGTATCTGGATCGCCTCGAGGAATTGATCGAGACGCGGGTGACGTACGTGAGTGTCGGTACGCGTCGCGATCAGATCATCGGGCTATGAGACGGTGGAACGGTGGAACGGTCGCTCGCTCTCGCTCGCTTGAACGGTGTTACGCTACCCGCCTAACCGCGGCGTTCCACCGTTCCAGCGTTCCACCGTTCCACCGTTAACAAGGATGCTCGATCTTCTCATCATCGGCGGCGGGCCGTGCGGGTTGGCGGCGGCAATTTCGGCGCAGCGCGCCGGATTGAAATGCCTCGTCATCGAAGGCGCGTCGGTCGTCAGTACGATCGCGCATTATCCGACGTACGTCCGCTTCTTTTCTACGGCTGAAAAGTTGTCACTCGGTGACATGCCGTTCGTCGTCGCGACTGAGAAGCCGACGCGGCGCGATGCGCTCGCGTACTACCGCGCGGTCGTCAAACATTTCGAAATTCCGTTGCGACAGTACGAGCGCGTCACGTCGATCATGCGCGCGGGCGAAGCGTTCGTCGTGCACTCGGAGTCGCGTGCGCACGGCGCAATGCAGACGGAGGCAAAGGCTGTCGTCGTCGCGACTGGATACTTCGGGTCACCAAACTACCTCCGCGTGCCGGGTGAGGATTCGCCGCACGTCGCACACGTCTATCGCGAAGGCCACGAGGCGTTAGACCAGGACGTCGTCGTTGTTGGCGGCGGAAACTCGGCGGCGGAGGCGGCGCTGGATCTATGGCGTTCCGGCGCGCGTGTGACGCTCGTCCATTTCGGACCGACCTTCGACAAGAAGATCAAGCCGTGGGTGCTTCCCGATTTCGTGAATCGCGAGAAGGAGGGAAGCATTGGCGCGCGGTGGAACAGTCGGGTGAGTCGCATCGAACGCGGCGCGGTGATCATCGTGTCGCCGCGCGGTGAGGAACGACTGCCGGCCGACTTGGTTTACGTGATGACCGGTTTCGCGCCGAACATGGATCTCTTACGTCAGGTCGGCGTGCCGATCGATCCGCAGACTGGGATTCCGAGTCACGATCCGGACACGCTCGAGACGAGCGTCTCGAACGTGTTCATAGCCGGGGTCGTCGTTGCCGGCTTCGACGCCAACAAGGTGTTCATCGAGAATGGACGCTATCACGGCGACAAGATCGTCGCGCGCCTGCTCGGCCGCGGAGCCCCGGCTGAACCGAAGCTGAGCGCCGAGCTCGACACCTGATCGACTTGGCCTTACGGAGTGGCGACCGACGTCGGCTCGGTGATGTAGCCGCCGCCCTTCTTACAGGCCGTAAACGCAGTGGCGGCAACGATCAATAGAACTGCAATTCGGACTTTGCGCATGGCTTTCTCATGGAAGGGGAATGTGCGAAGAATCCGTTGGCGCGTTGACCGGTTCCCGTGGTTCGCTCGCGTCCGCCATGGCCGTGTCATATAAATCGAGCGTCGCCGACACTCATCTTCTGCGACGAACGTTCCGGCCACAATCCGACGCATGGAAAGAGCACAGCTGGAACGCGAGCTCGAAGCACTGCACACGGAATGTTGGGGTTGGGCGCTCGCGTGCGTCGGGCGCGATTCGGACTTGGCGGAAGACGCGCTGCAGTCGGCGTATCTCCGCGTATTGTCTGGTCGCGCGCGATTCGACGGCCGATCGACCGTGAGGACGTGGGTTTTCGGCGTGATTCGGTTGACCGCGATCGAACACCGCCGGCGTCGAGGTGTTTGGGTGATGCGCAAGGCCGGACTTGAATCAGCGATTGATCTGGCAGATCCGTCTCCAAGAGCGGACGCGGAGGCAGAGTCGTCGGAGCAGAGTGAAACGCTGGTCGCGGCGCTCGCGACATTATCACCGCGGCAGAGGGAGGTTCTCCAGCTCGTGTTCTATCACGGAATGACGATCGAAGAGGCGGCCCGGGTGATGAGCGTCTCTCTTGGCTCGGCGCGCACGCATTATGAGCGCGGGAAGAAAGCACTCGCGCAGACGCTCGCGGAGTTGAGGATACGATGAATTTCTCGAGCGACGACGAGCTGCGCGCGCGCTTCGAGGCGCTTCGATCAGACGACAGTGATCGCGCGCCCGATTTCCATGACATAGTGGAGCGCGCTTGGACATTGGAAGCGCAGCGCCGCCGCGGCGTACGTCCGCTGTGGATCGTGGCCGCCGCAGGGGTCGTATTGGCGGCGGGAATCGCGTTTCAACAGACTCGGAATCGCGGCATCGGTCGTCGCGCCGACGCCACCGACTCGTCGGGTGGAGGCGATACCCTGAGCATCAGCAGGTGGAAGTCTCCAACCGCGAGCTTGCTCCGCACATCGGGGAGCGAAGCGCTCGCGGCGCCCAAAGTTCTTTCTTCAATCCTTGACGGCGCATCGCCTGATGCCGTCCAATACTAGGGAGCTGACGATGAAAAGGATCACGCTCGCACTCGGCCTCACAATCTGCGTCACACCGATCGCGTTGGCGCAGCGCGGTGGCCGAGGGCAAGGACCGGCGCGCGAGGCCGGGAAGCCGTTTTGCATCAACCCGGCTGACATCGAACAGGTCGACATCTTGAAGGGCCAGGCGGCCGTCGCGGCGTATGGCGGCACCGCGGAGAATGGCGTCATCATCATCAGGACGAAAGTCCCCTCGACGCAAGTCCTCTCGAACCCGTGCAACGCGAGCACGTCGAGCGATGATCCTTTCGCACAGTATCTCTTTCCTCCCGAGCTCGTGATGTCGAACCAGGAGGCAATCAAGCTCTCGGAGAGTCAACGTTCCGCGATGCAGAGCGCAATGCGCGACGCTCAAATGAAGTTCGTCGATCTCCAGCTCAAGATGAGCGGCGAGTCGGAGAAGTTGAAGCGACTGCTCCAAGGCACGTCGATCGATGAAGGGCGACTGCTCGCGCAGGTCGATCAGGTGTTGTCGGTAGAGCGCGACATCAAGCGAACGCAGCTCACGCTCATGGCGCGGATCAAGAATCAGCTCACCGAGCAACAACAAAGCGAGCTGCGGCAACGTTCGACGTCGAGTGCTGGCGCGAACCGACAGGACAAGCCCGACCTCAAATCTCCAGAAGATCCTTCCCCACGATGATGCGTCCGGCAAAGTGCCGGCGAGCCGCGTCGATCCAGGTTTGATCGGGAACCACCGGATCTTCCGCGGGCACCAGGTGCGACAGCACAAGCGTCTTCACTCGAGCGTCGTGTGCGATGCGCCCAGCGTCTTCGATCGTGGTGTGATGTGACATGATGCTTCGGCGCAGATCCGAGGCATTCGCGACGTCTTTAATCATCTGCTCGACTGCCGGCGCGTACAGCGCCTCGTGAACGAGGATGTCGGCGTCGCGCGCGAGCCGAACGAGATTGTCTGACGGGGTCGTGTCGCCAGAGATCACGATCGAGCGATCGGGCGCGTCGAATCGATAGGCAAGGGCGGTCGCCATCGGCGGATGATTCACCACCGCCGCGGTGACGCGCACGTTGGCATCTTGCATGATCACGCCACCCGCCTGCACGTTGTGCGCTTGCACGAGCGGACCAAGTGGGATGCGACCTTCGTCGGCGATGCGCGCTTCGATGTCCGTCGCATTCATCTCGAAGAACAGCGACGTCATTCGCTCGATCGGCGGGGGACCCCACGTGTCGACGTGCGTTCGCAAACCCGCGGCCCACGCCAGCAGCAGCAAGTTTCCGTAGTCGGCATTGTGATCCGAATGGTGATGCGTGATGAACACGTCGCGCAGCGTCGCGAGCGGAACACGCGCGAGTACGAGCTGACGCGCAACGCCGTCGCCACAATCGATGACGTATGCGGCGTTGTTCGCGACGATGACTTGCGCGGGCGCCGATCGGCCAACACGTGGCCGCGGACCGCCAGCCGTGCCCAATAGAATGAGCCGCGTGTGCGCGGGCCGACGCGGTCGCGGTCTGGAGAGCAGCCGCGCCCCGACGACGGTTGCCGCAACCTCGAGGAACGTTCGACGTTCCATGCATTACCTCGCTTAGCTCAACATTTCTCACGTGCGCACGGAAGCGAATCGCCAAGCACCACGCGGATTGCGCAGCATTCCCACGCCATCTCGAGCGAATCCTCCGTCCGCGAAAGATACGTGAATCGGAGGGCCGTCCGGTCGTCGTTCGCGCGGCGCCAGCATCCAGCTGGCGCGCCGCGGCGGTGGCTGAGCCCGCCGAACCCGTGGACCCCGATTGTATTCAAGAGCGTCGTGCGAGCGTTGAAGAACGCATCAACGTCATCGTTGCACGACCCGCGCGGGTGCCTCGGTGCGCCGATGCAAAGATAGAAAGCGCCAGCGCGGCGACGTGAGTAGTTTGTACGATTGTCGACAGCCATTCCTTGACAGTCGCGTTGCGTTGCGACCAGGCCGTGTCGTCACTGCAGACCGCATGCACCTCACGGTGGCCACTGGGCCCAGCAATTACAGTTCTTCTATGCCGACACCGGACGTCCTCGAAAAACTCGTTTCACTCTGCAAGCGCCGCGGATTCGTCTTCCAGTCCTCGGAGATCTATGGCGGCGCCGGCGCGGTCTGGGACTACGGCCCGCTCGGTGTCGAGCTGAAACGGAACCTGAAGGACCGTTGGTGGTCGGCGATGGTCCGATCGAGAGACGACATCGAAGGGCTGGATGCGGCCATCCTCATGCATCCCCGGGTGTGGGAGGCAAGCGGCCACGTGGCAGGATTCACCGATCCGCTCGTCGACTGCCGCAACTGCAAGCGCCGCTTCCGGGCCGACGACCCGAAGATCAAAGGCACGCCGGGCACGCCTGACGCGCAGTGTCCGTCGTGCGGTATGAAGGGCACGTTGTCCGAGCCGCGGATGTTCAACTTGATGTTCAAGACCTTCATGGGCCCGGTCGAAGACAGCGCGTCGGTCGCGTATCTGCGTCCGGAAACGGCGCAGGGCATCTATGTCAACTTCTTGAACGTCCAGCAGTCGACGCGGCAGAAAATCCCGTTCGGGATCGCCCAAATAGGCAAAGCGTTCCGCAACGAGATCACGCCGGGAAACTTCATTTTCCGCACGCGCGAGTTCGAGCAGATGGAGATGCAGTTCTTCGTCGAGCCGGGCACCGACATGCATTGGTTCGAGTACTGGAAAGAGCGACGCATGGAGTGGCACAAATCGCTCGGCCTCGAGCCGGCGCGATTGCTGTTTCATCAACACACGAAGGAAGAGCTGGCGCACTACGCGCGAGCCGCCTTCGACGTGCAGTTCGACTTTGGCGGCACACTGGGCTTTCAGGAAATCGAAGGCGTGCACAATCGCGGCGACTTCGACCTCACGCGCCATCAGGAATTTTCTGGCAAGAAGCTCGAGTACTTCGATCAGCCGAACAACAAGCGCTTCATACCGTATGTCGTCGAGACCTCG
>JAICYT010000111.1 GCA_025934075.1 Gemmatimonadaceae bacterium
GTCCTGGCACCAACTTCCGGCTCGCGGGGGGTGAAGTAGGTCTGTAGACCGAGCTGGTGATATCCGCCACCAATCAGCCGATCGAGCCCGGCCTTTTCGAGGCCGAGCGACTCGAGAAATCCGCGACGATCTTCCTCGGACAACTCCGAGAGCTCGGCTTCGATCTTGGCGGAGAAGGGAACGACCTCGGCGTTCTCGCCGCTCGTGGTGATCGCGTCGCGCAGACGTTTGAGGTGCTCGCCTTCGTGCCCCGAGAGTTCCGCATCGGTGACGTTCGCGGCGTAGAGAATTGGCTTGAGCGTGAGCAAGGACAGCGCTGCGATCGTCGCGCGATCCTCCCGTGACAATCCGACATGCCATAGCGCGCGGCCTTCGGAAAGCGGCGCGTGCGCGCGTTCCAGCGCGCCCAATTCGGCGAGCGCCTCTTTGTCGCCGGTTTTCGCGGCGCGCTTCACGCGATCCAGGCGCTTTTCGACGACCGAGAGATCCGCCAGCGCGAGCTCGAACTCGATCACTTCGCGGTCGCGCACCGGGTCGACGGCGCCCATGACGTGCAGCACGTCGTCGTCGTCGAAGGCGCGAACCACGTGGACCACGGCATCCGTCTCGCGAATGTTGGCAAGGAATTGATTGCCCAAACCCTCGCCCTGCGACGCGCCCTTCACCAACCCGGCGATGTCGACGAACTCCACCGCCGCGGGCACCACACGTTGCGGCTCGACGATCTTCTCCAGCACCGCGAGGCGTGCATCGGGTACGTTCACGCGGCCGATGTTCGGATCCTTCGTCGCGAACGGATAGTTGGCGGCGAGCACGTTCGCCGATGTCAGCGCATTGAACAGCGTCGATTTGCCGACGTTCGGCAGGCCGACGATTCCGAGTTTGAGCATTGAGGAATTATGAAGTTGAAGGCGACGGGACTATATCGCGTCGCCGGTAAAGCGATTCATGACGGGCGTGATGCCGCTCTTGATCCACAGCTCGAGCGCCTCGGTGAAGACCGGCATCAAATCGCGGATCACCGCCTCTTCCCGCTTGCCGAAATCGTCGAGCACGAAATCCTTGAGCACACCGCGCTCGCGCGGCTCCTCGGGAGCGATGCCGATGCGCAAACGCGAATACTCTTGCGAGCCGACCGCGCCTTCGATGCTCTTGAGCCCGTTGTGCCCTCCCGCGCTCCCCTTGGCACGAAAGCGATATCGCCCGAGCGGCAACGCGGCTTCGTCCACGACGATCAAGAGATCCGTAGCCGCCGACCAGGACGGGCGTCGCAGATACGGACGCAGCGCCGCGCCGCTCAGGTTCATGTACGTGAGCGGTTTGATGAGCCGCACCTTCGCGCTGCCTACCGTGCCCGTGGCCACGCGAGCGTCGTTGTCCTTTTTCCAGCCGTCGAAACGCCAAACGTCGGCGAGGTGGTCGACGACCCACCAGCCGACGTTGTGACGCGTTCGTTCGTACTCCTTGCCCGGATTGCCAAGTCCGACGATGACTTTCATTGGCTCGTCGTCGCGTGCCCGCGATACCGTCGGCCGGCCACGTCCGAACAGAAATCGGAGCACGATGCCGATTACTTGGTCTCTTCCTCGCCCTCGGGCTTGACCTTGCGAATGAGCTCGGGCTCCGCCACTGCGCCAGCTTCGGCTTCGGGCGTCGCTGTCGCCTCGACGACTGCCTTCGGCGCCGTGCAAACACAGACCGTCGCGTTCACGTCGTCGAGCACCGACACGCCTTCGGGCAGCGCGAGCTCGCGGACGTGGATGCTATGTCCGATCGTGAGTGGTGTGACGTCGACATCGATGTGATCGGGAATCGAAGCCGGGTCCAGACGAAGATGCAGCTGGTGCATCGTCTCCTCGAGGATGCCGCCGCCGTTGCGAACGCCATCGGCCACACCGACGAACCGGAGTGGAACGCTGACGGTGACTTTCTCGCCTGCGACGAGCTCTTGGAAGTCGAGGTGGACGAGGCTGCGCTTGACTGGATGACGCTGGATCTCGCGGATCAACGTGCGTGCAGTCCGGCCGTCGAAGCTGAGCTCGATGACCGTGCTCGCCGCCGAGATGGTCGAAAGAAGTTTGTCGACGTCGCGAGCGTTGAGGGCGAGCGACTGCGGCTCGCGACCGTGGCCATAAATGACCGCCGGGACCTGACCTTCCTGACGCAGCTTACGGGCGACGCCCGTGCCGCGCTCGTTGCGCGGAGTCGCGCTGAGGCTTGCTGATGCCATTTCTATGATTCCAGTGAGAACATGAACACATCGCAGCGGGCTCGCGGCATCTCGTGTTTACTCTCAGGAGGCTGCGTCCTCCCTACCATGTCCGAGACGAACGAGGAACAACTAGTTGCTAGTCAAATAGAGAGCTCACCGACTGTTCCGCGTGCGTGAAGCGGATGGCCTTCGATAACAGCTCTCCAACCGACAACACGACCAACTGACGCGGGCGGCGCTCCTCGGGCATCGCGATGGTGTCCGTTACCGCGAGCTCTTTGATCGGCGCATCGTTGATGCGTTGCTTCGCCGGTCCCGACAGCAGGGCGTGCGTCGCACAGATATAAATGTCTTGCGCCCCCAAGGTCTTGAGCGCGCGTGATGCTTCCGTCACCGTCCCGGCCGTGTCGATCATGTCGTCGACGAGAATACAATCGTGTCCTTCGACATCGCCGACCACGTTCACAACCTCCGACACATTCGGCTGCGGACGACGCTTGTCGATAATTGCCAGCGTCGCGTTCAGCCGTTTTGCAAACCCGCGGGCCATCTTCGCCGAGCCGACGTCCGGCGCGACGACGACCGGATCGTGCAACTGCATCTTGCGGTAGTGCGCCGTGAACACCGGCATCGCGTATAGATGGTCGACGGGTACATCGAAGAATCCTTGGAGCTGGTGCTGGTGGAAATCGACGCCCAGCACCCGATCCACACCGGCCGCCATGATCATATTGGCCATGAGCTTGGCGCCGATCGGAACGCGCGGCTGATCTTTACGATCCTGCCGAGCGTACCCGTAATACGGCATCACGCACGTAATCCGCGCCGCCGATGCTCGCCGGGCCGCGTCGATCAGGAGCAAGAGCTCCATGATGTTCTCAGCTGGCGGGTTCGTGGGCTGCAAGATGAAGACATCGTTGCCGCGCACGTTCTCGTCGATGCGAACCGAGATCTCTCCGTCGGCGAACCGACCGAGATTGACCCGGCACAGCTCGACGCCGAGATGCCGGGCGATCTCCTCCGCGAGAACTCGGTTGGCGGTGCCGGACAACAGCTTGAGGCCGTGACTCGGTACTGCTAGTCCGTCCATGGCGGAGCCTTATAAGATAATGCGGGGGAAAGACTTCGAAGAACTACGGGGGTACAACCAGCCTACTGAGGTGAGTGCGATTGATCGTCGACGACGGGCTGGCCCACCACTGCGGCTTGTCCCATCGCAGCCTTTCGCCAAAAAAGCGCCCACCGTCGGCGTCGAACCGTTGCACCGAACCCTGCCATTGCCCCCGGTGGATTCGAACCACCATTCTCGGATCCAAAGTCCGATGTCCTGCCATTGGACGAGGGGGCAGCGAGCCTGTCGTGAGCCCTGAAAACTACCGCTCGAGCTCCACTCTAACAACTCGGTCGCTCGTCTTGGTGCCGATCGTTGTCAGGCCGGTGCTGCGCGTCATTGCCGCGGCGTTGGGTTCCTCGTCGAACACACCATAGACGGCTGATCCGGACCCACTGAGTATCGACAGGACCGCGTCCCGCGACGCGAGCTCGTCGACCAGCTCGGCGATGATCGCATGGCGCGCGGCAACCACACGCTCGAAATCGTTCGTCGCGATGAGCGCCAAAGACTCCCACGTCGCGAGCGAGCCGGGTTCGATCACGCTCGCGATCGGCGCGTAGGAACCGCGATCCGCAGCGAGCCACGCGTACGCATCGGCCGTTGAGATGGCGAAATCCGGGACCACGATCGCCACGCGGTGTGGCTCCGGTGCGCGCACGGGCAACAACCGCTCGCCGCGTCCCCAGCCAAGAGCCATTGGACTTTCGATCGTCATGAATGCGACGTCGGCCCCCAGCGGAGCCGCGAGCTCGACGAGTCGCGCGCCGAGCGGATTCGGCGACAGCGCGTCGAGTGCCCGCAGCACAGCGCCCGCATCGGCGCTGCCGCCGCCGAGTCCACCGCCAACGGGAATGCGCTTGTCGATCTCGATCGCGAATCCGTTAGGCCAGCCGGTCGCGTCGGCGTACGCCGACGCGGCGCGGTATGCGAGATTGCGTTCTGCTGGTCCGAGGCCAGAGGAGGGCATTGTCGGACCGGAGCAATCGAGCGCGCGGCCGGACGTGATGCGAACTCGAACGTCGTCGCCCAAGTCGAGTCGCAGGAAAACTGTTTCGATCGAGTGGTATCCGCTGGTTTCGCGAGCGAGCACGCGGAGCAGCAGATTGATTTTCGCCTGCGCGATGACGCGCGCGGAGAGCGTCACGGGGGATCGCGTCCGGCGGTGCCGATCTCGCCCATCGTCAAGCCGAGCTTGGCGAAGTAGTATGCGCCGATCAGCGTGATCGGGATGAACGTCACGACGTGAAACACCAACGCCCACGCAATCGCCGCCGAGCTGCTGATTCCGTAGAGACCAAGCGAGAACACCGCCGCGGTCTCGAACGGGCCGAAAAAGCCCGGTGCCGACGGGAGCGAGACGCCGATGACGATGATGCCCTGCACGAACAGCGTCGCCGACCACGAGACGTTGATGCCGAGCGCCTTGAAACCGAGCCAAAACGCCAACGGTTGAAGCAGCCAATGGAGCAGCGTCCACCCGAAGACGGCGATGAAATGTCCGGGCGTTCGCAGAACGCTCAAGCCTTCGGCGAAGCGCTGAAGCATGTCGCGTCCGCGCGCCTCGATCGTGGGAGACACGCGTCGCGCGAGCAATTCGAAAAGTCGAATCAGCGTTCCTGGAAAGAACACCAATCCATACAGCACGACCAACAGGGCGAGCGGCAAGATCGCGAACCCCGTCGCTAACTGGGAGATCGGCCGGCCGTGGATCATCGCGCCGCTCGGAAATCCGGGAGCGATCATCGCGATCGCCAATAGCAGCAAGACGACGACCGCGTCGAACACGCGATCGACGACGAGCGACGCGAGTGCGGTGGAGAACGTGATTTGTGGCAGCTCCCGCGTCAGCGCATACGCGCGCGCGAGCTCGCCGGCCCGCAGCGGGACGACGTTGTTCACCATCATTCCGATCGCCGTCGAGCGCCACAGCGGTCCGAATGGCAGGCGCGGCGCGACCGGATCGAGAATCGTTCGCCAACGTCGCGCCCGCAGTGGGAACATGGCCGTCGCGGTGGCCGCGCCGAGCACGAGCAGCCAATAGTTGGCGTTGCGGGCGTGATCCATCGCGTCGCCCCACTTCACGCCGTGGAAGGCGTAGTACAGTGCCGCGACGCTGATGACGACCCCCAGCGCCCCGCGCCATCCGAACTTCATCGCGGGCTACTCGGCTCGCGCCAACTCGAGTAGATCGAACAACTCCTCGAGCGCGTCGCGATCAAGATCGTCGCCGCCACGGCGAATCTCATCGCGAATCTCGACCGCGCGATCCAACGCGGCGCGCCCGCGATAGAGCAGCGTCTCGATCGGCACGACATTGTCTTCAGCAATCGGAACCGGCTCACCGAACGGGTTCGATCCCAACGTCTCGAGCGCCGCAATGCTCGAATCGATCAGCGCGGCCGCGGACCCATTCGTCGCCGAAACTGCCGCCACAGGTGTGACCGGTGTGGCTGCAGCCACCGGCGTGAGTGGGACGGCCGGAGTCTGCGGCGGAGCTTGACGCGCAATCGGCGGCGTCAAACGCGCCGTGAGCTCGACGCCAGTCTCGTCCGCGACGCCGGGTCCCGCCGGCGCCGTATGATCTTGATCGCGCGCGACGTCGCGAAGTCGAGCGCGCAAGCGCTCTGCACCGACACCCGGGTCGGCGAGGAGCGACGCAAGATCGTCGAGCGTCGCCAAGCTGTGAAAGTCGAGGTCATCGACCGCGGCGACGTGGCTGGCGATGAATTCCGCGACATCTCGTTCGCCGAAGCTGGCCGCCGCGGCTTGCGCCGCGCGAAGAGCGCCGCGTAAATCGCGCCGCGCGCGATTGACCGACGCCGCGTCGCCAACGCGACGAGCGCCGCTGACGACTTGCCGCAGGTGCTCGCCCAAGCTCACCAGCTCGAGTCGGAATCGCTCCGACGCTGACGTCGGCGGATTCTGCGACGGTTCGACCACGCCCGGGCCGCCGTCCTCGTAAAACAGCTCGGCGATCGGGACGACGCGCTCGCGTTCGCCGGCGTGATTGGCCCAGCTTTCCTGCGCGGCGAAAAACGCATCCCGTTCGGGGCTCGGCGCGTCGACGTCGCCGACGCCGCGCAAGGCAGACGACAGGGTGCGAAGATACGCCGCTGCCGCCTCGAGGAGTTGACGCGCCTCCGGCGTCATCCGCTCACTGCCCGACTCGAGGCCGCGGGCCGCGTCTTCGGTTGCTTCGAGGACTTCGGCGAGCGGCGCGACTTCCTTGACACCGGCAACGCCGCGCAACGCTCGCACGCGATTGAGCACATTGCCCGCCGTCTCGGCGTCGCCGGAGCGAGTGGTGAGCAGCTCGAGACCCGCGGCGATGTTTGCCGACTCCGTCGCCAGGAATGTCGGTGGCGGATTGACGCCGCCGGCCGCACCGGGTTCTCGCGACGTCGACGGCGTGCGGCGTGGTGCGTAGCGCGACAATTCGTCGGTCCGCGCGCGAGCACGTTCGTCGTCGCCCGCCGACCACCCGCGCACTGAGCGCAGCAGCGTCTTGAGATCGTCGATCGCGGCGACGAGCGCGCCGCCAAGCGCGGGATCCCACCGCAACGCGCCTTCCTGCAGTCCGCGTCCGACACGCTCTACGGCGGATGCGAGATCGGCGAACGGCGGTATCTTCGCCATCGTCGCCGTGCCGCGCAGTGCGCGCGCCAATCGCTGCATCGCCTCAGCATTGGGGCCGGTGGTGCCGGCGCCGAGCAGAAGGCCGTCGAGCTGTTCGACGTACTCGCTGGCTTCGAGGATGAAGAACTCCAGAAATCCCGGCGCTCCGGTCATGCACGCTCCATTGGTATGCGCGACACGAAGTTAGGAAGGCGCGCGAGCGTCGTCCATGGCTTTGCGAAGCTCACGCACGGCTTCGGCGAGCCCGACGAAGATCGCGCGGCTCACCACCGAGTGACCGATGTTCAATTCCTCGATCTCCGGAATCGCGGCGACTGGTCCGACGTTGCCGACCGTGAGCCCGTGACCAGCGTGTACCGCTAGTCCAATCGACGCGCCGTGCCGTGATGCGTCACGAAGGGCTTCGAGCGCGGCCGGATCGCCCGCGGCGTGGGCGAATGCGCCGGTGTGAAGCTCGATGGCTGTCGCGCCGAGTTTGCGGGCGGCAGTGACCGTTTCAAGGTCGGGCGAAATGAAGAGGCTCGTGCGGATTCCCGCGGCGTTGAGGCGCTTGATACCTTCCGTCAAGCGTGCTGGATCGCGCGTGAGATCCAGACCGCCTTCCGTCGTGATCTCTTGACGGCGCTCCGGAACGAGCGTGGCTTCACGCGGCCGCAACCGTTCGGCGATCGAGAGCATTTCGTCGGTGCACGCCATCTCGAGATTGAAGTCGGTGGTCAGGGATGTGGCGAGGCGCTCCACGTCGTCGTCCTGAATGTGCCGCCGATCCTCGCGCAGATGCGCCGTGATCCCGTCGGCACCGGCTCGCTCGCAGATCGCCGCTCCTTCGATCGGGTCCGGTTCGTTGCCGCGCCTGGCTTGGCGAACGGTCGCGATATGATCAATGTTGATGTAGAGACGTTGTCGTTTCATCGGCGAATCTTTCCCGTTGCGGTGCAGAGGATTGAGTGAAGAAACTAATCACGAGCTTGGTGCTCCTGGCGGCCTGCCATTCCACGTCGACCGTCACGACGAATTCCCCGGTTGTCTTGCACGGAAACCAAACTGGCGCCGCCGACGCGAACAGCGCGATTCGCGGATTTCTGACCGCGGCGAAGGCCACGGATCTGCAGGCAATGGGTGCGCTCTGGGGCAGTGCGCAGGGGCCCGCTCGCGACATGCTGCCGCGCGAGGAGCTCGAGAAGCGCGAGCTCGTGATGATGTGTCACCTCAAGCACGATCGCTACGACATTCTTGGCGATGCGCCGAATCCCGGCGGAACGCGCGCGGTAATCGTCAGCCTCACGCTCGGCGATCTGACCAAATCGACAAACTTCCAGGTCGTTCGCGCGAGCGATTCGCGGTGGTACGTGCAAGACGTCGACCTCAAACCGCTGCAAGAGTTCTGCGCTCGGCGCGGCTGATCGGACGTCAGTGCTCGGTTAGCTCGAGCAGCACACCGGCCGTCGACGACGGGTGCAGGAACGCGATGCGCTTGCCGTCCGCGCCCGTGCGCGGCGTCTGGTCAATGAGACGAATGCCGGCGGCGCGGCAGCGCTCGAGCGTCGCGTCGAGGTCGTCGACCGCGAAACAGACGTGATGAATCCCCGGTCCGCGCTTCGCGATGAATTTCGCGATCGGCGAATCCGGCTGATCGGCCTCGAGCAGCTCGACCAGCGATGGGCCCGCCGCCAGCCCTACGATCTTTGCGCCGTCGGAATCGGCGAGCGGAACGTCCGCCAACCCCAGGATGTCCCGGTAGAAGGACACGCTCTCATTCAGGCCTTCGACCGCAATGCCGATGTGGGCGATCCGAATTCCCGATTGCTCGGGGGAGGGTTTTCGCATGTGATAAGTTTAGTTGTCCGTTGGCTCGCGCGGTTGGTTGGTTGCCAATGGCATGGGTCAATGGTTCAACGCGAAAGGAGCATTTATGTCGAATATCATCGCGGTCACCGACGCCAATTTCGAGGACGAGGTCGAGAAGCACGATGGGCTCGCCATCGTCGACTTTTGGGCGACGTGGTGCGGACCGTGTCGAATGGTTGCACCAATTCTCGATCAGTTGGCGACCGACTACGAGGGCAAGGTGAAGATCACCAAGCTCGACGTCGACGCCAACATCAAAACGGGATCGCGCTTCAACGTTCGTTCGATCCCGACCATGCTGTTCTTCAAGGGCGGCAAGGTCGTGGACCAGATCATCGGTGCTGTACCTCGGGCGCATATCGAAGCGAAGCTGCAGCAACACAGCGCGACGCCGCAGCAGCACAGCGCCTAACACGCGCGCGACATTTGGCTCTGCGTGACGGCAACGTGCCTCGCGCAGGGCTGAGCGCCGTTGCATTTTAGGGCGCCATGTCCCACGCCACCGGTCTGCACTTCCCGTTCAGCCGCGTTCTGCTTCCGCGAACGCGGCTGGCGTATGTCCACCTTCGGAATTTGCTGACCGATGCCAAGCGCGATCGCGCGGCTCGGATCTCCGGGTACGTGGCAATCTCGCTGCCGGATGAGCTGGTCATTCTCTACCTGCTGCGAGGCGAGGTCGCGAACGCGACGGTTCGCGACGCAAAGGGATCTCACGCCATCGCGATTGCCAGCGCAATCGACAAAGTTCCGCTCGAGCCTGAATACGGCGAGATCTACTTCAACGAAGCAGACGTCGAGCAGCTCGCGTCCATGTTCGCCGCCGAGGCGACACCGCCAGAGCCGTGGCCCGAAGGAATGACGCCCCAGGACCCGGCGGCACTGTTTCCATATCTCTTGTCCACGACGTTCGACGGCATGCTCGAGATCATCGCCAATGAGTTCGTGAATTATCTCGTGTTCAAGAACGGCGGCGTGAAGCGCGCGTTTCTCTCGGCCTCACATCACGGGACAGTCGTCGATCGCGTCGCAAAGCTCTTCGCGCGTGAGGGCCGCGTGGGCGAGCTCCAGGTATCGCGCTGGGCCGTGCCGAAACCACTGCCCGTGCAGGCTCCGCCCGCGTTAGTGCAGGCGTATCGCGACTTGACCGGCACGCTTGTGCAGCGGCTCGTGGATCAAGGTCGGGAGAGCGCCCCGGCAATCGCCGAGCATGCGAGACAGAATCTGATCGCGGCGCATCCGGCGCTCGACGGGTTCTCGTATTCCGGGCGGCCGACGAAGGAGCCGCTGGCCGACACGGCGGGTCTCACGACGGCGGTCGCAGCATGGATTCGAGACGTGATGTTCGCCGCCGTCGATCCGGTCGCACTCTCTCCCGAAGAATTCTTGCGCGAGCTCACCTGGGATCGCCGGCACATGTTTCAGTCCGCCGGCCTGTTCGATCAGATACCGTGGAAGGTCATGTGACCGATGAGCGCAATCCCGAGGGTGCGGGAACGCTCTATGTCGTCAGCACCCCCATTGGCAACATGGGGGATTTTTCTTTCCGGGCGGTCGAGGTGTTGAAGTCGGTCAACCAAGTCCTGGCCGAGGACACGCGTCACACGCGGAATCTGCTCGACCGGTACGAGATCAAGACGCCCGCGGCGTCGTATCACGAGCACAACGAGGCGAAGACGACGCCGGGGCTCGTCGCGCGGCTCCAGCGCGGCGAATCATTGGCGATCGTGTCGGACGCCGGGACACCCTTGCTCTCAGATCCGGGTGCCCGGCTCGTACGTGCGGCGATCGACGAGGGAATCGACGTCGTGGCAATTCCGGGCGCCTCGGCGCTGCTGTCGGCGCTCGTCGTCTCGGGGCTCGACGCGGATCGATTCACCTTTTTCGGTTTCCTTACACGGACCGGGAGTGAACGTCGCGCCGCGCTCGACGAGATTGAGACTCTTCGGCACACCGCCGTGCTCTACGAGGCGCCGAATCGGCTCGCCGCGACGTTGGGCGAGCTCGAGCGACGGGGGAGTGGGGCACGTCACGCAGTCGTGGCCCGCGAAATGACGAAGCAGTACGAGGAGATCAAACGGGGAACGGTAAGCGAGCTCCGAGCGTACTATGAGGATACGCCTCCACGGGGCGAGGTTGTGCTCGTGATTGCCGCGGCGATCGTGCAGGAACCGACTGACGACGTCGTACAAACGCGGGTGAGCGCGTTACGCGCCGCAGGCATGAGTGCACGCGACGCGGCGACCATGACCGCCGCGGAGCTCGGAGTGTCGCGACGCGTTGCCTACCGTCTCGCGCAGCAGTTGTCGAAGGCGGAATCAAAGGCTGGAGAAGACGAATGACCGGATTCAGTTGGCGTCGTGCACGGACGTTCGCGCGGGTGTTCTCCGCGGCTGCACTCATGCCGTTGGTCGGCGCGCGTCCCGCACCGCCACTGCTCACCATCGCGCGGCTGCAATACGACGGCGGCGGCGATTGGTACGCGAATCCGTCGAGCTTACCGAACCTGCTCGCGGCCATCCGTCAGCGCACGTCGCTTCAGGTCGACAAGACCGAGGCGCGCGTCACGCTGATGGACGACAAGTTGTGGGACTACCCGTTCATCCACGTCACCGGCCACGGCAACATCCACTTCAGCGACGCCGAGATCATTCGCTTGCGCGAGTATTTGTCGCGTGGCGGATTCCTTCACGTCGACGACAACTACGGCCTCGACGAAAGTTTCCGCCGCGAGATCAAGCGCGTGTTTCCCGACCGCCCGCTGGTCGACGTGCCGTTATCGCATCCGATCTATCACATCGTCTACGACATGCCGAAGGGGATTCCGAAGATTCACGAGCACGACGGCCTCCCCGCGCGCGGCTTCGGAATTTTTCTCGGCGATCGGCTCGCCGTGTACTACAGCTTCTCCAGTGACCTCGGCAACGGATGGGAAGATCCCGAGGTCTATCACGACCCACCGGAGCTGCATGAAGCGGCGCTGCGGATGGGCGTGAATCTGTTCGTCTACGCCGTCACGAGTCGCCCAACGCCATGACCGTCCTCGAGCTGGTTGACCGCGAGCGAGCCCGCTTGCGACGCATGCACCTCATGGCGGGCATCGCGCTCGCCGTCGGCGCGACATGTCTGTTGCTCGCGATCGGCGCCTCCGCGCTCGGCGGCGCGCGATGGATGGCCCTGCCGCGCGGCGTTCCATTCTTGGTTTGGTTGTTGGTGCTCGCGGCGGATGTGGCCGTAATTGTCTGGACGACGCGCCAGCTCGAGCGCCGAACCACACGCGCCAGCGTCGCCGCGGCGATAGAGCGCGAGCAGACACTGCGGTCCGGTTCACTGCGCGGCGCTCTCGAAGTCGGTAATTCAGGCGCGCTCGGCCGGCGTGCGGCAGCCGCGGTGAGCGCTCAGCTTGTTCCCGGCGGCGAGCGACTAGCTCCGGGAGCGCAGCGAACGGTCCGGCGTCACGCGGGACAGGCGACAGGCGTCGCTACCGTTGCCGTCGCGGCGCTTGCGTTCGCCGTGCCGAGCTACAACGACGGAATGGCGGCGATCCTCAAACCCGTTCGCGCGTGGCAAGGAACGTTGTTGCCGCGACTTGCCTTCGAGAATTTGCCGCCCGCCGTTTTGCGCGGCGAGACGTTGCGTCTCCGCATCGCGGCACCACAGCGCGGAACGGTGACGCTCGCGCAACGCGTTCCAGGCGAAGCGTGGACGACGCAGACCGTTGCCGTCGATCGCGGCTCCGGCATCGCGACCCTCGACGTTGGTCCTCTGCGCGGCGATCTGACGATCGTCGCGAATGACGGACGCTCCGCGAGCGACACCGGTGTCGTGCGCGTGACCGATCGTCCGTTCGTCGGAACCGTGTCGATGCGCGCGACCTACCCGGCATACCTCGGCCGGCCGGCCGAAGGACTCCCGGTCGGTGATCCGGCGCGCGTCCCCCAAGGAACGGTGATCGAGGTCGCGGGTCGGGCGTCGACCGCGTTGCGTGACGTGCGCCTCGGCAGTGTCAACGATACGATCGCGCTGCGGGTGAACGATCGCGCCTTCAGCGGCCGCTTCGAGCCGAAGCGAAGCGGAAAGTATGCGTGGCTTGCCGCGGGCGCCGCCGGACCGATTCCCGATCTTCCGCTGCCGCTCGAGCTCGAGGTGGTTCCCGACTCGGCGCCGCACGTCGAGCTCGTGAGTCCGGCGACGGACACGATCGTTGCCGGCGACGATCGTATCACGCTGCGCGCGACGGCCAGCGACGACCACGGTATCGCGCGCGTCGAGATCATGAGTTGGAAGCAAGGGGCGGCTGGCGGCTCGGAAACGCCGACGGCGCAGCGAGTGGCCGACGCGTCGGCAACCGTGTGGGACGGCACATCGATGCTCGATCTCGGCCCGCGTGGTCTCAAACCGGGCGATGCGCTGCACGTGAAGGTCGTCGCAACCGACAATTCCCCGTGGGCACAGCGTGGCGAGAGTCGCGAGCTGCTGCTCAAGATTCCGACGATGGAAGAACGGCGCGCCATCGCTCGTGCGTCGATGGACTCGGCGGTGAGCCAGGTCAGGTCGGCGGCACAAGCGGAAAAGTCGTTGCAGCAACGCACGAGCGACGCGACGCGTGATCGCGCGGCAAAGAATTCAGATCAAGATCCGCCGAGTGGCTCGAGTGGCGCAAACGGCAAGCAAGGCTCGATGAGCTATGAAGCGGCCGAGAAAGCGAAGGCCGTCGCGAAAGATCAGCGCGCGCTCGCCGATCAGGTGAAGAACCTTCAGCAGACCGCGGCCGCGCTCGAGCAGCAGCTCAAGCAAGCCGGCGCGTTGGACAGTGCCCTCGCTCGTCAGCTTCAAGAAGCACAAGCCATGTTGCGCGATGCACTCACGCCCGAGCTCATGGCGCAGATGCAGAAGCTCGACAAGGCGACGCAGCAGCTGTCGCACGAGCAATCGCAGCAGACGCTGAAGGACTTGCAGGCGATGCAAGAAAAATTGCGCGAGCAACTCGAGAAGAGCGCCGAAATGCTCAAGCGTGCTGCGCTCGAGGGCGCGATGCAGACGCTCAAGGACGA
>JAICYT010000056.1 GCA_025934075.1 Gemmatimonadaceae bacterium
CGTCGCGCATCTCGTCGAGTCCCGCGCGCGACGCAACCGGAACGGCGGCAACGAGTCGCTTGGGATGCCCGCCTCGCATCGCACGCGCCGCGGCTCGAAGCGTGGCGCCGCTCGCGAGACCGTCATCGACCAGGATGACCACGCGGCCTTTCACATCCGGAAGCGCCTCCCCTTCCCGATACAACGCCGCGCGTCGAGCCAGTTCGAACCGCTCGCGACTCGCCAGTCGGTCGACGATCCCTGCAGGAACGCCGATGTACCACGCGAGCGGATCCGCGACAACACGGTCGCTCCCTTCTGAAATCGCCGCGAACGCGAGTTCTTCGATTCCGGGAACACCGATCGTTCGCGATATGAGAACATTGAACGATGCTCCGATCGCGTCGGCGACTTGGCGCGCCATCGGAACTCCCCCTCGAGCGAGGCCCAACACGATCACGTCGGATTGATCCGCGAAGCGGCGCAAGGCGTGGGCGAGCGCGTCACCCGCATGGGCGCGATCTCGAAATACGGGACGTGTCTCATCCAGCGTGAGGTCGACGTTCAGCTCGTCGGAAACGTGCACGATGTCCAGTCTCAGCTCCGCCTATCTGTGTCGGGATTGCAAAGTCCAACCCGGAAACCATGAAACGCATTGTCATCGCGATTGCGGACACCTACAATCCTGCCGCTGCGTTACGATGCAAGGGATTGCGGCGGCCTCGCGCGCATGGGTCTGTCGTCTTCGACGAGCTCGCGATACAACAGACCGCGAGCCTTCACCCAATCGCGACGAACAGTGCGCTCGGTGACATTCAGCGCCTCGGCCGTTTCCTGCTCGGTCATTCCGCCAAAGAACCGACATTCGACGACACGCGCGAGACGTTCATCGATCGTCGCGAGATGATCGAGCGCCTCGTGAATCTCGATGAGAGACTCGGCCCCATCATTCGCGATCGTGAGTCCGTCGTCCAGCGTGACGTGACGATTCGTACCGCCGCGCTTCTCGGCCGTGCGCCGTCGCGCGCGGTCGACGAGAATGTGGCGCATCGCAACGGCGGCGACTCCGAGAAAGTGCGCGCGGTTTCGCCAATCGGCGCGATCGGCGCGGGACAACTTGAGATAGAGCTCGTGCACGAGCGCAGTGGTCGAGAGTGTGTCGCTCGGGCGAATGGCGAGCTCGCGTCGTGCGATGCGGCGCAACTGTTCGTACACCAGTGGTAGCATGTGATCGAACGCTTCGCGTCGCCCGGCGCGGAGATCGGCCAGCAGCTCTGTGACGCTCGTCACTTCGTCGCTGGGCTCGTGCGAAGAGTCGGCCACCAAATGCTTACACAACGTTGTAGACATGGGCGGAAATAATGACTGGACCACGTGAATGATTTTGTGAATTGCGTCCGACCAATACGTCTCATGGTCAAGCCGTTCGCCTGAAATGTGGATGATGGTCGCTCGTTTTCGGGGAGCGTTCGTGACGCGACGGCTGCGCGTCGGGCCGAGTCGCAGCCGACGCGTGATGACCGTGCGAAGTTTCGATTTCAGGCGCCGGCAACATTTCATTTGATGGGCCGCGCCGCTGGGCTTACTGGACGCCGCGCCGCGCGCGTGCGAGACTCAACGTCATGAGCATGAAGCGCAATGGGATGGTCCTGGTCCTCCTCGGTTGCCTCGCGGCCGTGATCTACGGTGTCCACTGGACTGCGCCGCGCAGCGTCTCTCCGCCTCCCCCGAATACGGGCCGGCGGTTCGCACGCAATCGGGTCGAGGTCGATCAAGGACCCTTGATGGTGGCCGAACGATTGGTACGAATGCCAACGACGCCCGAGGAGCGTTCGTTCGCTGAAGACGCTCTGCGTCTTGCCGATCAAGAAATGGACTTGGCGTTTGCGCAGGCCGTGCGCCGCACGACCAGCCTGCCTCGCGACACTTCCGCGGGAACGAAAGGGCTGGAGGCGAAGCTCGAAAACGCCCAGCGTGCGCTCGCCCTGGATCAAGAGCGGGTGAAGGAACTCACCGCGGCTGCGGCCAAGGCCACGCCGGCGAACGCTCAGGAGCTCACGGACCAACTGAACCTGACGCAGGCGCAAGCCACGCTGGATCAAGACGAAGTGGACGACGTCACGCAGGATCTCCGCCGTGCCGGTGGCGATCAGCAAGGGCGAATTCAAGAGATGATTCAGGAGCACGAAGCGGTATCACGAAGCTCCGACAGCGTTCGCGTGAACGCGGTGCCGCGAAGCGTCACGCATGGTCTCGTCAGTCACGTCAGAGCGTTGCAGGACCTCTACCAGAAGGAAGCGCAGCTCCAGCTCGCCGCCGACTCGACCGATTCGCTCGCCAAAGCGTTCACCGCCGCTCACGACCGGCTCGAGGCGCGCGATGCGGTTCTTCGCGATTCGCTGACAAAGACGTTGAGCCACGATTCCTCGACCGCATTGTTGGCGATCACGCAACGCCGCGCACGAAACGAAAAGGCGCGGACCTCATACGATCAACGCATCGAGATTCAGCACAAGCTGGGGGACGTCTATCTGTCGTGGATCGGCGTCATGCGCACGCAGGAGTGGGTCGTCATCAATCGCGCGTTCAAGAGTCTCGCTGCGATCCTCGTCGTCATCCTCGTTGCTCTGCTGGCCGGCCGAGCACTCACGTACGTGCTCGAGGCCAAGCCGAACGCGGATCGTCGCCGCACACAAACGCTGCACATGGTGGCGCGCGTGTCGCTCCAGATGATCTCGGTGCTCGTGATCCTGCTCATCTTGTTCGGGCCGCCGGACAACCTCGGCACGTTCCTGGGTCTCGCCGGCGCGGGACTCACCGTCGCCCTCAAGGACTTCATCGTCGCCTTCCTTGGCTGGTTCGTCCTCATGGGGAAGAACGGCATTCGCATCGGCGACCTGGTCGAGATCAATGGCGTGACTGGAGAAGTCGTCGAGCTCGGGATGTTTTACACGGTGCTGTTGGAGACGGGCGATTGGAGCGACTCCGGTCATCCAACTGGGCGACGCGTGACGTTCATGAACGGCTTTGCGATCGAGGGACACTACTTCAATTTTTCGACCTCCGGCCGCTGGCTGTGGGACGAAGTTCGCATCGTGGTTCCCGCCGGGCGCGACCCGTATCCGATCGTCGAAGCGATCCAGAAACAGATCGAGGAGTCGACGACCGAAAGCGCGCACCTTGCCGAAGCACAGTGGCGTGAAGCGCGACGCTCGCCGCACCTCGACACACTCACCGTCGCGCCGACGATCCATCTCAAGCCGATTGCCGGTGGAGTGGAGATCGATGCACGGTACATCACGCACGTCGCCCAGCGCGACGAGCTCAAGGCCGCGCTCTATCACACGGCGGTCGAGCTGCTTGGCGCCGTTGCTTCACCGACGCGCACTCAGAGCGACGCGCTGACGACGGCTCGCGCCCGCTGAGCAGAGGTGGTGAGGCGAAGCTTTAGTCCGACCGCAGCGCGCTTGCCGGATCGACCTTCGTTGCCCAGCGCGCGGGCACATACGCGGCCATGATCACCACGATCAACAACACGCCGCATGCTCCAGCCAAGGCGAGTGGATCCGTCGGGCTCACGTCGAACAACATCGTGCTGAGCAAGCGAGACGCGACGAGCGTGATGACAAGCCCGATCACCGCGCCCGATCCCGACACCAGGAGCGCTTGCGTCAACACTTCGCGACGAAGACGCTCGGGCGCCGCACCCAAAGCCATGCGTATGCCGATCTCGCGCGTGCGCTCGCGGACAACGGACGCCATGAGTCCATACAGTCCGATGGCGGCGAGCAGCAGCGCCGCGCCCGCGAACACCGACATCAAGAACGCGCTCATGCGCGGCCGAGCGAGTGGCGCGGCGAGCAGTTCGTCCATCGGATGGACGTACCACAGCATGAGCTGCGAATCCACCTCGCGCGCCTCTCGCCGCAGCGCCGGCAAGACCCTCGAGATTTCGCCGGTCGTCCGAATCGCGAAGTTGAACTGCCAGAAGCCTGCTTGCCGCCATGGGATATAGACCATCGGCGTCGCATCGCGGAGCGTGCGCAAATGCGTATCGGCCGCGACGCCAACGATTCGCCGCCATGCGTTCGCGGTATCGGCACCCCAATACTTGATTCGCTTTCCGATCGGATCTTGCCCCGGCCACAACTGTCGCGCGAGCGATTCGCTCACGATGGCAACCTGTTCCGCGTCTTCACGATCGGTGTCCTCGAACTTTCGGCCGCGCAGCAGCGGCGTTCCGAACACGCGGAAGTAATCCTTGCCGGCCGACCACACTGGAACGATCGGATTGGTGGCGGGATCTGCGTCCGTCTTTCCCTCGACCTCCAACGGCCCGAGAAAGACGTTGTCGCCAACGAGCGGCGGGATCATCATCGGCGTCACGGCCACGACGCCCGGTGTCGCTCGCCACTTGCGTATCACCTCTTCGCCGAGCGGATACATCTTCGACACGGAGTCGTACTTCTTCGATGGCCACGATGTCGCGAGCATCGTGAGGTGCTCGGAATCATACCCGAGGGTCATCGACTGCAGTCGAGCCAGGCTGCGCGCGAGCAACGCGCCGCCCGCGAGCATCACGAGCGCGAGCATGGTTTGCGCCGCAACGAGCACGTGACGGAACCGACGACGCGCCGACGAGTCCTGTCCGGATCTCGTGTCGAGGCGAAGCGTCGCGGCGACGTCGGTTCGCGCGGCGATGAGCGCCGGCACCACACCGAACAGCAGAACCGCGATCGCGGTGATACCGATTCCCGCGAGCACCGGCGTCCCAGCGAGCTGAATCTGGTCCGCGCGAGGCAGTTGCGTCGGCGCGAAAGTGAGCAGCAGCGTGGTGAGCACGCGCGCACAGATCACACCGAGCAACCCTCCCGCCGCCGCGAGCAATCCGCTCTCGATCAACAGTTGTCTGACAACGTCGCCATATGTCGCGCCGAGCGCCCGCCGAATGGCCAATTCGCGGGCGCGTGCGCCGGCGCGTAGCAGGAGCAGTCCTCCGACGTTGACGCACGCGATGACGAGAAGGAGAATCACTGCGCCGGTCAACACGAACAGAATCGGTCGCACATCACCCACGATCGCTTGCGTGATGGTCTTGACCTTCGAGCCCATGACGTGGAGCTCGGGCGACGCGCGCTGCACGATCCCGAGCACCTCCGTGGCGGCCGCCGCCGGCGTGGCGCCCGGTGCAAGTCGAGCGATCGAGATGATCGACTGGTTCGTCTCAGGCCAGATGATCCAGTACTCCGCGCCGCTGGGGTAGTCGAGCCCGGGCGGAGCGATCCCAACGATGGTGTAATTCAACTGGCTGTACGGCTCGTACAAATGTCGGCCGACGATCGACGAATCTCCGCCGAAGTCTCGCCGCCACGCTTCATAGCTCAGCACCAAGACCGGCGCGGCTCCCTTCTGATCATCGTCCAATCTGAATAGCCGACCCAGCGCTGGGCGCGCGCCGAGCACCTGGAAGAAGCCGCCTGTGACAACGACGCGGCCGAGCGTGAGCGTGCGATCACCGTCGACGAGCGGGCCTTGGCTCGTCCCCCAGTGCGCGAAGGCGGCGATGTCGGTAATTGTGCGGCTCTCGCTGCGAATTGCCTTGAGATGCGATGACACCAACCCGTACTCGACTTTCGGATCCTTATACGTCGAAATCACGACGACGCGATCCGGATCGCGCACCGGCAGCCGGTCGATCAACACGGCACGGAAGACGGTGAACATAGCGACCGCGGTTCCAATCCCGAGGCCAAGAATCAGGATCGCAGCCGCCGTAAACGCCGGCGTGCGGCGCAGGCCGCGGAGCGCAATTCGAACCTGCCGAGCAATGTCCGTCATCAGTCCTCAGAAGGTAGAGCACTCTAAGGACACCCGGGAGCGCCGCGTCCCCGGCGCGCATCCGTCCAGATCGCTCGATCGCCCGTGCGAACCCTTGGCGTCATTCGATTGTCCCACCTACATGCAGCCGCTCGCTGACCCACCATCCTGAGGGCGATCAATGCGTTCGAGACTTCTCTTGTTGACGTCAATCATTGCCGCCAGCCTTACCGCGGCCCCGGCCATCGCCTCGGCTCAGGGCATCGTTCGCGGCGATCGATTCTACGATCGACACACGTACACGCGGTACGACATCGACGAACGCGTCGAACGCGCACAGCGGCGAGCGGCCGAGCGTGCGGCGCGCGACCAGGAGAGGGCCCGGGAGCGACGCGCGCGGGCGTATGCCACGCGTCTCCGTGTCGATCGGGATCGCGACTATTTGCGGGACGAACGCATGACGCGCGTGCGTGAACGTGCACGAGAATCACGCGCCCGAGCGCAATGGCGAGTTCGCTGGTAGTCAGCTTACTCTTCGCGTAGCGCGATCACCGGATCGACGCCCGCCGCTTTCCACGCTGGAACCAGCGTCGCCAAGAACGCAACGGCCGCCAACACGAGGGGCACGGCGGCGAACGTCAACGGATCGTGCGTCCCGACGCCATACAACATTCCGCTGAGCAATCGAGTCAGCAGCAGCGCACCGGCCATGCCAACAACGAGTCCGGCAGCGATGAGGATCGCGCCCTGCCCTACGACCATGGCGACAACGCGTGAGGTTTGCGCGCCCAGCGCCACACGGATGCCGATCTCACGCGTCCGTTGCGTAACGAGATAGTAGATCACGCCGTACAAGCCCGACGCCGCAAGCGCCAGCGCAACCGCGGCGAAGATGCCGAACAACACGAGCGTCAGCTTGCGGCTCGCCAACGATTGCTCGATGACCTCATCCATCGGGCGGATGTTGAGCACCGCGACGTCGCGCGCCACGTCCTTCACCGCCGCTCTCACTTGCGGCGCGATCGACAGCTCGGGCACCGCCGTCTTCACGACGAGCCACGCATCACCTCCAGTCCAGTCGATCCGCGGATCGGCGTACGACGTGTACAACTCCGGGCTCGCCGGGACATCGAGTCCCGACTGCTTCACATCGGCGGCGACGCCGATGATCTCGAGCTCGGCGTGCCGCTGCGGGCTTCCCTGAAGGAGCCGACGACCGATCGGGTCCTCGCCCGGCAGCAATCGTTTCACGACAGCCTCGTTGACGATGACTTTCCGCACGCCCGTCGAATCGTCCGCCTCGGTGAATTCTCTGCCGGCCTTCAGCTTGATGCCAAGCGCCGCGAGGAACCCCGGACTCACCGATCGCACTTCGATCAATGGCTCGTTCCCGGCAACGGGCCAGGCCTTACGATCGACCCAGAAGCTGGCCGTCGCCCCGCTTTGGTCGATCGGCAGCATGCTCGAGACGCCCGCGGCGCGAACTCCAGGTATCGCGCGCACGCGCTCGAGCAAAGGCCGCAGCAGCACACTCGTTTCGCTGCCGTCGGGCTTGAGCAAGCGCCGCGGTACTGCCACACGCGCAGTGAATACGTGATCCGGAACGAGGCCAGGATCAGTGCCATGAAGAGCGACGAAGCCGCGCATCAATAACCCCGCGCCGACCAGCAGCATCAACGACAACGCGATCTGCGCCACGACAAGACCGGATCGGAATCGCTTCATCTCGCCACTTTGCGTCGTCTTCGTCGTGAGATCGGCCAATCCGCCGCGAACGTTCACGGTGGAAAGTTGGAGCGCTGGCGCAATGCCGAAGGCGATGCCGCACAGCACCGCGGCCCCGACGAGCGCGAGCAGCACACGGCTGTCGAGCGTGATCGGACCGGCGACCGGAAGCGCTTGTTCTCCGGCGATCGTCAGCACGCGAAGCGCGAGACGTGCAACACCGAGTCCAAGCAGCGCACCGATGAGCGCGAGCACCACGCTCTCGACGAGAAACTGTCGCGCCAGCTGGCCGCGACTGGCGCCGAGCGCGACGCGCACCGCGACGTCTTTCCGGCGCGCGGCGTTTCGCGCCAACAAAAGGTTCGCGACATTCGCGCACGCGATCAGCAGCACGAGGAACACCGCGCCGAGCAGCACGAGCAGCACCGGTCGAACTTTGCCGACGAGCGATTCCTGAACTGACATTACCGTCGCGCTGCGATTGGCCATCGGGAGCGGGTCGGCCATCTGAATGCGCCGCGCAACCTGCTTCATGTCCTGGTCCGCACGCTCGACCGACACGCCGGGCTTGAGCAACCCGACGACGTTGATCCAATGCCACCCGCGCGACGCCTGGTCCGGCGGAACGAACGGCGCCCAGAGGTCGACGACACGCGGACCCGCGGGGAAATTGAATCCGGCTGGCATGATGCCGACCACGCTGTATGGAACGCCTTCCAGCGACACTGTGCGTCCTACGAGGCTCCGATCGGCGGCGTAGCGACTTCGCCACAAATGATCGCTCAGCAGCGCGACGTGGTTCTTGCCCTTGACCTCTTCGTCGGACGTGAACGCTCGGCCGATGGCTGGCTTGACACCGAGCATGGGGATGACGTTCGCGCTCACGACACCTTCGCGGACGCGCTCAGGCTCGCCGTCGGTATTGAGCATGACGAACGTGTTGTAGTATGCGCCGAGGCCGTCGAGTGTGGTGTTTTGCTTTCTCCAGTCGAGAAAGTTCATCACCGACACCGCACCAGGCTCCGGATAGTCTTTGATCGTTTCCGAGACCTGTACGAGACGCGATGCATTCGGATACGGCAATGGACGAAGAAGCACCGCGTTGACGACGGAGAAGATCGCCGTATTCGCTCCGATGCCGAGCGCGAAGGTGATCAGCGCGACGACCGTGAAGGCGGGCGTACGGAGAAGCGTGCGGAACGCGAAACGAACGTCGCGCCACAGATCGTCGACCAGCGTGAGACCGCGCGCGTCGCGGACCTCTTCTCTGTAGCGGTCCATTGATCCGAACTCCTTGTGTGTGAGCGCGCGGATGTCGGCCGGCGAGACTCCGTTAGCCGCGTGGCGTGACGCGACCATCTCCATGTGAAAGCGCAGTTCGTCCTCGACGTCGCGCTCGAATGAGCGGCGTCCGAACATGAGACGAGCGCGACGGAGCAGGCGGACGATTGCACTGGGCTGCATGATGTCTCCGGTCAGGCGTAGCGGAGCACGAGGCCGACCGCGTCGGTGAAGCGCGTCCAGCTCTCGGTCTCGGCCGCGAGCTGCTTCTTCCCGAGCGCAGTGAGCTGGTAGAACTTCGCGCGACGATTGTTCTCCGACGTCCCCCACTCGGATCGCACGAACCCGGCGTCCTCGAGCCGGTGCAGCGCTGGATAAAGCGACCCTTGGTTGATCTGAAGTGCGTCGCGTGAGACTTCTTGGATCCGCAATGCGACGGACCACCCATGCATCGGTCCGCGCAGGAGCGTCTTCAGCACGAGCAGATCGAGCGTTCCTTGCAGGCGATCGTTGTTCGGTGGTTGTGGCATCTTTGTCTAGACCTGTTTCATTCAAGAATCGTTGGTCTGCCTGCGTTGAGCTCACTGGCCTCCGGGGAGGCCAGAGCTGGGGCCCTGGAGTCGACTCACACGCACGGACTCCGTGGGACATCCCCGAGGAGCCATCCCAACGCCGGCCCCTCCCCTCGGCAGTCTACAAGAAGATACACGACGTCTTGTAGACTGGCTAGGAGAACGGCGCCACCCGCCCCGACCGCGCCGCAATCCGGCGGTCCTCCGGGCCAAACCGTCCATTCACAAAAGCAAAGCGGCGCCCGCTCGGGCGCCGCTGCCAATTCATCGAAACAACCGGCTATCGAATGTTCCGACCCTCGCGCGTGCCGTTGCTGATCTGCAGATCGAACCCATTCGGCGTCGTCGTGTGATAGCTCTTGTAGGGCGCGACATGAATGTCCTGCGACCCGCCCGTATCGGCCCGCGCCGATAAACCACGCTTGTCGAGCTCCGCTTTCACCTGATCAGCATCCCACGGCTGAATACCGAACGAGATGTGATCGATCTGCGCCACGCGACGCAGAGGAGCAGCACCGCCACGCCCACCGGCGGAATCGCCACGAGCACCAGTCGCACCCGCTCCACCACCTCGTCCACCCGCGCCACCGCCCCGAATGATGATCCCGCCGAGGTCGCCGATCTCACACTCGTTCTGACTTCCTTCGTCGCCTTTGGGTTTCCAGCCGAGCAACGCTTGATAGAACGCGACGCTCTCTTTGTAGCTCGGACATTGAAACGAGATATGATCCAACCAGACCGTTTTCCAATTCGTCGGCTCGAATGGTGCCGCCGCGGGCAATGCACCGCTCGCGGGGCCCTGTCGCCGACGCCGGTTGCCGTTGCTGATGCGCAGTGTGAAGCCGCCCGGATCCGTCACGCGGAAGCTCTCGAATCCCTTGCCGTCATTGTCCGCAACCGGATTGAGTCCGCGCTTTCGCAATTCCGCTTCGACGTTCTTCGCGTCCCACTGATCGATGCCCCAGCAGAAAGAATCCCAGACGACATTGCGCGGCGGCCGCGCCCCACCGCGTCCACGACCAGCAGCAGCCGCGGCTGCCACGGCTGCGCTATCGACCGGCGGAGCTGGAGGCGCTTGATACCCGCCACGAATGATCACACTGCCCACGTCATCGCCGATGTCCATCACGATCTGATTTCCGTCGTCGCTCCGAACCTTCCAGTTCATGAGCGCCGCATAATACGCGGCTTCGCGCTTGTAGTCCGCCGCCTGCATCGTGAAGTGATCCATCGATACGGTCTTCCATCCGGTCGGATCGAATGGAAGTTTGGCCGGCGTCTTGTCGCATCCGGGCAGGTTTGCGCGCTCGCCACCGCAACGGCCTTGTCCAAACGCGCGCACGGGAAGCGCGACGCCGACAGCAGCCACGCCGAGCACATGGAACAGTTGGCGACGCGAGACTGCGCCGCGGTCGAAATCGCTAAAAAGCTTGGACAACGCGTCTTGCATGGTCAGTCCTCCCGCGGCGAACGCGGATGATCGTCGGTGGTGACCTCGGCAAAAAAAATCTGCCGGCAGAGTATGGAGACGCTCCAAACCGGTGGCAATACGGTGCGTCACCTCCCGTGGCGCGGGAAACTCGCGCGAGGCGGCCCGCGTAGGGTCGACACCTCCATTCGCAGAGTCGAAGCATCCTTATGTGGCAACGCCTCTCGCACGCATGGCGCCCGTTGCGGCGGGCCCCGCTGTTCAGCATCACCGTCGTGCTCGCCCTCACGCTGGGGCTCGGGTCTGCATCGGCGATCTTCGCGATCGTCAACGCAGTGCTGCTCCGTCCACTGCCGTACGGTCATCCCGATCGTCTCGTGGGAGCGTGGCACGACGTGCCGTCGATCTCGCTGATGCATACCCAGCAGACCGCGGGCACGTATCGCACATATAAGAAATTCGCGACGACGATCACCGGCATCGGTCTGTACAATGAGACCGCGGCGAACGTGTCGGATCCGGATGGGCGGAGCGAGCCAGAGCGGATGACCGAGGCACGCGTGACCGCCGACGTCATCCCGTTGCTCGAAGTCTCGCCGATTGTCGGACGCACGTTCAGTGAAGCGGAGGATGGGCCGAAAGGACCGAACCTAGCGCTCATCAGCGAAGGACTGTGGCGCAGCCGATTCGGCGGAACGCGCGACGTCATTGGAAAGAAGCTGCTCATCTTTGGACGATCGACAGAGATCATCGGCGTGATGCCGGCGAGCTTCCGGTTCCCATCGGCAAACACGAAACTCTGGGTCCCGTATCATCTCGACCCAAACGATCTGTACCCGGGCGGCTTCAGTCACAACGGCATCGCCCGACTCAAGCCAGGAGTCACCGTCGAAGCGGCGCAACGCGATTTCGCGAATGTGCTACCACGCATCGTCGACGTCTCGCCAATGCTCGCGCCGGGCATCACGACGCGCATGCTTCTCGATCAAGCGAAGCCTGTTCCCAGACTCGTGCCAATGCGCGACGACGTCGTCGGTGACATCGCTCGCACGCTCTGGATCGTTGCGGCCACAGCGGGGCTCGTGCTTCTCGTCACGTGCGCCAACGTCGCCAACTTGCTTCTCGTCCGCGCCGACGCTCGGCATCGCGAGCTCTCGGTGCGCGCCGCGCTTGGCGCTGGCCGCAGTCGGATCATGGTTCACTTCTTCACCGAGTCCGCCCTGCTCGCCGCCGTCTCGTCGATTCTTGGGCTAGGCGTCGCCTATATGGCGACGCGCATGTTGGTCGCCGCGGGGCCGGTGAATATTCCGCGTCTCGCCGAAGTACACATCGACGGGACGGTGATCGCGTTCACGCTCGTGATTTCGACACTCGTTGCTCTCGCGTGTAGCGCGATCCCGGCCGTTCGCTTCATGCGCGCCGACCCCTTGTCCGGCCTCCGTGACGGAGGGCGTGGCGGAACGGTCGGCAGCCATCGGCAGCGCGCGCGCAGTGCGCTCGTCGCCGCACAGATGGCGTTCGCGCTCGTCGTGCTTGCCGCGTCGGGACTGCTGCTTCGCAGCTTCCAGCGCCTGCACGCGGTGCGCCCAGGTTTCAATGCCGATGGCTTGGCGACGCTTTGGGTCGCGCTGCCCGCGCTTCGGTATCCGAATGCCGCAAGTGTCGTTCAATTCTATGAGCAGCTCGCCGACCGTGCTGCGGAGCTGCCTGGTGTCACTGCCGCCGGTATCTCATCGCGGCTTCCGCTCCAGAGCAATGGGTCAGATTGGGACCCGTTCTATGTCGAGGGCGACATCGCATCGAAGGCGAATGTTCCGCCGCTGGAGCTCTACAGCTATGTCGACGCCGGATATTTCACGGCGATGGGGATCCCGCTTCTCGCGGGTCACACATTCGATCGAATAGACCGGCAGCATTCCAACGAGGCGATCATCAGTAGCGAGACGTCGCTCCGATTCTTCCACGACTCGACCGGCCGCGCCGCGATCGGAAAGCGGTTCCGCGAGTTGCCGGCCGGGGAGTGGATTACCGTCATTGGTGTTGTGGCTGGCGTGCGCGATACCACGCTCTCGGCGAGCCCGACTCGCGCCGTGTATTACCCTGAATCCGTGACGACGGACACCGTGTTCCGCGGTCCGCAGTTTACGATGGCGCTCGTCGCACGCACGAAAGGCGACGTCACGGGTACGACGCGCGACATGCAACGCCTCGTTCGCGAGATGGACCCAACGCTCCCGACGTTCGGCGTCCGATCGATGCGCGCGGTGCTCGACGCGTCGATGGCCCGCCTCTCGTTCACGATGACCATACTCGGCGTCTCGGCCGCGGTGACGTTGATTCTTGGCGTCGTCGGATTGTACGGTGTAATTGCGTACATCGTCAGTCTGCGTACGCGAGAGCTCGGAGTTCGCATCGCGCTCGGGGCACAGCCGCGGGCGGTCGCCATGATGGTAACTCGACAGGGTCTCGTACTGAGCGGCGTGGGAGTCGCGATCGGATTGGTGCTCGTCATGCTTGTCGCACGATTCCTCCGTTCATTCCTGTTCGAGATCGCTCCGACCGATCCGCTGACGCTCGCCGGCGCGACGGGAATTCTGGTGCTATTCGCACTCCTGGCCAGTTGGATTCCGGCGAGACGAGCAGCACGCGTGAATCCGACAGAAGCGCTCAGGGCGGACTGAACTCCGGGCCACATCGCTCATAACAACAAGAAGCGGACACCGACCGACCTGCAACAGCCACTCACGGGAAACCAAGTCCATCGATTTACGGGCACGTCAGCCCACGGTCAGCCCGTTCAGATATTCGTCAAGCTCGCGACGCGCAGAATCACGTTTCGCGATCAGCGCGTCCCGTTCCTTCTGCAGACTCTCGATCGATGACTCCTGCTCGTTGAGCTTCGCGAGCAGGCGGTCATAGTACTGCGTCGACTGCGCAACGGTCTTCATGTTCTCGCGAATTCGATTTTGCTCCGCGGTGATCTCGGCGACGCGCTGATTCCGCGCGGCGATGTCGCGTTCGGCGTCGACGGTCGCTTGCTTGAGCTGGACCGCCTTGGCCAGGGCCTCGCGCACATTTTGTGGAACCTCGGCGCCGCCTTCGCCCGATCGACTGTAGTACACGAGCTGATCGAGGTTCGCCGACGCGAGCGCGATGGATTCGTCCTGCACGACTTCCTCTTTCACCCTCAACACGGTGATCTTGTTCGCGACCGCTGTTCCCTTGAAGCGATACAGCGATGGCGTCGTCTCGAAAGGCTTTTGCGTGTCGACAAGCTTCCAGCCGTAGCGAATCGGATGCTCGATGACCAGCATCTTGTCTTTGCCGGTCTTGTTGTCGGCCGCGTATTCCTGCGATGCGACGAGTTTCCGGCTGATGGTCAACTCTCCCTTGTCGATCTTCGCGGTGAGGACCGAGCCGCTCTGCGTGTTCTTCGTGTTGTCGACGAGCATGTCGAGATCGATGCCGTAGCTCAGCAATCGTTCCTGGCCCGGCGGCACGTTATCGATGCGTGCGTCGCCGGCATAGCTGCCTTTCTCGAGCACGGTCATGGGTCCTTGCAGTAGATGCTTGCCGGTCGTGTTCTTGAGCAGAACACCGTTCAACGGATTCGAGCGCAGTACGGATGCGTTGTAAATCGACAGTCGCTCGAGCTCGATGCTGTCGGTGATGATGGGAAGCATCGCCGACTTTTGTCGCGCGAGTGTGACGTCGGCGACGGTGTACTGAAAGAGCGCGCCGAGTTTTTCCGCGGCCGCCATCGATTGAACGGACGCGGCGATAGCGCCGTTCATCGCAGCGCTTCCCGACACCTGACCGGAGCCCGTGACAACGACCTCATTCAACTGGAGCGACATCGGCCGTCCGTCTCGATCATACCCGAGCTTTGGTGCGGACGGAGCGCTCACTGGACCTCGCATGGACACCCGCAGACTGTCCGCGGCCATCCCGCCGGCGTAGACCTGCGGGCGCAGGCTCGCGTACAGCTCGGGGACCACCGTGGGGCGCGTCGCGTAGAGCGGCTGATAGAGATCCATCATGAACGAAATGGGCCGGCCACTCACGAGAGACAGTGAAATGCCGTTCCAGTCGCTCTCGGTCTGGTTCTCGACGATCGCCCAACCTTGCAACTTGCCGAACCTGCCTTTGTCGTCGAGCAACAAACGATAGCTGGTCTTCCACACAGGCGTCTCGACAACGTATCCGATTCGCACATGTCGATCGCCGATTCCGTTGAAGTTGATCGTCACGGGCTTCTTGTCTTGGTCACGGGCCTGAACGAGCGCGCCAAGTGCCCGCGTCAGCTCCTCTTGCAGTTGAGGGTCGTCCAATGTCAGATTGCTGATCGACTGCAGCTCGACGGACCGCAGTGTCGCGCCCGTGAGGAGATTCAGCACTGAAACCGCGAAAGCCTCACCCTTCTCTCCGCCTTTCTGACGCGTCTCGACGCCGAGGATGGTGCCGGAAAGCTTCTCCGCCTGCGCTTGGATGGTGACGCGGGCGCCACGCAGCTGATTCAGCAGCTGCGCGAGACTGGGGTTCTGCGTGATGTCGACCTGAAAGCTCCTGAGGGTCTTCGCCAATGGATCCTGCGACGGATAACTGATCGCGCCGACTCGGCCGCCGTCCTGATCCTGCAGCACGATCGACTTCAGAATGTCGTTGATCTGGCTCGTCTTGAATCGAAGCTCGGTCGCGCTGTTTCCGTGCACGGAGCCGGCGTGCTCGAAATAGCCGACGCCCGATGAGTACAGAACGACTTTGGTGACCGGGACGTCGGCCGTCGTCGGCGTCACACGAGTGGATTGCGCAACGGCGAATCCGCTCGGAACTAGTCCGAGCAGCATGGCTACCAAGGTTGGGCGTCTCACAGGTTCTCCATGTCAGTGCTCATTGATGCAACTCCGCAAGCGGCGGTTGGCGCCACATGCTTCACATGGAGACGAATCTCGAATGCCAATTTGCACATCGCTCGGGAACATGCCGCGGGGCTGGGCGGCTGGGAACGTGACGCATTTTGCGTTGACGGAGTTACAGCGCGCGCAGCGCGGCCAATCCGCTGCTTGACACCACCGCCCGACCCCATATCGTCAGCCTCCTCCCTTCCCACGCACATTCCCAGCGAGGTCCCCGTGTCGGTCACGCGTCATGTCGCAATCGTCTGCTGTACCACACTCGCCGTCGTCGGCTGCGCCAAGAGCGATCAGGCCGCGAAAGACAGCGCAGCGGCTGCGGCGGCCGCCGCTCCTGCTCCGGCCGCGGCGCCAGCCCCCACTCTCTCGCTTGCGGATTTTGCGGGGAAATGGCAGGTCCGCGCGGTGCCCGAGACTGGCAAGGACACCACGCCAACGAACTACGTCCTCACCGCAACGGCCGACACGACCGGCTGGATGATCAACTTTCCATCGGGGACCAAAGTGCCCACGCATGTCACGGTGTCGGGCGACAGTCTGCTCATCGGCACCGGCGTGTTCTCGAGCCAGCGCCGTAAGAACATGAAGGTGATGACCGAAGGGTCGGCTCGACTTCAAAACGGCAAGCTCGTGGGAACGACCATCGCGCACTATACGAACGCCGGTCCCGATTCCGTGCTTCGCCTGCACATCGAAGGGACGAAGATGCCCTAATTGCGCGGCGCTTTCTTGGCGCGGCGGCGCGACTTGGTGTCGGCGAGACGCCAGAACTGGCGCTCGCCGATCACCGTCACCTTGACACCCTGCGCAGCCAGACGCCGCACTTCGATCAACTTCGATCCGCCATCCTTCCCGGCGATCTGCAGCGTGTTTGGCCGACCGCGCACCAACACGTCGGTCCCGCGGCCAGGCTTTGCCTGCACGATGGCTCCGGCGTTTCGCGCGGCCGCAATTGCTTCATCACGCGGACGTTCAAGAAATCCGGTGAACGAGAGACGCTTGCCCGCGAGGCTCTTCACTCGCCCGAGCGGCGCTTCCTGTGGCCTTTGTTTGAGGGCCGCGATCAGCTCACTCGCTGCCTCGTAGCGTTTACCACGCGATCCAAGACATCGATGGATGACTTCCTTGAGATGATCGCTGCATGGCAGCCCTCGAACGTCCTTGCTGCGCATGGGGCTCGTGATATCGCCGCGGAGCAGCATTGCTGCAATGAGACCGATTTGATAGATGTCGTCACGCTTCTGCCACCGACGAACCCGGCCCCACGCGATCTCATTCGGCACGTGAAACACATTGAAGGCATCGGCCGTCACGCCGCGCGGGTTCAGTTGGTGCGTCGCGATGCCGAAGTCGCCGAGCTTCAGCTGCTGGTCCTCGCAGACGAAGACATTGAACGGGGTCAGGTCGCGATGCAGCGCATGCCCTCGATGCAACGAGTCGAGCGCGCCGAGAATTGCCGCGATCTCGCGGCGCACGAAGCGCTCTGATTGCGCACCTTCACGCTCGAGCCATGCGCCAAGGTCGCCGTGTTCCGCGTACTCCATCGCGAGGCAATAACGCACGTGATTGCCCTCGGCCTCGACGAAGCGATCGAAGACGCGAAGTGCCCGCTTTTCCCGCGCAAGCAGTTCGGCAAAGTAGGCCTCGCGCAGCCAGCCCGAGATTCGGTCGCTGATCTTGACGCATACCTGCGTCGGAATGCCTGGGCCGGGCGTCGGCGTCGCAAGATAGACTTCGCCGAAACCACCTTTGCCGATCAGGCGATCGAGCTGATACGTGCGGCCCGATTCGGAGCTGTAGGCCGTCGGTGAAGACGGCGCATCGGCTCTGCGATCGGAATCCGGACTGTATTGCGCGCGTCGCGTAGTGGACGGCACCCGATGAGTCGACATGCGAAACCGCCGGATGGGTTCCTGGTAACGAGCGTTGAAATAGACGCACGCCGGGCAGCGGACTCAATAGGCGAGCAACGGCGGCGCGGAGCGAAGCGGAATCAGGAGTCCTTGGCGCGGCGCTGGCGAAGCACCTCATAGACGGCGAGTGCAACGCTCGTCGACAAGTTGAGCGATCGAACGAGTGGGCTCAGGATCGGCATCGCGACGAAGCGATCACGATACTTCTCGCGAAGCTCGACAGGCAGGCCGCCGGTCTCGCGTCCGAAGACGAGCACGAGATCGGGCGATGAGCCAAGCGGCGCGTCCCAGAACAGGCGTGTCGCTTTGGTCGAGAAGAAATACGGATCGCCGATCGCCGGCAGCTCGCGCTCGAACGCGGCCCAGTCGCGCCACACGCGCAAGTCCACGTGCTCCCAGTAGTCGAGACCAGCGCGTTTCACCTCGCGTTCATCGAGTGAAAAGCCCAGTGGCTCGATGAGGTGCAGGGTCGCGCCGACGGCGAGACAGGTGCGGCCCGCGTTCCCGGTGTTCCAGTGAATCTCGGGGTGAACGAGGACGACGTGAATTCCCATGAGTACCTATCTAGCGGTTGCCGGTCCGTTTTCGCCAACACTCGACCATCGCGAGAACTGAGGACTCGGCGATCGAGATAGTTGGAGATCCGCAGTGGCAGCTGCCGTCGTTGCGACGCGGCCACTTACACTCCGACGCTGCCGATTGACATAGCGACGGCGCCGACCAGCTTATGTCATCCTTAGAGGAGCCGACGATGGCAATCCCGATGCTGGCCGCATTCGCGTTTGCGACTGCATTGTTGCCGCAGGACTCAGTTGTTCCGCCGGCGCCACGAACTCCCCTTCCGCGCCCGGTCGCCAATGCGCCCCTTGCGCGCACGAACGATAACCGCAGGCCCGCGGGTAGTCTTTCGGGCAAGACGCTCACGGTGTCGCTCGACATTGTCGAGGCGGCGTACCAGCCTGAAGGCGAACATGACCCTGTCGTCCGCGTTCTCGCATTCGCCGAATCGGGGAAGGCGCCGCAGGTGCCAGGTCCAATGCTGCGCGCGCCGGCCGGCACAACGGTGCGACTCACGCTCCGAAACCGCTCGGATTCCGCCGTCATGCTGGGCGGTCTTCGTGCCTCGTTATCGGAGCAACGCGATACGCTGCACATCGCCGCCGGCGCAACGCGCGAGATCACGTTCCGGCTCGAACGAGTCGGCAACTTCTTCTATTGGGGGGCGCTCCAGGGCCTCTCGACCTTCTCGGATCGCGAATGGCTGGACTCTCAGCTTACAGGAGCGTTCATCGTCGACTCGGCTGGCGCACCGCCGCCTTCGGATCAAGAGCGCGTGTGGCTCATCACAGAGTGGTTTCACCCCTTTCCGAAGACGCAGACATTCGAGTCGGCACTGACCTTCAACGGAAAAGCGTGGCCGTACAACGAGCGCTTGAACTTCACGCAGGGCGATTCGGTTCACTTCCGCATCATCAACGCCGCGGCGGTCGAACACCCCCTTCACCTGCACGGGTTCTATTTTCGCGTCGCACGTTCCGGCGGTGCTCGCGCGGACACGGTGGTGCCTGCGTCGCTGCAGCCCTTGCAGAACATGCGGATCGTACCGATCGGCGGCTCGTTGTCCCTTTCGTTCCTTCCGACGACGCCCGGCAACTGGGTCTTCCACTGTCACTTCGCGAGTCACGTCGGCGAGGTCGTGAGTCTCCACGACTCTCCCGACGCATTCACGATTCCGAGCCCCACAGGCGATCACGCGATGCCCGCTCACGACATGCCTGGCGGTCATACGATGCGCGGGCTGGTGATCGGCATGCACATCGCGCCCGCACCCGGCTACAAGGAACCGGCGGTCGGTGAGCGAAGGCTCATCAACCTTCTCATACAGAAGCGTCAGAACGCGTTGGTCGGAGGCCAAACGGCGTACGGCTTCCTGCTGCAGACGGACACGGCGACGCCAGCCCGAGACTCCATTCAAATTCCCGGGCCGGTCCTCGAGCTCAAGCGCGGCCAGCCCGTGCGCATCCTCGTCAAAAACAACATGGACGAGCCGAGTGGCGTGCACTGGCACGGATTGGAGATCGAAAGCTTTCCCGATGGCGTACCGGGGTTCAGTGGCATGGGCGACAAGATCATGCCGCCCATTCCGCCGGGTGGGTCGTTCGCCGCCGAGTTCACTCCACCACGCAGCGGCACGTTTCCGTACCATGCGCATTTGCACGAGATGCGACAGATCGGCTCCGGGATGTACGGCGCCATCATCGTCAGCGACGCGCCGCGCGATACCACGCGCGATCATCTCATCGTGGCCGGCGGGGGCGGACTCCCCGTGTTCTACAAGGCCGCGCCGAATTTTCTACTCGTGAACGGCAGTGCCGCGCCACCGACGCTGCATATGACGGTTGGCGACACGAATCGCCTGCGCATCGTGAGCATTCACGCCGATGAAGTACTCACATTCAGATTCGGCACTGAGGCGCAGGCGACACGCTGGAGGCCTCTCGCGCGCGACGGCGCCGATCTCCCCATCGCGCTGCGCGGGTCGAAGCCGGCCGTCGCGACGATGGGACCCGGCGAAACTGGCGATTTCACCTATGTGCCGACGCAGCCAGGGCGCATGTCGCTGGAGGTCTGGACAGAGTCGGGACAGCGCGTCGTCCTGCCGGTGGAAATTGGGGCGAGATCAGCGGCCGTGAAGCACTGATCGGGTTGATCGCTATCGCAGCTCGACGAGCCCGTGCCAGCCGTCGACGATGGCGATGAGCGCAGGCCGAGGACCAGGTGTGACCGTCATGTGCAGGCCGAGCATGCGAAGTGAGCGTTGCACGCGCTCGCAATCGGGATGCTCGGCGCGGAGCTCCGTGAGCATCGCGCCCTGTACCGACGTCTGTGACGGATGCGGCGACGCTCCCCAATCGATGAAGAACGGAATCACGCCGTCGTGCGTGTCGTTCGCTGGCTCGGTCAACCGCCACGACAGAAGGACTCCGTCAGATCGGCGTCGACTTCCCGATCGCAC
>JAICYT010000043.1 GCA_025934075.1 Gemmatimonadaceae bacterium
ATCTACATGACTAGCCGCGCGGCGCGCGCCGCGCGGCTAGGGGGTCGCGGCGAGAAACGGTGACGCGCACAAGTTGACTTTCGCGACCCGCGTCCGATTAGGTTTCTGAGGAGCGCGAGTGTCAAGGCGCCGACATGCCTCGTCACGCTTCGCCTATGCGGATGGTCACCACTGGATGAAAACGCTCGAGCTAGACGTCGTCGCGACGCGTGGTGCTGACATCGAATCGCGTCACCGGGTGCATGCCGCAGTCGTCGGGCCCGACGATACCCTCATTGCCAGCGCGCACGATCCCAACATCGTAACATCGTGGCGATCCTGCGCGAAGCCGTTCCAAGTCATGCCGCTCATCGAGTCTGGCGGTTTCGACGAGCTCCATTGGGGCGACGACCAGTTGGCCCTGTCATGCGCGTCGCACGGCGGTGAGCCGGAGCACGTCGCGCTCGCGGAGCGAATGTTGAGCGACATCGGGCTCGAAGAGGGCGATCTCGCGTGCGGCCCGCATGACCCGTTGTCGTCACGCGGACTCAAGCTGTTGCGTGAATCCGGCGCGCGACTCACTCGCCTCCACAACAACTGCTCCGGCAAGCATGCCGCGATGCTGGCCCGAGCTCAAACGGCCGGCTGGCACACATACGGATATGAGCGGCGCGATCACCCGGTGCAGCGCTGCTGTTTGCAAGCCGTCGCGACGTGGTCGGGGCTGAGCGAAGAACAGGTCGGCCAAGCGGTCGACGGCTGCGGTGTCGTCGCCTTCGCCCTACCGCTCGAGAACATGGCGCGCGCGTGGTCGCGGCTCGGACGCGCCGTGCGAAGCGACGATGAAGTGCCGTCGCGCATCGTCCACGCCATGCGCACACGCCCTTTTCTCATTGGCGGAACGGATCGGTTCGACTCCGTGCTGGTCGAAGAAACCGATGGACGCGCCGTCGCGAAGATCGGCGCCGAAGGCGTGCATTCCGTTGCTATTCCGGAGCAGGGCATCGGGTTCGCCGTCAAGGTCGATGACGGAGCGCAACGCGCGCAGTTTCCCGCCGTCATTCGTATTCTGCAAATGTTCGATGTCCTTCCGGCCGCACTGCCGCCGCGACTCGCCGACTACTATCATCGGTCGGTGCGCAACACGCGCGGCGAAGTCGTCGGCGAAATCCGCCTCCTCTCCTGACGGCCGCTGCGCAGTCAATCGCTTCGCCGCGACGCGGAACGATGACGCCGTTCGTCGAATCACGCGATATGCTTACTCATCTCGACGAAGCCACGAGGGCGCTCGTCATATTGTCCGCGACGGTGACCGGAGGAGATGATCGAGACATCCGTGACGCCATCGCGCGCGCCGTCGGCGACATCCCGGTGGAGTGGGTCGAAGAGCTTCTGCTTCAGAGCTATCTCTTCGCGGGCTTTCCGCGTGCGCTCAACGCGATGCGTGAGTGGCGCCGTCTCGTGCCGGAGCCGGTTGCTGATACGACGCTTGGGAGCATCGAGCAATGGCGCGCCGACGGCGAAGCGACATGTGCGGCGGTGTACGGATCGATGTACGATCGCTTGCGGTCGAACATTCGCACGCTTCATCCACTGCTCGACGAATGGATGATCACCGAGGGATATGGTAAAGTCCTCTCGCGTCCGGGGCTCGATCTGCCGCGGCGCGAGCTCTGCATCGTTGCAGCCTGCGCTGTTGCGGGACAAGAACGCCAGCTGCACTCGCATCTCCATGGAGCACTCAATGTCGGAGTTGACCCAATCGTGATCGATCAGCTGCTGGACGCGCTCGGTGAGCGTCTCGATGTGCATCGCGCAACATCGGCGCGCATGCTGTGGGCCCGCGTCCGGGGGAAGTGAGATGTTCATCGATCGCGTCGTCGTCAACGTGAAAGCGGGCGATGGAGGCTCCGGCATCGTCTCGTTCCGGCGTGAGAAGTTCGTCCCGCTCGGCGGCCCCGAGGGGGGTGAGGGCGGCCGCGGCGGCGACGTCATCGTTGTCGGCGACAGCAATCTCTCGACGCTGCTCGACTACACGTATCGTGACTCGTGGTCGGCGCCGAGTGGTGAGCACGGCTCGGGCAGCAATCGATCGGGAAAGTCCGGCGACGACATCGTTCTGCCGGTGCCGGTCGGAACGGTGATTCGAGATCTCCAAAGCTCAGAGTTGATCGGAGAGATTCTCGAGGATGGCGATCGCGTCGTCGTCGCAAACGGCGGGCGCGGCGGAAAGGGCAACGCACACTTCGCGTCGCCGACGCATCAATCACCACGGGAGTACCAACCGGGCGAAGACGGCGAAGCACGCACGCTCGAGCTCGAGCTCAAGCTCATTGCGGACGTCGGACTGGTCGGCCAGCCAAATGCCGGAAAGTCGACCCTTCTGTCAGTCATCTCCGCCGCGCGACCCAAGATTGGCGACTATCCGTTCACCACGCTCAGCCCAAACTTGGGCGTCGTGCAGCTTTCGGCGAACCGCACCTTCGTCGTCGCCGACCTACCGGGCATCATCGAGGGAGCGCACGAAGGGCGTGGCCTCGGGCTTCAATTCCTTCGACACATCGAGCGGACGCGGCTCCTCGCGTTCCTGATTCCGATCGACGCAATGGATTGGCAGGCGGAGTACGATCAACTCCGTCGCGAGATCGAATCATATTCAGTCGAGCTGGCGCAAAAGCCACACTGCGTGCTGTTCACCAAGATGGACCTGCTCGGCAACGAGCCGCCTCCGCCGATCGACGCGCCCGACGCATTCGGTGTGTTTGCGATCAGCGCTGCCGGCCGCGTCGGTCTCGAGCCGTTGCTCAGCGCCTGGTGGGGCAGGCTTCTCGAAATGAAAAAGGCAAGTGTCCGACGTACTGATTCGGTCGAGCTCCCCTGACGAGCGGCGCGCGACGCTCGCGCTGACCCTCGTTCCCAGCGTCGGTCGCGTTGCGTATGACAACTTGATTGCAACATTTTGCGACGCCTCGCACGCGTTGGATGCAGGCGTCCCGTCAACCGTGTCGCGGGATGCGTATGCGCGCGCAGATCGCATGATCGAGCGAGGCGCGACGCGCGGGCTGCAGCTCGTCGCCGAAAGCGACGTCGATTATCCAGGCACGCTGCGTGAGCTCCCCGATCCGCCCCCGATTCTCTGGCGGTGGGGTGCGTGGGACGTGCTTCAAGAGCCTATCGTGGCGGTGGTCGGCACTCGACGCGCGACATCCTACGGCCATCGGATGACTCGTGAAATCGTAAGCGCGCTCGCGCGCGGCGGTGCGACAATCGTCAGCGGCATGGCGCTTGGCATCGATGCCGTGGCGCACAAAGCGGCGCTCGATGTCGGTGGCCGCACCGTTGCAGTGCTCGGGACTGGAGCCGACGTCGCATACCCGCGTGCGCATGTCGCGCTGCATCGAGAGATTGCGTCGCGAGGGCTCGTGCTGTCGGAGCTCCCACCAGGTGCGCGATCGCATGGCGGGTCGTTTCCCATGCGCAACCGGATCATCGCTGCCTTGGCGCGGCTGACTCTTGTCATCGAAGCGCCCATGGCGAGCGGTGCGCTCATCACCGCCCGACGGGCAGAGGAGCTTGGGCGTGACGTGGGAATGGTGCCCGGGCCCATCGACTCGCCGCAGAGCCAGGGAACCAACGAGTACATTCGCGACGGCGCACACCCAATTACTTGCGTGGCCGACGCGGTGATGCTTGCCGGACTGCAACCGCAGCCGCGCGCGAAACCTGCGCTCACCGATGAAACCGAGGTGCGACTCTGGACCGCGCTATCCGACGGGCCCGCGAATCTCGACGAGTTGTGCACGCGCGCGGCACTGCCCGTCGCCCAATGCCTGTCCGCCGTCACGCGCCTCGAGTTGCGCGGCGTCGTCGAATGCGCGCTCACGGGTGAAATTCGCCGGCGCTGAGGCAGTAGCGAGTCCTATATTTCGTGGTGCTCCCTCGCCACGTCTACGTCCACGTTCCATTCTGCGCGCGCCGTTGCTCGTACTGCGATTTCTCCATCGCCGTCCGCCGCGTCGTGCCGTCGGGCGAATACGTCGCCGCGCTGGCCCGGGAGCTCGAGCTCAGATTCGGCGATCGTGGCATCTGGTCCGTCGACACGCTCTACTTCGGCGGTGGAACTCCATCTCGGCTGGGCGCCGACGGGGTTCGCGATTTGGTCGAGACCATTCGGCGACGAATCGAGCTGGCGCCCGGCGCGGAAGTCACGCTCGAGGCGAATCCCGAAGACATCACGCCCGAAGCAGCACGTGCGTGGCGTGACGCTGGCATCAACCGGCTGTCGATCGGCGCGCAGTCGTTTCACGACAACGTGCTCACGTGGATGCATCGCACGCACGACGCGGCCGCTATCGTGCGCGCAGTGGAGCACGCTCGCGCAGCGGGGATCGAGAATTACTCGCTCGACCTGATCTTCGCTCTTCCGCAAGACATCGCTCGGTCGTGGGAGCTGGACGTCGAGCGGGCGCTCCAGCTCGAGCCGTCCCATCTGTCGCTCTATGGGCTGACCGTCGAGCCGCGGACGCCGCTGGGCCGATGGCATTTGCGAGGTGAAGTGACCGAGTCGCCCGACGAACGCTACGAAGCCGAGTTCGTGCATGCGCACCGTCGCCTCACGTCGGCAGGCCTCGAGCACTACGAGGTTTCAAATTTCGGAAAACCGGGCCGGCACTCGAGGCACAACTCCGCCTATTGGACGGGCGCCGCATATGCCGGGCTTGGCCCGTCGGCGCACGAGTTCGACGGCACTCATCGACGCTGGAACGTAGCGGCGTACGCCGAGTGGTTGCGTCGCGTAGGCGCGTGCGAAGATCCCTTGGACGAGAGCGAAAGCCTAACCGACGACAACCGTGCGGCGGAGGAAGTTTATCTTGGACTTCGAACGGCGGGGGGAATTTCGCTTTCAGCGCCCGAACTCGCGCGAACGAAGGCATGGGTGGAAGCGGGTTGGGCTACGCACGACCGGAACGGTCGAATTGCGCTGACGCCGATGGGCTGGCTCAGGCTCGATGCTCTGGCCGCCGACTTGACACTGGTCCGAAGTTGTTACTAGCTTTAGAGTTATGGTATCAGAAGAGCTCAGCAGGCGCGAGCGCCGCGTGCTCGAAGCGGTGATCCGAAGCTACGTGGAAACAGCAGAGCCCGCCGGATCGCGGACTCTGTCCCGCCGGTTCGGGCTAGGCGTCTCGCCCGCCACGATTCGGAACACGATGAGCGACCTGGAAGAGAAGGGATTTCTTTTCCACCCGCACACGTCTGCGGGCCGCATCCCGACCAACAAGGCCTACCGCGTTTATGTGGATTCGCTGCTGAGTCTATCGCCACTCAAGCCAGTCGACACCGACCGGCTCGCGGAAGAAATCACCGGTGGCAACGGCTCGTCGCCAATTGAGACGATCCTGCGCAGAGCCGCGCAGACGCTCGGCGTTCTGACGCAGGAGCTTGGCGTGGCGCTCGGTCCTCGGCTTGATCGTTCAGTGCTGCGCCGCCTCGAGCTCGCGAAGGTGAGCAGTGAGCGTTTGCTCATGATCCTCACGCTCGACGCCGGGGTCATGCGTACTGTATTCGTCGAAGTCCCGGGCGAGATTGCGGACAACGCGCTCGCCCAGGTCACGTCGGTCTTGAACGAGCGGCTCGGAGGCCTGACGCTCGGCGAGATTCGCAATTCGCTGCCCGTGCGGCTGCGTGACATGCGCGCCGACCCTAGCGCCGCGGAATTGCTGAATATCTTTGTTCAGGAAGGCGAACAACTCTTCGAGACGGCGCTGCCGACGTCCGAAGCGCACCAGGTCGTATTGGGCGCCGCATCCGTGCTCGCCGAACAACCGGAGTTCTCCGCCGCGGATCGTTTACGCCGACTGCTCGCCCTCACCGAAACGCCTCAAGCGCTCGGCGATGCGATCCGAAAGCGCACGCAAGCCCCTGGGATTTCGATTACGATTGGTGCAGAGCACGACGATCCGCGTCTCGAGGATTTCACTGTCGTCACGGCCGAGTATCATGTTGGTTCGCTCGCCGGCGTGATCGGCGTGATCGGACCGACTCGCATGCCCTACGACAAAGTCATCTCGCTTGTCGGCCACACGTCGCGGCTGCTGAGCGATTTGCTCGACTGAGGCTCATGGCCGATTTTTACGCAGTCCTCGGCGTTGAACGCACGGCGCCCGACGACGACATCAAGAAGGCGTATCGCAAGCTGGCGATGACGTACCACCCGGACCGCAACAACGGCTCGAAGGACGCCGAGGAGCGGTTCAAGGAGATCAGCGAAGCGTACGACGTGCTCCGCGATCCGCAGAAGCGCGCCGCGTACGATCGCTACGGTGAGGCCGGACTGCGCGGTGGCGGCGCCGGATTCCACCATGTCGATCTGTCCGAAGCGCTCGGCATCTTCATGCGCGACTTCGGTGGATTCGGTAGTCTCGATGAGATCTTCGGCGGCGGTCGTCAAAGCGGAAATGGCCCGCGCGCCGGTCAGGACGTCAAGATCACCGTGCAGCTGACGCTCGAGGAAGTGTCGACCGGCGTTGATAAGAAGTTCTCAATGAAGCTTCTCGAACCGTGCGACCGGTGCGAAGGCAGCGGGGCCGAGCCCGGCTCGAAGTCGCAGACGTGCCCGACCTGCAACGGCGCGGGCGAAGTTCGCCGCGCGCAGCGCTCGTTCTTCGGGCAGTTCGTCACCGTGACGCCGTGCCCGACATGTCACGGCGAAGGCGGTATCGTTTCGTCGCCGTGCAAGAAATGTCGTGGCGAAGGCCGCCTGCGCGGCGAGCGCGACGTCACGGTGCAAATTCCCGCCGGTGTCGCGACGGGACAGTACATGACGCTGCGCGGGGTCGGCAACGCGGGCACGCGCGGCGGTCCGCGTGGCGATATTCACGTGCTGTTCGAGGTTGCCGACGATCCACGCTTCGAGCGCGACGGCGAGGATCTCTATACGGAAGTTCTCGTGACGTATCCGCAGCTCGTACTGGGCGGCGAGGTGAGCGTGCCCACAGTATCGACTCACGTCTCGATGGCCGTACCGCCAGGCACTCAGAGCGGACACGTGTTCCATTTGCGCAACCGCGGTCTGCCGCGCGTGAACGGTAGCGGCACGGGCGACTTGCACGTTCGAGTTCAACTCTGGACACCCGATCGCCTCACTGAGGAAGAGAAGCAGATTGTCGCGCGCCTTAGCGAGCTGCAGCCAGGTGTGCCTGCCGACGGCCGCGGCAAAGGCTTCTGGGCAAAAATGAAAGAAGCGCTCGGCGCGTGAGTGCCAAGCCAGAGGAGTGGGTGACCGTCCGCGTCTCACCCGGAACGAATCGAGTTGCGGTAATCGCGGCCATGTTCGATGCCGGTGTGCAAGGTCTCGAGGAAGCCGGCGAGACTTTGGTCACGCACGTCGCCGGTCAATCATTCGCCAATGATGTGGTGTGCGCCGTGATGGCCGTGAGCGTGGACGCACGCGTCGAAACCGCGCCGCTGCCGAACGTCGATTGGAGCGAGCAGTGGAAGGCCGGCATCCATGTGCAGTCGCTGGGTGCGCTGTTCGTCTCACCGCCGTGGTTGTCCGATGGACTCGACCCCGCGCGGACGATCGTGATCGAGCCGGGCATGGCATTCGGAACCGGCGAACATGCGACGACGCGCGGCGTGATCCGCCTCCTGCAACGAGTGATGGTCCCCGGCGATCGCGTTGCTGATCTCGGCGCGGGCAGCGCAGTACTCGCGATTGCCGCCGCCAAGCTTGGCGCGAGCCGCGTCGCCGCCATCGAGCTCGATCATGACGCGATTGGAAACGCCGAGGAGAATGTCGTGCGCAACGAAGTCGCCGACCGTGTGACGGTCATCGAGGGAGATGCGGCCGCGCTATTGCCGCTCGTCGCTCCGGTCCGTGTCATTACCGCGAACATCATCTCTTCGGTCTTGATCGAGCTGCTGCCGGTGATGGGCGCATCGCTCGCTGCGGGCGGCCATGCGATCCTGAGCGGCATCTTGGTCTCCGAGCGCGACGAGATGCAGGATGTGCTGGAAGACTCGAATTGGCGTATCGTCGAAGAAGACCACGAGGACAATTGGTGGAGCGCGACGATCACGCGCCGGTAGCGACTTTTTTCGCCGACTCGCCGATGCTGCCGAGCGCGATCACGACGCTCGGTGAGAGCGCGGCACATCACGCACGCGTGAAGCGGCTCGACGTCGCTGACATCGTCCGGCTCACGGATGGGATTGGCCACGTGGCGACCGGAACGATTGCCACGCTGCGTCGCGCGTCGGTCCACGTGGCCGTCGACCGTGTCGACGACGTCCAGCGACTGCCGCCAGTTCATCTCCGAGTCCCGGTCGGTGATCGCGACCGGATGCTGTGGCTCGCCGAAAAGGCGACCGAGCTTGGAATCGCGACGTGGCAAGCAGTGCGCTTCCGTCGATCCGTCAGCGTGTCGCCCCGCGGGGAAGGGCCTGCGTTCACCGATAAGGTGCGCGCACGAATGATCAGCGCGCTCGAACAGTCCGGTGGCGCGTGGCTCCCGGAGATCAAGCCTGACGTATCGGTTGACGCTCTGACGTTCGCCGCGCGGGAGAATCCGATTATCCTCCATCGCGCCGGCGAGCCGTTGTTGTCGGCGGCGTTCGTGACGAGCAACGCACAACCCGTCGTAGTCTTTGGGCCGGAAGGCGGGATCGAGCGCGACGAGCTCGATCGTCTCATCGCGGCCGGATGGCGACGGGCGTCTCTCGGACCGACGACCTTACGTTTCGAGACGGCGGGCATCGCCGCCGTCGCCGTGCTACGTGCTGCACAACTCAACGAGGGCTAGAATGGCCGACGACTGTCTCTTCTGCCGCATCGTACGAAAGGAGATTCCGGCAACGCTGGTGGCCGAGACGGATAGGTGCATCGCGTTTCGCGACATCAATCCGCAGGCTCCGGTTCACATGGTGATCGTCCCGCGCGAGCACGTCGCGTCGTTGAACGAGGCGCGCGACGCCGACCTGATCGGAAGCTTGTCGTTGCTGGCCGCGGACATCGCGCGGACCGAGGGGATCGCGGAAGCTGGCTATCGAACGGTGATCAATACCAATCGCGATGCGGGCCAGACGGTGTTTCACGTCCACCTCCATTTGCTCGGTGGCCGCGCGATGGCCTGGCCGCCCGGATAGCAGGGTGAAGGGTTGGGCGAAGGAATGCGCCCGCGCCGCAAAGCTGCATTGGTTGGCGCGGATAGCTGTTGAGACGGATATAACAGTGGCGCGCTCTCGCGCGCCACCAACCTCCCCTCGACCCTCCACCTTCCACCCTCCACCCTGTTTCTTCGTTGACAATGTCCCGATTGCCACCATAAGTTCAATGGCTCAATACATTTAACTGGCGCACAAACGCCGCGAAGGGGGGAGAACCAGTTTGTCTGAAGTCATCATCCATGACGATGAGAACTTCGAGCGCGCGCTCAAGCGCTTCAAGAAGAAGTGCGAGAAGGCCGGCATCTTGTCCGACCTTCGCAAGCACCGTCATTACGAAAAGCCGAGCGAGCGCCGGAAGCGGAAAATGAATGCCGCGATCCGGAAGAATCGTCGCACGCGGCACGCGTAGCACATTGTAATGGCGGAGCTCCTCGCTCGACTGCAGCAGGACCTGAATACGGCGCGCAAAGCGCAGGACAAAGGTCAAGTCACACTGCTGGGGACGATCATTTCGGAAGTCAAGAATCGTGAGATCGAGCTGAAGCGCGATCTCACCGACGATGACGTCATTGACGTGATTCGTCGCGGCATCAAGAAGCGCCGCGAGTCGATCGAGATGTACGACAAAGGTGCGCGACCCGACCTGGCCACCACCGAGCGGAATGAAGTTGATGCACTCGGCAAATACATGCCGGCGGCCGTCAGCGACAGCGACATTCGCGCTGCGGTGCGCGCCGCGATCGATGGCGGCGCGACGAATGTCGGTGCCGTCATGGGCAAAGTGATGTCTCAATTCAAGGGACGCGCCGAAGGTGGTACGATCAACGCCATCGTGCGCGAGGAGCTCAGCAAGCAAGCGTGAAGGCGTTCCACCTGCGATGCCGACAGCCCGGATTGGCGACCCCCTTCGCTCGTCCGGGTTTTGCTTGTCCCGTGCAAGCGTGAACGCACACGCACTGTCCGTTCTCGAGTTGCCGCGCGCGCTCGACGTCGTTGCCGGACACGCGGCCTCCGACCTCGGCGCCGCGCGCGTCCGGTCGCTCGCGCCAACGACCGACCGCGCGTGGCTCGACAGGGAACATGCGCGCGTCGCCGCGATGCGATCGGCAATTCAGGGCGACGAGCCATGGCGTCCAGATCCAATCCCCGATCTGAGTGAGTCGCTCACGCGGCTTCGCGTCATCGGTAGTATTTGGACCGGCGTCGAGCTGATGGCGGCCGCGACGCTGCTTCGCTCGGCACGACGAACCCAGTCGCAGCTACGCGATCCCAAGCGCCCTGCGATCGTGCGCGCATTGCTGTCGCCGTTGCTCGACGTGCTGATCTCCGCGCCCGCGATCGAGGACCGCATTGCTCGCGCGATCCTGGACGATGGAACGGTCAAGGACGACGCGTCAGCCGCGCTGCGACGCATTCGCCGCGAGCTCCGCGCAGCGCAAGGGGAGTTGATTCGAATTCTCGAACGCGTCATGGAGCGGCTCGACCCGCAACATCGCGTGAGCGACATGTCGGTGACGATGCGCAATGGACGCTTCGTCATTCCGGTTCGTCGCGGGGGAATCGCGATCGCCGGCGGAATCGTGCACGACACGTCGGCATCGGGAGCGACGGCGTTCGTCGAGCCGCCGGCAGCGATCGAGTTCGGGAACCGCATGCGCGAGCTCGAGTCCGACGAAATCAAAGAAGTCGAGCGCATCTTGCTCGAGATCACCGACGAGCTCCGTCCAAGACGGGAGGACATCATCGCCTCGCTCGAGTCCCTCGTCGCGTTGGACTCGTTGTATGCGCGCGCACGCTTCGCCGAAGCGTTCGGCTGCGCGCCCGCGACGCTGGTTCCGGCGCGCGAAGGCTTCGACGTGAAGAACGGTCGCCACCCACTGCTCATTGCTCAAGGCGCCGACGTCGTTCCGTTCGATCTGGTGATGGAGCCGAGCGAGCGAACGTTGCTCGTCTCCGGACCGAACACCGGTGGCAAGACCGTTTTGCTCAAGGCGATTGGATTGTTGTCGGCGCTCGCGCAGTCTGGAATACCGGCGCCGGTTGGCCCCGAAAGCCGCATCGCGATCTTCGACGATGCATTTGCCGACGTCGGCGACGAGCAGTCGATCGAAGCGAGCCTGTCGACGTTCAGCGCGCATCTCAAGAACCTCGCTGAGATTCTTCGCCTCGCCACGCCCGACTCGCTCGTGTTGATCGACGAGCTGGGCTCAGGCACCGACCCGATCGAAGGCGCTGCACTCGGCTGGGCGATTCTCGAAGAGCTCACAGCGCGCGGAACGCTGACAATTGCGACGACGCATTTGGGAACGCTCAAGGAATTGGCCGGTCAGGTGAGCGGTGTGGTGAATGCGTCGCTGCAGTTCGATGCCGTCGTCCTCGCGCCGACGTATCGTCTGATCAAAGGCATTCCCGGCCGCTCCTACGGCATCTCTATCGCGAGACGTTTGCGTCTGCCGGATCACGTCGTGACGCGCGCGGAGGAGCGCCTGCCGCAGCACGAGCGTGACGCCGCCGCCCTGATCGAGCAACTGGAGCGACGCGAGGAAGAGCTTACCGCGCGTGAGCGCGAAGCAACGACAATCCTCGATGACGCGCGCCATCGCGTCGCCGACGTGGCAAGGCGCGAGCGCAACGTGCGCGAGCGCGAGCGCGTCGCCGAGCGTACGTCGCGACAAGATGCGCGCCGGTATTTGCTCGACGCACGCGCCGAGATCGATCGCATGATCAAAGATCTCAAATCGCGCGGCGCCGAGGCAATCGATGAGGCGGGACGTGAGGCGCGCCAGCGCGCCGAGCAGCTCGCCGCCGAGCAGGGCGAACAGTTGGAACGCCTCGAGCGCGAGGAAACCAAAGTGCGTCGCGCGGCGGCTGAGCCAAAGATCGGGCACGACCGGCCGATCGCGGTTGGCGACGCGGTTGAAGTCGGTCAGCTCGGAGGAAAGGTCGGCCGCGTGCTCGAGTTGCGAGACGGCGACGCGGTCGTGACGGTCGGGGCGATGAAGCTCACGGTCCCTCGTAAGACTCTCGCGAAGACAGAGCAGCCGACCGGCGCGGACGCCGTTCCGGTCTGGACAGGCGATCTACCAGAAGTGCACGTTCCTACTGAGATCGATCTCCGCGGCATGCGACCCGACGAAGCGGAAGCCGCGGTGCTGCAGGCGCTTGACGCGGCCGTGCGCGCCGACCTGCGCAGCCTTCGCATCATCCACGGAAAGGGGACCGGAGCATTGCGCGACCGAGTTGGTGAAATGCTGCGGAAGGATACTCGCGTAAAAGCGTTTCGCCTCGGCGCATGGAATGAAGGCGGCGCCGGCGTCACACTCGCGGAGTTCTCGTGATCCCCGACGAGACCGTCGACCGCGTTCGCGAAGAGGCGGACATCGTGTCGGTCGTCGGCGAGTTCGTGAAGCTCAAGCGCGTCGGCAACAGCTTTCGCGGTCCCTGTCCGTTCCATCACGGCAAGAATGCCAATTTTTCCGTGACCCAGCACGGCTACAAGTGCTTCGTGTGCGGCGAATCGGGGGACGTCTTCACCTTCGTACAAAAGCATCTTGGGCTCGACTTCACCGAATCCGTGAAATGGGTCGGCGCGAAGGTCGGCGTCGAAGTGCGCGAGGTCGCTGGTCGTCGAACGGAGGAAAAGGATTCACGCGAGCCGCTGTGGGAAGTCAATGCCACGGTCGCGGAATTCTTTCGCACTCAGTTGTGGGAGAACGCGGCCGGCAAGATTGCGCGTGACTATCTCGCATCGCGTGGGATCTCGCACGAGGACGCCGATCGGTTCGGCATTGGTTACGCGCCGCGCGACGTCACCGCGATGCGGACAGCGCTCGCAGCACTTGGATTCGACGACCAGCGCCAGATCGCGTCCGGCGTGTTGATCGTTCGAGACGATCGCCCGGAGCCTCGCCCGCGGTTTCGCGACCGGCTGATGTTTCCGATTTACGACGTCGCCGGGCATCCGGTCGGCTTCGGCGGACGCATTCTCGGCGAGGGCGAGCCGAAGTATCTCAACTCGGCGGACTCTGAAGTTTTCTCGAAGCGAAAACTGCTCTACGGCTTGAACTGGGCGAAGCAAGCGATTCGCAAGGCCGAGCGCCTCGTCATCGTGGAAGGTTATTTCGATGTGATTCGGTTGATGCTCGCGGGGATCGGCGAAGTCGTCGCGCCGATGGGCACCGCGCTGACCGAGCAACAGGCGGCGCTCATTCGCAAGTACACCAAAACGGTGTTCCTCCTGTACGACAGCGATCAAGCTGGCCTCAAAGCCACGTTTCGCTCGGGCGATGAATTGCTGAAGAATGGAGTGCTGCCGCGCGTGATCACGCTCCCCGAGGAAGAAGATCCGGACACGTTCGTCGCGAAGCACGGTGTCGACGGATTCGAGCGCGCGGCCGACGAGTCGGTCGACATCTTCGATCGAAAGATTCAGATTCTCGAGCGCGGCGGATGGTTCACTGATCTCAGGCGCAAGCGCGAGGCGCTCGACAAGCTGCTGCCTACGATTCGGCTGACGTCGGACAACGTGCTTCGCGACCTGTACATCGCACGCACATGCGAGGTCGCCGGCGTGTCGCGCGAGATGTTGACCACGGAGCTTCGGACGGCGCCGCGTTCACACCCGGCTGAGCCGAACGAGGATGCTGCACCCCTCGAGGAGCCGGTGCGCGATCGGCGGTCGGGGCGGCCCGATCGCCGGGAGCAAGGAGTACGCGCAGAACGAGAGCTGGTTCGCGTGTTGCTGCATCAACGGCGGTACATTGAAGCAGTCGCCGAACGCATCGGTGCGGACGCCTTCACCGATCCGACGTATCGCGCGATCTTCACCGAGCTGGTGACGCGCGAATCCGATGTCTCCGTCATGGACATCGCCAGTGCCCTCGATGAGCAGTCAACGCAAGTCTTGCAGGAGCTCATGAATGAGAGTGGTGGTCTCGATCGAGCCGAAGAAACGGTCGAAGCCGGAATCAACGCGCTCTTGTCGCGCGACATCGCCAAGCGCCTGACCGAGCTCGATCGGTTGCTGCCGCTCGCCGACGCAGATCAGAAGGACGACCTGATTCGCGAGAAGCGACGCTTGGCCATCGAGATGCAGGCACTCGGCCGTCCGCGTTGGAAAAGCTTCAAGTCCACTCGATCCTGACCTTCACCGTTGTTCACCGCTTGTTCACCGCTCGTTCACCGTGTGTCGGAGGACCCGTGCACCCAGATGTTGCGGCACTACTGACCGTCCAGGACGACGACGTCATCATCCACGAGCTGGAGGAGCAGCTCGCCGCGTTGCGACCGCGCCTCGAGGTCATGGCCAAGGAGCGGGACAAGGCAGTCAACAGCCTCCAGCAGGCGCGACAAACCGCCGAGGCGGAAGAGCGTCGTCGTCGTGAGGTCGCTGACCGGGTTGCGCAGCATCGCGCGCTGCAAGAAAAGAATCAGGCCGCCCTCAACAGTGTGACATCGATGCGCGAGGCGACGGCCGCGACGGCGCAGCTCGATCAGGCCAAGCGCATGATCGACGAGGATGAACGGGAGCTTGCCGCCATCGGCCAGCGACTCGTCGAGGCGAACCACCTCGTCGAAGAGCGTGAGCGGATCGCCAGCGAGCTCGAGGCGGCACAAGCTCAGGCGCGCGAGTCGCTGGCGGCCGATCAGCAGGCGATCGAGGTCAAGCTCGTCAAAGCGCGACAGGAACGACAAGACAAAGCGAACACCGTCCCGCGCAGCCTGTTGTCGCGGTACGAGCGCATCCGTTCGCGCAAGCGCGTGCATGCCGTCTTTCCGTTGCGCGGCAACTCCTGCGGACATTGCGACACGATGATCCCGCTACAGCGTCGCAGCATGATGTCCGGCAGCGGCGCAACAGAAATCTGTGAAGGTTGCGGAGTGATGTTGTACGCGGCGGAATGATGGTTGTTGGTGTCGGACGCTCCGCATAGCTTTCGCTCGTGACTCTTCCCGCTGTTCAGGTTCGACCCAAAGCGCGCTGGATTCTGGCGCCTGAGCCTGACGCCGCGGTCGTCTCGCGGCTTCAGCATGAGCTGCATCTGCCCCCGGCGATTTGCCGGCTCATCGCCGTCCGCGGCTTCGCGGCGCCGGATGACGCGAAGGATTTTCTCCGTCCTCGGCTCGATCACCTGCACGACCCCAGCACCCTCGCGGACATGGATCGTGCCGTCGAGCGACTGGTTCGGGCGCTCCGCGAAAACGAGACAATCCTCATACACGGCGACTACGACGTCGACGGCATCTGCTCGACGACCCTGATGGTCCGCACGCTGCGGACACTCGGCGGGAACCCGGTTCCATTCATTCCAAACCGACTCACCGACGGCTATGACTTGACCGATGCCGGCGTCCGCGCCGCGCGAGCAGTCGGGGCGACGCTCGTCGTGACCTGCGATTGCGGAACGAGCGCGATCGGTCCCATCACGGATCTCCAACAGGGCGGGATCGACGTCATCGTCACGGATCACCACTTGCCCGGCGGCCCGCTGCCGTCCGCCTACGCCGTGCTCAATCCGAACCGTCAGGACTGCGCGTCGACCGGAAAAGGTTTGGCGGCGGTCGGCGTCGCGTTCAAGCTCGCGCTCGCGCTGACGCGCGCCGTCGGCGGAAACGAGAACGCGGTGTATGCGATGCTCGACCTCGTGGCACTCGCGACGATCGCCGACATCGCGCCGCTCAAGGGCGAGAATCGAGTGTTGGTTCGGTACGGGCTCAAGCTGCTCAACGATCCGCAGCGCCCCGGAATTCGCGCGATGATTCGTGCGGCGCGGCTCGAGGGCAAGGCGCTTACGGCCGGACGCATTGGATTCGTGCTCGCGCCACGACTCAACGCCGCGGGACGTTTGGACAGCGCGTTGCGTGGGGTGGAGCTCATGCTCGCGGCCACAGACCAAGAGGCGAATCCGATCGCTCGCGAGCTGGAGGAGCTCAACGCACGACGGCAGGAGATCGACCGCGCGACGCTCGATCGCGCGCGAACCATGGTGCAGCAGCTCGACCTCTCGTCCACCTACGGGATTGTGCTGGCGGAGCAGGGGTGGCACCCCGGCGTCATTGGAATCGTCGCATCTCGGATCGTCGAGGAATTCGGTCGACCCACGGTGTTGATCGCGCTCGACGGGGAAGAAGGGAAGGGCTCCGGTCGCTCGATCAGCGCCTTCAATCTCCACGAGGGGTTGAAGCAGTGCAGCGATCTACTCTTGCGCTTCGGCGGTCACCCCATGGCGGCGGGCGTGACCATCGCCGTCAATCGCGTCGCCGAATTCGCCGAGCGCTTCAACGAGGTCGCGGCGTCTCAGCTGGATGAAGACGATCTCGTTCGCGAGCTGCGCGTCGACCTCGAGCTGCCATTCGATCAAATCGACAATGACCTCGAATCGCTGCTTCGGCACATCGAGCCATGCGGAGTTGGAAATCCATCGCCGCTGCTGGTGTCGCGCGGTGTCCTCGTTGCCGCCCCGCCGCGCGTCGTCGGGAAGGACGCGCTCAAGCTGCTGCTGAGCGGAAATGGACGCGAGCTCGTTGCTCTCGGCTGGGGTATGGCGCCGCGGGCGCGCGAACTCGACGTCGGAATGACGATCGACGTCGCCTACCGCCTCGAGCGCGACGTGTGGAACGGCGAATCGCGACTGCAGGCTCGCCTCGCCGACTTCCAATACTAGAACCCGGACGCCGCGTAAGTGCGCATCGTCGCCGGCAAATGGCGCGGACGGAAAATCGAAGCGCCGCGCGACGAACGCGTGCGGCCGACCGGGGATCGTGTCCGCGAAGCGTGGCTCAGCATCGTGAATCCTCATTTACCGGACGCGCGCGTGTTGGACTTGTTCGCCGGCTCAGGAGCACTCGGATTGGAGGCGCTTTCGCGCGGTGCCCAGCACGTCGACTTCGTGGACATCGCCGCGAAAAGTTTGACTGCGGTCCGTTCCAATGTCGCCGCGCTCGGAGCGGGGGAGGAGGCGACCCTGCATCGCGCCGACGCCCTCGCATTTGTTCGGCACCTCGGCCCTGGCGCGTACGACGTCGCGTTCGCCGATCCTCCGTACGACCTCGGTCTGGCCACCCGATTGGCCGAGCGGTGGCTGGCCGTTCCGTTCGCGACTCTCATCGGCATCGAGCACAGGTCGAACGAGGTGCTGCCCGGTGACGGCAATGTCCGGCGCTACGGAGGGACGGCGATAACGATTTATCACGGGGTGGAGGAAAGGATGGCGCCTGCGGCGCTTGACTCCATATAAGCGCCTTTGACTAAGCGCCCTTGGCGCTCGAGGGCGCGGTGCGACTTCGGCGCCAACCACAGCGGCAGTAGGTTCTAATGCAGTTGAGCGGCGCGCAGTGCCGCGCACTTTCCCTTCACCCTCACCCTCCACCCTCCACTCTGGTTTCTCGTGAGGATAGCGATTTACGCCGGCAGCTTCGATCCCATCACCCGGGGCCACGAAGATCTCATTCTGCGCAGCCTCGAGTTCGTCGATCGGCTGATCGTCGCCGTCGCCACGAATTCATCGAAGCAGCCGTTGTTCGCGGCGGACGAACGCGTCGAGCTCATTCGTGAGGCGGTGGGCGGACATGAGCGGATCGAGGTCAAGAGCTTCAACGGATTGTTGGTCGAGTTCGCGGCGCGGGAAAACGCCAGGCTGCTGATCCGCGGGTTGCGCGCCGTGAGTGATTTCGAATATGAGTATCAGATGGCACTCATGAACCGGCATCTCTCGCCGCGACTGGAGACCGTGTACATGGTCCCGTCGTTGGACACGACGTACATCAGCGCGAGCCTGGTCCGCGAGATCGCGCGCTATGGCGGCGACGTGTCGAGCCTGGTGCATCCAGCAGTCGCCACCGCCTTGCGAGCAAAGACCGGCGCGCGATGAGTTTTCTGGCCGACCTGCATGCGCGCGCCGCCGCGTCGGTGCGGCGAGTCGTGTTTCCGGAAGCGCACGATGAGCGCACGCGGGCGGCCGTCGTCGAATTGCACCGCCAACGCATCGTCGAGCCCATTGTCGTGCTCGACCCGGCGATGCCGGAATCACACGCGAGCGTTCGCGCGCTTGGAGTCGAAGTCCGCGATCCGGCGTCCGACACCCTCACCGCTCGAGCCGCTGAGCGTCTGCATGAGCGGCGCGCCGACAAGCTCACAAAAGATGTTGCGCAAGAGCTTCTCCACACGCCGCTCTTTTTCGCCGATGCACTCGTCGCCGATGGACAAGCCGAAGCCTGCGTCGCCGGCGCGACCCACACAACGGGAGACGTCATCAGGGCGGCGCTCTGGATGATCGGCCCCCAGGCGGGTGTGCGGACGATCTCCAGCTCGTTCTACATGGTGGTGCCAGCCTTCCGCGGCACCGCCGATCCCGAAGTGCTGACCTTCACCGATTGCGCTGTGGTTCGCTATCCTTCGGCAACCGAGTTGGCCGACATCGCCATTGCCGCGGCCGCCGATCGGGTGCGGATCGTCGGCGATGAGCCGCTCGTCGCGTTTCTGTCGTTCAGTACGAAGGGAAGTGCGGCAGGTCCATCGGTCGATTCAGTGCGCGCGGCGGTGGCTGAAGTTCGGTCGCGTGCGCCTCACCTCGCTGTGGACGGAGAATTGCAAGGGGACGCTGCACTCGCCAGTTTGGTCGCTTCCCGAAAGGCGCCGGACAGTTCGGTCGCCGGCCGGGCGAATGTGCTCGTGTTTCCATCGCTCGACGCAGGAAATATCGCGTACAAGTTGGTCCAGCGGTTGGCTGGTGCGAGCGCCATTGGTCCGATCGTTCAGGGCCTGCGGCACCCGTGCAGTGATCTGTCGCGCGGTGCCGTGGTAGATGACATTGTCAACGTAGCAGCCATCACCGCGCTCCAAGTCGCGGACCAGTCGATGGCAACGAACGTGTCCCGCCAGGAGAGTACGACATGAGCTTCTCGATCAAGAAAGACGGAGAGGTCGTCGTGGTTGATGTTGAAGGCCAGCTGATTGTGGGCAACAGACAGGAGCTCAAACAAAAAGTCCTCGATGAGCTGGAGCGGGGCGAGCGCAAGTTTCTCATCGATTTTTCGCAGACCGGTTACATCGACAGCTCGGGTCTCGGCGTGCTGGTCTCGCTCTCGAAGAAGATTCGCGAGCAAGGCGGCGAGCTGCGCCTGGCCAATCTCAACGACGATCTGAAGACGTTGTTCGAGCTCACCAAGCTCGATACACTCTTTCAGATTGCCGACACACGCGAGCGAGCGCTCCAAAGCTTCTGATCCGAGGCCGCTCTCGCCCACCCGACTCCTTCACATAGCTGCATCGCGATCGTGGCTCGTGACTCGTTGCTGGTTTGACGAGCCACGAGCCACGAGTCACGATTAGCGTTATCATTCACGAATGCCAGCCATTGCCGACGAAGAACGCCCCGGCGACGAAGTCCGAGTCGTCGAAGTCGACATCCCCAGCGACGTTCGCTTGATCGAGCGCGTCGTCGAGTTGGTCCGCCGCGAGTGTCAGGAGCTGGACTACGCACAGCGGCAGATCATGCTCAACGTGCCGGTCGCGCTCACCGAGGCGTTGTCCAACGCGATCCTTCGTGGCAACCACGACGATCCGGCCAAGCACGTTCACGTTCGGGCCGAAGTCGACCACGTCCGATTGGTCGTCGAAGTCGCGGATGAAGGAGAAGGGTTCGATCTCGACGCGTCGCTGATCGATCCCACGACGCCGGGAAATGTCGATCGCGAAGACGGACGCGGGTTGTTCCTCATGCGAAAGCTGATGGACCGTGTCGAGCGAATCGAAGCGGCACACGGCAGCGTTGTCCGGATGACACTGCGCCGGGAATGACCGAGCTCGCGAGCGTTCTCGCCGCGTTCTACAACGCCACGCAATGCGAGGCGGGCGTTTGGATGCGGCTTGGTGCGCTCGATGCCGCGCCAACGCTCGAAGCGGGTACCGCGAACGCGCCAACTCCCTCGCGCTATCCCGTACCGGCTGAAGGCGCACAGATCGTTGCGTCATCGGACGGCGACGTCCTCATTGCCGCGGTGCCAGGCCCGCGACACGCGTGGGTTGCGCTCGGACCATGCCTGCGCACCGACGTGCAACTGCAAGACTTCATGAATTTCTTGCTGCCGGTCGTCACGCAGTATTTGCAGTCGGCGCTCGAGGTCGAGCACGCGGCCAACGAGCTCGCCGAGCGGTACGAGGAAATCAATCTCCTCTACACGATCAGCGAGATACTCGGCCGCACCGTGTCGCTCGACGAGGCGGCGAAGACCATCCTGAAAGAAGTCTCCGAGACCGTCGGTGCACGGCGCGCATCGGTGCTCGTGCACGATCGCGCGACCAACACGCTGCAGGCAGTCGCCGCCCTCGGTGTCGACCTCGCGTCGGTGCAGCCAATCAGTGTCGACGATCCATGCAGCGTCAGCGCGCGCGTCTTTCGGACCCAGCACCCAATGCTCGCTGAAGGGAACGAGCATTATTGCCCGGAGGAATCGAGCTATCGTCGGGGCGCGATGCTTTCGATTCCGATCATGTGGACGGCGCCGCCGCCGCACGGCGCCGAGCCATTGGGCGTCGTGAACCTGTCCGATCGCCGCTCGGGTCACATGTTCTCCGCGGGCGACCAAAAGCTCATCGCCGCGATCGCGACGCAGATTGGGACCGCGATTCAGAACACGCGACTCGTGCGCGCCTCTGTCGACCAGCAGCGCCTCGCGCACGAGATGCAGCTCGCGCACGACCTGCAGATGAAGCTGTTGCCGAACAATACGATCGTGGCGCCGGACGCGATCGTCGCCGCTCGCGTCGTCCCCGCGGAAAGCGTCGGCGGCGACTTCTACAATCTGTTCAGACTCGGCGGTGCTAAAACCGGTGTGATGATCGGCGATGTGTCGGGCCACGGATACCAAGCGGCGTTGATCATGGCGCTGACCATGAGCGCCGCGGCGATTCACTCCCAGACGAATCTCGATCCCGGCGACATGCTGCACTCGCTCTTCACGACTTTGCGTGACGAGCTCACGACGACGGAGATGTTCATCTCGGCGTTCTACGCGGTGATCGATCCCGTGGCGCAAGAGCTCCGCTACTCGAATACCGGACATCCGCACGCATTCTTGTTGTCAGAGGAGCATGGTCTCGAGCGGCTCGCGGCGAGCGATCCGCCGCTCGGCATGGATGAGAGTCGGCCGCTCACCACGCACCGTCCCTGGAGGCCGGGCAAGGATCTTCTCGTGCTGTTCACCGACGGTGTGAGCGACGCGCGCAATCGCGACGGCGAGCGCTTAGGCGAAGAGCGCATCCTCAATGTCCTGCGGGAGCACCGGCACTCCACTCCGGACGAGATACTCGGGCGTGCGTTCGAGGTACTCGAGTCGCACACAGAAGGCGCGCCCCGCCGCGACGATCTGACGATCGTTCTCGTTCGCACGTAGGTGGCCGGGTGAGCGCTCCCCGCGACGGCCACGCTCCGCGCGGCAACCCGCCCATTCGCAAAACGCTCGGCCAGCATTTTCTCAACGACCGTCGCATCCTGCAACGCATCGTCGACGCGCTCGAGCTGACCGGCAGCGAAACTGTGATCGAGATTGGGCCAGGGCGGGGGAGTCTCACCGAGCTTCTGCTTCCGGCGGCACGACGACTGATCCTGATCGAGTACGATCGCGCATTGGCTGCCAAGCTTCGCGAACGATATGCGACGGCGTCATCGGTGACCGTCATCGAGGCTGACGTGCTCACCGTGAACTTGCGCGATGTCGCGGGTGGTCCGTTTCGGCTCGTCGGGAACGTGCCGTACTACATCACGACGCCGATTCTCTTTCATGCACTCGAGCGTCCTCGCCCGGATCGCGCCGTGTACCTGGTGCAGCGAGAGGTCGCAGAGCGCATCGTCGCCGCTCCTGGGTCCGACGACTACGGTGCGCTGTCGGCCAACGTGCAAGGTGTGGCGAACGCGAAGCTATTGTTTCGTGTCGCGCCAGGTTCGTTCCTGCCTCCACCAAAAGTCGAGAGCGCGGCAATCCGCATTGATCCGCGGACGGATCCGGTCGTGCAGCCTGAAGAAGAGGAAGGATTTCGCCGTTTCGTCCGCGACGCATTCGGGATGCGACGCAAGCAAATGCGTCGCGTCCTGCGCGAAGTGCTGTCGATCGACGCCGAACGGGCCGGAGCGTTACTCGAGGCCGCGCACATTGATGCGGCGGCGCGCCCCGAGACATTGTCGCCGGAGGACTTCGCTCGGGTCGTCCGCGCCGCGGGCCTCGCTATTCGCGATTCGTGAGCGCGAAGCTCAAGCCTTCGAGCTCCATCGCCATGTTCACCGTCTTGATCGCGACGTCGACCGGCGCGTGAAGCTGCGCCGGCGCGAAGTTGAGAATTGCTTTGACCCCAGCCTTCACGACGCGGTCGACGACGTCCTGCGCCTCGTCGCCCGGAACCGTCAACACGACGATGTCGGGCTTGTCCCGCTGGATGTCTCGCTCGAGCTGTTCGATGTCTCGAACAGGAATGCCCTCGAGCTTGCGCCCGATCTTGTCGGGATTGTTGTCGTACGCGGCGAGAATGTTGAATCCGCGATGCCGAAACCCCCGGTACTGCGCGAGCGCGGCGCCGATCTTACCGGCGCCGACGATGACGACGCGCCACTCTTTCCCCAGGCCGAGGATTTCGCGCAGACGGCCGGCGAGCTCGGGCACGGAGTAGCCGAGGCCCCGCTTGCCGAATGATCCGAAAAAGGACAGGTCTTTTCGTACCTGAGCCGATGTCGTGCCACCTCGGTTCGCGAGCTCTTCGCTCGATATGGTCGACAGTCCGCGGGTCTCGAAGTCCTCCAGAAATCGGAGGTACGCCGAGAGGCGTCGGACCGTGGAATCTGCAATACGCTTCACGGAGACACGGGGCTTGTGAATTCATTCACAAGTTAAAGAAGGCTCTCTGCCTGCACCAGCGGTTGAGCGCGCGTTAGCTTTGCGCCATGCCCGCCCATGTGTCGTCCGAGATCGGTCGCTTGCGCAGCGTGCTGGTGCACTCGCCGGGGCCCGAGCTCCTCGCCGTAACTCCCAGCAACCGCGCTGATTACCTCTACGACGACATCATCGAGGCGGAGTCGGCGCAACGCGAGCATCGCCGTTTCATCGCCATTCTGGAGCGATTCACCACGGTTCTTCAGGTCCGAACGCTGTTGGCCGAAACGCTCGCGAACGACGAGGTGCGTGACCTGCTGATCCGCGAGACGATGGACATCGTACCGTCCGAGCCGTTGGCCCGCGACATCAGCGAGCTCGGTGCGGATGCTCTGGTGCAGATGCTCGTCGAAGGGCGCGATGAGCCGCCTGGACTGATCGCCAAAGCGCTGAACGAGCCCGGCTATGTCCTCCCGCCGCTGCCAAACATGTTCTTCACGCGTGACAGCTGCATCGTCGCGGGCGATCGGGTGCTCATCGGATCGATGCGGTACGCGATCCGGTGGACGGAAGCAATCATCATGAAGGCGATCTTCATGCACCACCCGGCCCTCGCCAATTCCGGCGTCCTCTATGACGGCTCGGCGGAGCGCCGCGTGAATTACACGGTCGAAGGCGGCGACGTGCATCCACTCCGTCGAGATTTGGTGGTGATCGGGTTCAGTGAGCGATCGAGCCCGGCGGCGATCGACCAGCTCGCGTGCCTCTTCTTCGAACAAACGGAGGTTCGCGACGTGATCGTCGTCGTCATGCCGAAGGAGAACACGGCGATTCACCTCGACATGATCTTCA
>JAICYT010000234.1 GCA_025934075.1 Gemmatimonadaceae bacterium
CTTGATCGTGTCCTTCACCATGTCGGGATGTTCTCTCGCCAACGCGGCGTAGCCGCTGTGATACGAGAGATGTCGCAGCGTCGGGAATGCGATGTCGACGCCGCTGAAGTCCGGCTCCGCCTCTTCGACGATGCACCCGAGCGACTCGAATACTTTGCGATTGTCGTCGACGACGCGCCGAATCTCCGCCTCGAATGGAATTCCGCCGAGCCCTTTCCACCATGCGACGCGCACGCCCTTGAAGTTGCGACCAAGCGGTCGCGCGAACTGCGCCGGATCTTCGTTGATCGTCAATGGGTCGTGAGGCTCCGGTCCGGCGATTGCACTCAGGAGCAACGCGACGTCGGCGACGTTGCGCCCCATCGGTCCGGATACGGCGAGCGGCGACCACGTGTGTGCGTCATTCGGCACACGGCCGGGTGACGGACGGAACCCAACGATATTGCAAAACGACGCGGGGTTTCGCAGGGAGCCGCCGGTGTCGCTGCCGTCGGCAATCGGGACCATGCCGCAAGCGAGCGACACCGCGGCGCCGCCGCTGCTGCCGCCGCACGTCTTCGTGACATCGTAGGGGTTGCGTGTTGCACCGAACACCGGGTTGAACGTCTGCGATCCCGCGCCGAATTCCGGCGTGTTCGTCTTGCCAACCGTGATCGCGCCGGCTGCGGCGATACGGTGGACGATCGGCGCATCATGCGTCGGAACGTTGTCGCGATAGTACGGCGATCCGCGGACGGTGCGAATGCCGGCGGTGTCGAACAAATCTTTGTGAGCGACGGGCAATCCGTGCAATGGTCCGCGCGGACGACCGTGGGCGATCGCTTCGTCGGCCTTCGCGGCGTCAGCCATCGCGCGATCGGCAACGAGCGTCACGATCGCGTTCACCTTTGGATTCACTCGCTCGATCTGTGCGAGATGGGCCTGCATGACTTCTCGCGCCGAGATCTTCTTTGTACGCAGGAGAGCCGCGAGCTCAGTGGCGGGGAGGAAGCAGAGATCGGCGGCGGTCGACGGGATTGTCATCTGGGGAGCGGAATGTTTGGAGAGTGCGTCACCGCGCTCGGAAGACAACACTGCGCCGCCGACAGCCGCGGCGCCAAGACGGAGGCTGAATTCGCGCCGCGAGATCGGCTCGTCGGTCGTGCCTGGCACATCCCTCGAATCGGCGGTCATCGACGTCCTCTCATCTGTTGGCAGGGAGACGCCTGCACAGCCGTCTGAACTGTGGTGTCGTGTGTCGATTTTGCCGAATGTCATTCGTCGTATCCATAGAACGGCCTTTTGAGATCGACCAATCAATCAAGAGGACACGGACAATGACTTCGACGGACGCAGGTCCATGGGGCGGTGAGGCGGGGAAAGGAACCACCGACGGCCGCTATGCGGAAGTGAACGGCATCAATCTGTACTACGAGATTCACGGCTCGGGGCGTCCGCTCGTCCTGCTGCACGGCGGACTTGGCGCGATCGAGATGTTCGGTCCCAACTTGGCGGCGTTGGCGAAAGGACGACAGGTCATCGCGGCTGACTTGCAGGCCCACGGTCGGACGGCCGACATCGACCGGCCGATCAGTGTCGAATTCATGGCGGACGACATCGCGGCGCTGATCCGGCACCTCGGAATCGGGCCGGTCGACGTCATGGGCTACTCGCTCGGCGGCGGCGTCGCGCTCCAGACTGCGATTCGCCACCCTGAATTGGTCGCGCGGCTCGTCGTCGTCTCGACGCCGTTCCGTCGCGACGGCTTCTATCCCGAGATTCTCGCGCAGCAGGCCTATGTCAACGAATCGATGGCGGACGCGATGAAGCAAACGCCCATGTATCAGCTCTACAGCAGCATCGCGCCCAGGCCACAGGATTGGCCGCGATTCCTGAGCAAGATGGGTGACGCGATGAAGGTCGATTTTGACTTCTCTAAAGAGGTCGCCGGCATCACCGCGCCGACGCTGATCGTGGCCGGTGACGCCGACATCTTTCCGCCCGCGCATGCGGTCGAGATGTTCGGGTTGCTCGGCGGCGGCAAGAAGGATCCTGGTTGGGACGGCTCAGGTCGTCCCAGATCGCGACTCGCGATTCTACCAGGGTTGACCCATTACGACATTTTCGCCGACTCCGCCGTTTCAGGCGTCGTGATTCCGTTTCTCGACTCGCCAGCCTGACGGCCATGCAATCACAGATCTCTCATCTCCGCGGCGGCGTCGAGAACGGCATCGATCTCACGCGACAGCGCACGCACTTCCTGGGTCGCCGACGAGACGTCGGAAAAAGCAGCCTGCACTCCGGACGACCGAAGCTTGATCAAATCGAGCCGTAGATTGCCGATGGCGAGTCCCGCGTTGTCGAGCTGCCGGCCGAGCGCGGTGCGGCGCTCGACGAGATCCTCGTATGTCGCACGCTGGCGCCGCAACAAGATGAGTCGTCGCTCGCCTTCCGGCGAAGCGGCTTCACGCTCGACCTCCATGATGCGACGGTCGAGCGCCTCGCCCAGTTGCGGCTCAATGCTTTGGTCGAGCCGCTGGTACATCTGCGCGAGCTCCGCGACTCGCTCGACCAGCGCATTCACCGTGGGCTCGATGTCCGGCAACAGAGCGCGGTCGGTCTTCGGAAGACTGTTGACGATGTCCAGAATCGCCGCGCGATCTTCGGCAGCGCGTCGGATCGCGGCACCTTGCGGGCTGTTGAGCACTTCGCGGGGCGCGAGTTTCTCGAGCTGCTGCTCCGTGGGCATCGGCGGCGGTGCCGGCAACACGCGCGTGGCGCGGCGAGCCAGCAGCACGCGACGGAACTTGAGACCACTCGCACGCAGTGACTTCGCGCGTCGCCGCAACTTCATCGTCATGTAGATCGGGACGATCGGGGCAAGGACCAACGGCGGCACCTCACTCACGCCGGCGGCGAATCCAGCGATTCCGAGCCCTATTGCCCCGAGCGTGAGCACGGCATACCCGCGTGCCGCTTTCACTCGGTCGAGCAGATTCACTCGGCCGTGCCACAGTCGGAGATCGTCACGCTGCGCAGGCGTCAGCGATGCGAGGTGCTCCGGCTCGAGGACAATGCCTCCGGTTGGCCGCCGAATCGCCAAAGGTGCGACGGGACTGTCCGCGGCTGGGCGGCGGACAGGCACGGAGCGCACGTCGACCGGCACATCGCGCGCCGGTCGATCACGACGCGTACTCTCCGGGACCGGCGACGTGTAGCGGACGGGCTCGCGTCGCTCGGCGCGCCACGATGGACCCGGCATGTCATCGGACATGAGTGCTTCGCGCAACGCCGTCGCCGTTGGCCACCGGTCTTCGGCCGACTTCATGAGCGCTCGCTCGATGACCTCGCGCAACGAACGCGGTGTCTCGGGTCGCAGCTCGGCGATCGGCCGCGGACGCTCGGTGAGGTGCTTGAGAAGCAGCGCCATCGAGTTGCCGCCGGTGAACGGCACGCGACCCGTGAGCATTTGATACGCAACGACGCCGAGTGAGTAGATGTCGCTGCGGCCATCGATCTCGCGATCGCCTTCTGCTTGCTCGGGCGACATGTAGGTCGGCGTACCGACGGCGATGCCGGTGGCCGTGAGACGCGTGCCGCCCTCCATCGCGCGCGCGATGCCGAAGTCGGTGACCATCGCGCGTCCGCTGTTGCCGTCGAGCAGAATGTTGTCGGGCTTGATGTCACGGTGAATGACGCCGCGCAGATGCGCGTACGCCAATGCATCCGCGATCTCGGCGAGAATTCGGCGAACTTCGTTGATCGGCTGACGCGGCTCGCGCGCGAGGTGCGACGCGAGATTGCCACCGGTCACCATCGACATCACGAAGTAAGCGATGCCGTCGTGCTCGCCGACGTCGAAGATCGGCACGATGTGGGGATGTGCGAGATGTGCCGACGTCTGCGCTTCGCGCGTGAACCGCGTGCGGATCGCCGGGTCGTAGGCGAGCTGCGGCGGCAGCACTTTGATCGCGACCGATCGATTCAGTCGCAGGTCGCGCGCGCGGTAGACGACCGACATCCCGCCTCGGCCGACCTCGCTCTCGATCTCGTACTGATGGCCGATCGCGGCGACGACGCGATCTTGGAGGGGCTCGCTCACGCGCAACCCCGCGTCATGCGCGTCGCGATCGCCGCGTCGAACGAGTCGGTGTCATCCATGGCATCCTGGAAAATGGCGACGTTGTCAGGCGTCTGCACGCGCGGGCCATCAGAATGTAAGTCGCCCACGCCATTGTCGACACCGCCGAGTCAGCTCCAGGAGCGCGTGGATCCGGCCACGCCCCCAGCGTGCTGGGGTCGACAGCCGTGCCTCAGTGTCTCTGCTGCCGCTGTTTCGCCAGCTCGGTCCGGAACTCCTGCTCCTTCTCGGCGACGAACTTCTTGTATCCCTCCGGATCGATGAATGGCGACGGAGCGCGATCCTTCAAACGAGCGAATTTCGCCTCCATCCCAAAATATGCGCCGTGCGCGCCGAGGAAGATGTCCGCCGGCAGCGATTTGAGAACTCGAAACATGCGCTCGTAGTCCGACGCGATCTGCGGATACTTCGCGTTGTCGACGAGCTTGTAACCGGGATTCACGTTCGGGCTTCCGACGATGACGACGTTGTACTCCTTGCCGCCTTCTTTGGCCTTCATCGTCCACGTCGTGCACCCCTTGGTGTGGCCCGGCGTCAGATGCGCGACCAGCACAGCCTCGCCGAGCTTGACCTCATCGCCATCGTGCAGCACGCGGTCGACCTTCGTTGCTGGATAGAGCGATGTCGGAGTGCTGCGGTACTGGAAATCGTCTTTGCCTCCGGACTCGACGACCGGAACGTCGGCGTCCATCACCATGTACTTCGCGCCCGTCAGCTGTTTGATCATCGCGCTGCCGGCGTCGTGATCCCAATGCGCGTGGCTGATCAGCAGCACTTTGATGTCGGTGAACTTGAACCCGAGCTTCTCGACGCTGGCGCGAATCATCGGGACATTGGCTTCCAGATCGCTGTTGATCACGATGTGACCCGCCGGTGTCGCGATCAGATACGTCGCGAGTCCTCGACTGCCGACGTAGTACAGATTCCCGGCGATGTGAAACGCGGGGAACGGCTCGGTCCAATCGGGACTCTGCGCTGTCGCGGTGCTCGACACCAACGTGACAACTGCCAGAGTGCCGACGAAAACGCTTCGCATGTGGTTCTTCCGGTGTTCGGTCATTGTCTCGTCGATCATTGCGCGACTTGTACACCGTCAACATATTCGCGCCGTCCTTCCCGCCACAGGGTCGTCGCCTACCGCGCCACGTGAGGCCCCGTGCGCCCCTATCTGCATTTTGACCGAGGGCTCGTTCAGTATCAGCTCATCCAGGCCGCTGCCTCGCCACTTGTCGGATGAGGATCTGTTGGTGCGACTGCGCGCTCTGCTCTGCCGAATCGTGCAGAATCATGCCGTGAGCGAGCATCGCCTTCATCGTGCCGACGACCGAGGCGACGTGTGTGCGACGTCCTTCCGTTTCGCTACCGCCGCCGTTCTATATCTCGCGCTTTCTCACGCCGCGTTCGCGCAGCGCGCCGGTCGCACGAACGCGCCCCTCC
>JAICYT010000001.1 GCA_025934075.1 Gemmatimonadaceae bacterium
GTCTACGACCGACTGAAAGAGCTTGGTTTCACCGGCGAGATCATGCAGGAGCTAGGACAAGTCGTCGTCGATCTCGAAGCGTGGACCGACGACACCGTGTCGGCATCCTCCTCGTAGCGCTCGCTCACTAGGCGGTGACAGGTGTCGCCGGCGCATAGTGCGTGGCGACGTATTCCTCGAGAATTTTCAGAAAATCGGGCACAATCGTGTCGCCGCGCAGCGTCGTCATCAGCTTGCCGTCGACATACACCGGTGCTTTTGGCTCTTCGAACGTTCCCGGAAGCGAAATTCCGATGTTCGCGTGCTTCGACTCGCCCGGTCCGTTGACGACGCACCCCATGACCGCGACCTTGAGCTCCTCGACGCCCGGGCGCTGATCGCGCCAAGCGGGCATCTGTTCGCGAATGTACGTCTGAATGTCCTCAGCCATGTGTTGGAAGAACGTCGAGGTGGTTCGTCCGCAACCAGGGCACGCGGTCACCTGCGGCGTGAAGCTGCGGAGCCCCAGCGACTGTAAGATCTGTTGCGCGACGAGAACTTCTTCCGTGCGATCGCCATTGGGCTTCGGCGTGAGCGAGACGCGAATCGTGTCACCGATGCCTTCAGCCAGTAGAATCGACAGACCCGCGGTGCTCGCGACGACGCCTTTCATGCCCATGCCGGCTTCGGTGAGCCCGAGATGGAGCGGATAATCGGAGCGCGCGGCCAACCGCCGATACACCTCGACCAAGTCTTGCACACCGGACACTTTCGCGGAGATGATGATCTGATCGTGACGGAGCCCGGCGTCCTCGGCTAGTTCGGCCGATCGTAATGCACTCGCCAACATCGCCTCGATGTACACGGTCTTGGCGTCGACCGGCTCGGCGCGACGTGCGTTGTCGTCCATCATCTGGGTCAGCAAATCTTGGTCGAGCGATCCCCAGTTGACCCCGATCCGGACCGGCTTGCCGTTGTCAACGGCGATCTGCACGATCGTTCGAAAATTCTCATCCCGACGCTTGCTGCCAACGTTCCCAGGGTTGATTCGGTACTTCGCGAGCTCGCGCGCACAGTCCGGATATCTCGCGAGCAGCAAATGACCGTTGTAATGGAAATCTCCAACGATGGGCACTTCGACCCCGGCATCTCGGACGCGGTGCCCGATTTCCGGGACCGCAGCGGCCGCCTCCTCGTTATTTACCGTGACACGCACGAGCTGAGAACCGGCACTCGCCAGGGCGATGACCTGGGCAGCGGTTGCCGGCGCGTCCGCGGTATCCGTATTCGTCATGGACTGAACGACGATCGGGGCGGAAGAGCCAATCGGCACTCCTCCGACTAGTGTCGTCACGGTCCGTCGCCGACTTCCGAATGGCACGCAGCGCTCCTCGGTGATATGTGCGAACGAAAGATACTGCGTGAGACGAGCTGCCTTCGGCAGGCGCTTGACCGACATTCCTGGCATTGCTACCTTGGCCGGCGCCTGGAACCTGAGAAATCCGGGGGTGCCGGACAATGGGTTTCAGCGTTTTTAGCCGCACAACATGGTGTTGTGACGGAGAGTTCTTTCAGGAGTGGGACATGCGCGCGACCGGAAAGGTGAAGTGGTTCAACGACGCCAAGGGTTTTGGATTCATCACACCAGATGGCGGAGATAAGGACTGCTTCGTCCACTACAGCTCCATCCAAGGCAGCGGCTTCAAGACGCTCGCCGAGGGCGACCCCGTCGAATTCGACCTCGTACAGGGCCAGAAGGGACCTGCCGCGGAGAACGTGAGCAAGGTGGCCGCGGGCTGACCGCGCACCACTCTCGATGCGAACACGATGTGCAAACGGGGCGCCTCGCTGAGGCGCCCCGTTTGCGTTGAGATCGATCTATTCACCTCGGCGACGCGGCGGACGACCACGCCGTGGCCGACTGCTGGACTCGACCGACTCGCTGACTCGCCGATCGACGTCGCGCTCGAGCGCTGAGCGGTCGATATGGAGTTCCAGCCCTGGTGCGACAGAGGCTCGCGCCGAGTCGCTCGCCAGAAGACGGCTCGCCAGGGCCACGGCACTCGAGACGGACACGCCCAGCTCACGGTTGAGTCGGCGAATCAAGGCGACATGATACACCCCACTCAAGGTGATTCTTCGAGCGACGCCTTGTCGCGCACTTTCAACCCCCGGGACGGAAAAGTGAGACAGTAGGTTATCGACCCATTTCGGATCAGCACCGGCTGCATGTCTAGCGATTTCAACGTGGTAGAGTCTGGCCATAATATCCTAAAATATAAGGATACATCATTTCAGGCCCCGAGCCATAAATATCCTCACCCAAAAGGATAATGCACCGCCGGCCAACACCTTACAATTCCCCGCCGAACCGCAAGCCCGCCGCCGAACCAAACCCCTAGCTTGGCACAAATCTGGATGACCAGTCACCGACCGCCCAGGAGAACTCAGTGTCGCGAACCATACCGTTCAGCGTTGTCGCCGTCGCCCTGCTCGCAGTACCAATGCTCGCGTCTGCGCAGGCGAACACCACGCATTTCAATGTGGGGGCCGGACTCACACTACCGACCGGAGCGTTCGGAGATCGAAACGACGCCGGTTACAACGTGATCGTTGGACTCGGCATGAAGCAACCCGGATCTTCCCTCGGCTTCCGCGCCGAAGGGATCTACAACGAGTTCAATGAGCGCGGCACGAGCGATAAGTCGCACGCGAGCGGCATCACAGGCAACGCGATCTACGATCTCGCCGCGGGCAGCCGGAACAACACGAGCAGCCTGTATCTCATCGGCGGCATCGGTTACTACAGCACGCGCGAGCCATTTTTCTCGAGCGAAAGCCAGACCAACATCGGTTGGAACGTCGGCGGCGGATTTGAATTTCCGCTGAGTGGTTTCTCCGCCTATGTCGAGGCACGCTATCACACCGTCTCGAACACGGCTGTTCGCTTCGTCCCGATCAGCTTTGGCGTGGCATTCTAGTTCTAGTAATTGCGTTTCCTAAAACATCGTTGCCTAGACGAGTGCCCTCTGTGCCGCTTCGAGCTGTCCGCGTACGGCGCTCGGACCGGTCCCGCCCTCGACCTCGCGTTGCTCGACTGACTGCAGTGCAGACAGGGCGTCGAAGACGTCGTGCTCAAAGAGAGGATGGGCCGCCGAAAATGCCGCGAATGGCAGCGTGTGCAGATCGAGGCCGCCCTCCTCGCATTGGCGGATCAAATGACCCACCGCGCCGTGTGCCTCGCGGAAAGTCGCGCCCTTGCGAACGAGGTAATCCGCGAGGTCCGTCGCCATCATCGTGCTCGAGAGGGCGGCGCGCATACGCTGCGTATCGAAATCACACTCGGCGAGGGCGCCGGCCACTGCGGGCAACACCAGCAACAACGTGTCGACCGCGTCGAACAGCACGCGCTTGTCGTCCTGCAAATCCTTGTTGTAGCTGCTCGGCAATCCTTTCAGCGTTGCGAGGAGCGTCGTGAGGTTCCCTAGCATTCGCGCGGCAGACCCACGCGCAAGCTCGAGCGCGTCGGGGTTGCGCTTTTGCGGCATCATGCTCGATCCGGATGAATACGCGTCGCCGAACCGAACGAAGCCGAACTCACTCGAGCCGTAGATGATCAAGTCTTCGGCAAGACGCGACAAATGCGTGCCAATCATCGTCGCGCAAAACAGGAGCTCCGCAACAAAATCGCGATCGCTCACGGCGTCAATAGAATTTTGCGTCAGTGCGCCGAAGCCGAGACTTCCCTGAAGGAGCACGCGCGAGACCGGATACGCGCATCCGGCGACCGCCCCCGAGCCGAGTGGAAGACCGCCGGCCGAGCGCTGTGCAGCGCGGAGCCTGGTGCGATCGCGCTCCAATGGCCAAAAGTGCGCCAGCAGCCAGTGCGCGCCCGAGACCGGAATGGCTCGCTGCATGTGCGTGTATGACGGCATCAAGGCCGTCTCCAGGCCGTGCGCCTGGTCAATCATCACTTGCTGTAGTTCGCGCACGGCAGCATCGAGACGAATCGCGGCTTCCATTGCCCACAGGCGCGTCGCCGTCGCCACCTGATCGTTGCGACTTCGACCCGTATGCAGCTTGGACGCGGTGTCGCCGATTTCGTCGTGAAGGAGCCGGTCGATCAGCGTGTGGATGTCCTCATCGCCCGCCACCGGTTGCTCGCCGGCGTCCAGACGTGCGGCGACGGCATCGAGACCTGCCTCGATCTCATTACATTCGTCGAGCGTGAGGACGTTCGCTTTGTACAGCGCCATCGCCCATGCCTTCGACAGCTGAACGTCGAAGGGCCACAAACGAAAGTCGACGCCGATGGAGCTGTTGAGCGCATCGAACGCTGGAGCCGGCCCGCCAGCGAAGCGACCGCCCCACAACTTGTGTGATTTTGCCGACGCCGCGGCGAATGCCGCCGTGGTCACGCGATCTGAAGCGCCGGCTCGGCCGGGGCCTCCTCGACAACGGGCGGCGTGGTTTGGGTGAGGCCAAGCTCCTGATCTTTGAGCGCGCGCACGCGCGCCGGCAACGCGAAGAGACGAATGAAGCCCGCGGCGTCGCTTTGCTCGTACACATCGTCTTCGCCGAACGTGACGAATCGTTCGTCGTAGAGCGCATGCTCACTCTCACGACCAATGACGGCTGTCGAACCCTTGTAGAGACGCAACGAAACCGTTCCGCTCACGCGCTCCTGCGTCACGTTCACGAATGCGTCATACGCTTCCCGTTCCGTCGTCCACCACCGGCCTTCGTAGACAAGGTCCGCATACCGTGGCGCGATCATGTCCTTCGCCGCGAGTGTCCGGCGATCGAGAACGAGTTGTTCGAGCTCGGAGTGGGCCGTGTAGAGCAACGATCCCCCTGGCGTCTCATACACGCCACGCGACTTCATTCCGACGAGGCGATCCTCCACGAGGTCGACGACGCCGACACCGTGCTTTCCTCCAATGGCGTTGAGGATGGAGATCAGCTCGACGGGAGCGAGCCGATCGCCATTGACCGAAATGGGCGTCCCCTTCTCGAATCCGATGACGACCTTCTCGGGAATGTCGGGCGCCTTGGTGACCGGACGGGTGAGCATGAGGAGATCATCGGGCGGAGCGGCGTTCGGATCCTCGAGCACACCGCCTTCGTGTGACAGGTGCCAAAGATTCGCGTCGCGCGAATAGATCTTCTGACGCGTCGCCGCGATCGGAATGCCGCGTGCCTCCGCGTATGCGATCGCATCCTCCCGGCTACGAATGTCCCATTCACGCCACGGAGCGATGACCGGAAGCTCGGGAGCAAACGCAGCAAACGTCAGCTCGAAACGAACTTGGTCATTTCCTTTGCCCGTGCAGCCGTGCGCCAGGGCATCGGCGCCGACTTGCCGCGCGATCTCCACCTGACGACGCGCAATGAGCGGTCGTGCCATTGAAGTGCCCAATAGGTACTTGCGGTTGTAGATCGCCCCAGCGCGCAACGTCGGGTAGATGAAAGACTCGACGAATTCCTCGCGGAGGTCCTCCACGTAGCATTCGTCGGCGCCGGAAGCGAGCGCCTTCGCCCGAACGCCCGACAATTCGTCGCTGCCTTGGCCGATGTCGGCGGCGACGCAGATGACACGAGCGCCGCCGTAATTCTCCTTGAGCCAGGGTACGATGATCGAAGTGTCCAGTCCGCCGGAATAGGCTAGGACGATGGTGCGGGGCATACGCGCTCCTCGGTTCGCAAGTTTATGCATTAAGAGCGCATATTTAATCACTTTTTGGCGGCGAGTCAAGAGAAGCTGCCGCCGAATCTTGCCGCGATGCACCGAGTCGTCCCGCCCCGCGAGCCAGAGCAACGAGGCGATCGCTCAACACCCGCCGGGCCTCAGCCGAGCGGCACACGATCAGAATCGTGTTCTCGCCGGCCAACGTTCCAATGATCTCGGGCCAACCCTGCGCGTCTACCGCCTCCGCAATCGGCTGCGCACCGCTCGGCAATGTATGCAGCACGATCAGCTCGCCGACGCCATCGATCCGCGAGAAGAGTTGAGGTAAGAGGCCGTCCAGCGAAGGTTTAGAGTCGTCGGACACCATCGCCGGAAGCAAATACCGTACACCGCCCTCCGACGGCGCGCGCACCACACCCAAGTCGCGAAGATCGCGCGACAATGTCGCTTGGGTAACAGTCAGCCCCTTTGCGAGCAGAAGGTGCTTCAGCTCCTCCTGGCTCGAGATCTGGCGGCTTCCGATCAGCTGACGTACGGCGTTTTGTCGATCGCGCTTTTTGCTCATCGAAGTCTTGTGGTGAGTCGTCGGGCGCGCGCTGGGCTAACAAACTGACGCTCGAAAGCATTGACTTCGGAAGTATGCATCGTTATGCATTGTTTGTGAATAAGATTCCTGTCGGCGTGCTCGGGGCCAGCGGTTATGCGGGCCGCGAGCTCTGTGCACTCATTGCGGGCCACCCGAGGCTGTCGCTCGCCTTTGCTACGGCGAACGAACAGCGCGGCGTGACCATTCGGGTCGCTGGACACCCCATTGGGTTCGTCGCGACCGAAGATGCTCCATTGGGCGACGCTGAGTTGGTGTTCAGTGCGTTGCCGCATGGGGCCTCGAAGGATTGGATGGCGCGCGCTCAGGCATTCGGCGCTCGCGGGGTTGATCTATCGGCGGATCTGCGGCCTGGCAACGGCTGCGAAGGAATAGCCTATGGACTCACCGAGCTCAATCGTCAAGTCATTGTTGGCGCGAACGTCGTCGCGAATCCTGGATGCTATCCGACCTCGATTCTCCTCGCACTCGCGCCGCTCATCAAACGCCGACTGATCGCCGATGGCGCGGCGATCGTTGCCAACTGCGCCAGCGGCGTCACAGGCGCGGGCAACTCTCCAAAGCGCGAGCTGCTCTTCGCCGAGGTCAGCGACGACTTTCGCGCGTACGGCGTGGGCAATACCCACCGTCATCTCAAGGAGATGCGCGCAACGCTCGAGTCGTGGGGAGCGAACGCAGATCTCATTTTCACTCCGCACCTCCTGCCGGTCGCGCGGGGCATCCTGTCGACGATCACCGTACCGCTGACCGAGCCGCTCGACGACACGCTGGCGCCGTGGCGCGACGCGTATGGAACGGAGCCGTTCATTGAGCTATCGGAGACGCCGGTGTCGCTGCGCGACGTTCTGCATCGCAATGTCGTTCGAATTTCCGCGACGCTCCTCGAGGGAATGCGGACGCCGACCCTGCTGATCACGTCCGCGATCGACAACCTCGTCAAGGGCGCCGCCGGCCAAGCGGTGCAGAATGCGAACCTGATGCTCGGCCTCGACGAAATCGCGGGGCTCCCGGCATGACTCGCGTCATCAAGATCGGTGGACGTCCGCAGAGCGACCCGCGACTGGCCGATGCGATTGCATCGGGGTGGAATCGCGGGGCCCGCGAGCTGGTGCTGGTCCATGGCGGCGGCGACGAAGTCACAACGCTTCAGGCGGCGCTTGGCGAGAAGAGCACGTTCGTCGATGGTCGGCGAGTCACGAGTGCAAAGGATATCGAGCTCGTGCGGATGGCGCTGTCCGGAAGTGCGAACAAGCGTCTCGTCGCGTTGCTGGTGGGAAGCGGAATCGACGCCGTTGGTCTCTCAGGCGAAGACGCTGCGCTCATCGGCGCGTCGGCGGTCGACATCCAGAACCTGGGATACGTCGGCATTCCCAATACTGTGAACGTCGCATTTCTGCGGCATCTCTTATCGGGCGGCTACTTGCCAGTCGTGTCGCCCGTCAGTCGCAACGGCAGCGACGCGAACGGCGGCGCGCTGAACGTCAACGGAGACGACGCGGCCGCAGCGATCGCCGTGGCGATGCATGCCGCTGAGCTTTTACTCGTTGCCGATGTGCAGGGCGTTCTGTGTAATGGCAGAGTGATTCCAGAACTGACGTCCGCTGCTGCGCGCCAGCTAATCGCCAATGGGACAGCGGTCGGCGGTATGCGCGCAAAGTTGCAAGCAGGCCTCCGTGCGATCGAGGGCGGAGTACCGCAAGTCCGAATTTCCGATCTCGCCGCGATCGCCGATCACACGCGCGGTACCAGCCTACGAGGCATTGGAGAACTGACATGACGCTTGCCACAACGCCGACCGTGGATGCGCTGCTTGGCAACTACAAGCGGGCTGCTGTCGACTTCGTCGCCGGCGACGGTGTCTATCTGATCGATGCCGACGGAAAACGCTACCTGGATTTCGTCAGCGGGATCGCCGTCAATGCGCTCGGATACGGAGACGAAGGTCTGCGTGCCGCTCTGCACACCGCGGCCGATGGCCTCATTCACGTATCGAACCTTTACGCGACGCCGGCTGGCGAGCAACTCGCGGCGACGCTCGTCGAGCTTTCGTTTGCGTCGAAGGCGTTCTTCTGTAATTCGGGAGCGGAAGCCAACGAAGGCGCCTTCAAGTTCGCTCGTCGCTGGGCCCGCACGCGTGGCGACATGAAGCACGAAATCTTTGCGCTGCGCGGTTCGTTTCACGGGCGCCTGTTCGGGACGCTGGCGGCAACGGATCGGCCGTCATATCGGCTTCCGTTCCGGCCGCTCGCGCCTGGGATCTCGATCGTGGAGCGGGACATCGAAGACCTTGCCATCGCATTGAGCCCGGAGACCGCAGCCGCGGTAATCCTCGAGCCAATACAAGGGGAAGGCGGCGTTCGGATGCTCGACGCCGGCTTTGTTCGAGAGCTCCGAGCGCTCACCAAAGAGCGCGACGTGGCCCTCATCTTCGACGAAATCCAGTGCGGCCTCGGTCGAACAGGAACGCTGTTCGCCTATGAGCATTTTGGCATCGAGCCGGACATGCTCACGCTCGCGAAACCAATCGCCGGCGGCTTGCCGATGGGTGCGGTGCTCGTCACCGAGGAAATCGCGTCGACGATCAAGCCCGGGGATCACGGAACGACATTCGGCGGCGGGCCATTCGTGACATCGATCGCGAACTATGTCGTGGGTCGTCTCTCGGATCCCGAGCTCCTCCGCGCAGTTGCGCAAAACGGAGAATGGCTCGGCAAGCAGTTGAATGAAATCGCGCATCGCACCGGACGTATTCGTGCCGTACGCGGTCTCGGCTACATCTGGGGCATCGACGTCATGGGTACTGCCGCGCATGTCGTCGCCGAGGCTTTCTCGGCCGGCTTGCTGACATGCTCCGCGGGCGACTACACCGTGCGGTTGCTGCCGCCGCTCGTTGCCACGCGCGATGAGCTTGCGCTCGGCCTTCAGCTCCTCGAAGAGATTCTCTGATGACGGCGGACATCGTCATCCGGCGCGCGCGCCCGGAAGACGCGGAGGCGGTGTCGCGGCTGATCGCCGTGTTCGCCGACGAAGCGCTCATGCTTCGGCGGACACCGGAAATAGTGGAGCTGGCAATCGACGACTATGTCGTCGGTCAAGCACGCCGCGGCGAGATCGTCGCCTGCGGGGCATTGAAGGAGTACTCGCCGTCGGTAGCCGAGGTAGCGGCGATCGCGGTGTCGCGCGAGGTGCATGGCTGTGGCGTAGGGAGAGCGATCGTCGACGCGATCGAGACGCTGGCGATGAAGCGCGACATCTACGACGTGTTTGCCCTCACACTTCAGCCGGCGTTCTTCTCGGCCATAGGCTACCAGCGCGTCGATCGTGCACGCTATCCGGAAAAGATTCGCCGTGACTGCCTTGCCTGCGCGCGCCGCTTCGCGTGCAACGAAATCTGCTTCGCGAAGAATCTTCGTCTCGAGGCGCGAGCGGCTGTGGCCGCGTAGGCCGATGCGCATCGTCCGCTGGATCTGTCCACGCGATAGATTCCCAGCATGAACCGGCCGAGTCGTCGCGTGGGGCTCAAGGGCCTTCGTCAGGCCTTCGACGAAGTGCGCTTCGGTGCTGAGCGGACGCTCAATCTTCGAGAATCACTTCCGACTCCGGATGCCGCTACACTCCGGACCGAAGCGTGGTTGCGACAACAGCAAGTCGATCGCGCCGATGAGGTGTTGATCATTACCGGCCGCGGAAATCAAAGCGACGGCGGCGTCTCGGTCGTTCGCGAGGCCGTCATTCGTTTGTTGCACGTGCTCAAACGCCGCGGTGTGATTGCCGGCCATCAAGAGCACACGCCCGGATCGTTCGCCGTCACGCTCGCGCCGCTTTCGGCGCTCTGGGAATCGCCGCGACGAAACCGCGGACGAGGTATCGCGCCGCCTCCCGCGAATCCGCCGTCTCTGGACGAACTCGATGAGGAGACGCGCACGATGCTCCGGAATTTGGCGGAGCGCGCGTTGGAGGGGCTTGGCTTGAAGGACACGGCAACATTTCTTCAGGGCGAAATGCTTCGACAGTTCGGCGCCATCGCCGCCACTGTCGGCGACGCTCCTGGTCGTGAGGATCGTCTCCGCATGGCGATTCGCGCGGCGCTCGATCAACACGAGTGAGCAGCACGTCCGTCCGTTCGGTTCTTTGGTTCACCCATCTCACACGGAATCTCCACGTGCGAATTCGCATCGTTCTCGCGCTCCTCGGCTGCGCGAGTGTATCGGCGGCAGCGCAACAAGGCCTGGTTGGCTACACGGCGACCGGCGCCGCGCACGAACGAGACCTTGAGGCAAGCGCCATCAAACGTCCGTCGCCCACGAACGCGGCCGCCTATTCGAAGGAGTTGTCGCGCGAAACGCACGTTGCGGGCACGCCAGCCCAAGCACGGACACGCGATTACGTCATCGAGCAAATGAAGCGCTGGGGGCTCGAGACGGAGACGCGCGCGTATGACATTTGGATGCCGCACCCGACATCGGTCCGCGTCGCGCGCGTTTCCCCGCAACCCAAAGAACTTTCGCTCGCGGAGCCGGTCGTCGCGGAAGATCCGACGTCGAAGCTGTGGCAGTACCCAACGGTGAACGGGTACAGCGGAGAAGGCGACGTGACCGGCGACGTTGTCTACGTCAACTACGGACTCATCGAAGACTACGCGGAGCTCGACTCCATGGGTGTCTCTGTGAAGGGAAAGATCGCGATCGCGCGTTACGGACGGTCGTTCCGAGGCATCAAGGCGCGAGAGGCGGAAAAGCATGGAGCGATCGCGCTGCTGATCTACAGCGATCCACAGGACGACGGCTACGTCGTCGGCGACGTCTATCCGGACGGACCGATGCGGAACAGCGCGGGAGTTCAGCGCGGAAGTATTCTCAATCCCGACGGCGACCCATCGACGCCGGGCTATGCCAGCAAGCCGGGCGCACCGCGCCTTCGTCCAGAACAAATGGAGATTTCGCACATTCCAGTCGTTCCCATCGGCTACGGCAATGCGAGCGAGCTTCTCCGATTCGCGCGCGGCGCCAGCGTGCCGCGCGGATGGCAAGGCGGACTGCCGTTCCACTATCATGTCGGCCCAGGACCGGTACGCGCTCACGTTTCGGTCAAGGACGATCGCGCCACGAAGCCGATCAAACCGATCTACGATACATTCGGCGTCATCCGCGGCAGCGAGTTCCCGGACGAGCTCGTGATCATTGGCGGGCACCGTGACGCTTGGGGACCCGGCACTGCCGACAACGTGAGCGGAACGGTGAGCGTGCTCGAGGCCGCGCGCGCGGTGGCGGAGGAAATGAAAGCTGGAGTTCGTCCGAAGCGAACGATCATCTTTGCCACATGGGATGCCGAGGAGTGGGGCTTGATGGGCTCGACGGAGTTTGTCGAAGACGATTCGTTGCGGCTCGCACACAACGCAGTTGCCTACTTCAATCAAGACGTCGCCGCACAAGGACCGAGGTTCAGCGGCGGCGGATCGCCATCGTTGCGCTCAACGCTGCGCGACGTCGCCCGGCTCGTGCCGGATGCGAACGGCAAGGGGAGTGTCTACAGCGAGTGGCGACGAGCGAGCGCCGTTGCCGATACCACGGAGCCGGCGATGGGCGATCCCGGCGGCGGTTCGGACTTCGCAGGATTCTACAATCACCTCGGCATCCCGATCGCGGAATGGGGATTTGGCGGGCAGGGCGGGGTCTACCATTCCCAGTACGACAGTTATACGTGGATGACGAAGTTCGGTGATCCGGGTTTTCACTATCACGCGGCGGCGGCGCGCATCGGCGCCGCGCTGGTGCTGCGTATCGCGAATGCCGAGGTCCTCCCGTACGACTACGTCGAGTATGCGCGGACCATGCGTCGCTATCTCGATCCCATCGACCGCGCAATTACCGGACGCCACTGGAATGCGCCGACGACGGCGCTGCGTTCCGCGATCGACCGACTGCAGCAAGAGGCAGCCACATTCAACACCGCGCGCGACTCGGCGCTGACGGGAACGCCTGCGACGGCGACCCTCAAGCGAACCAATGAGGCGTTGATGCAAGTCGAACGCGCGTTGACGCGACCGTCCGGACTACGGACGCGTCCCTGGTTTCGTAACCTCGTGTACGTCGCCGACGAGAACAACGGATACGCCAACATGGCGCTTCCATCCGTCAACGAAGCCATCCGCGCCGGCGACGAAGCGCTGACGCGAGCGGAAATACAAGATCTCGCATCGCGCTTCGATGCCGCAGCGAAAGCACTGTCCGACGCGCGCGTGGTAGTCGGCGCGCGCTAGGAGCGCCTAAGGACTCGTCGTTGTCGCGGGGCTCGACGGCTTATTCAGCGACCGGCTCGCGACGACGGCGATTATCGAGCTGGCGACAATCGTGACGGCGACGGCGAACAACACGAGCAGGACGTAGCGAAACGGAATGCGTTCGGCGAGCTGTTCCCCGATTTGTTGCGACGATCCAGTCTCGACGCTCGATGGCTCCTCGTCAAAGTCATCCGGCTCGATTTCCACGAAACGCTCAGGTGGTCGCACGGTCGGTGGTTCGGAGATCGGCGCTCGAACGATCGGCGTCGCACGGGGAGAAGGTCGACGCCGCGCGACATACGCGCGTGGGAGTGCCTTGCCCTCGGGATCTCTGGTGATGGGAACCGAGCCGATGACGGGGCGCCCGATGCTCGACGTGCCCGGGTTGCTCGTGCGCGGCTGCCGCGGCTCAGGAACGGTCGCCAGCCCGCGAACGGGACTGATGCCATGTCCCAATGATGACGCGTCAAAGCCGCGAGGCGGTGTGTTGAGCGTCGGCGTCGGCGAGTCCATCGGTACGGAAACGACGTCGATCGGCGCGCGCGGTGCCGCCGGTACCGCGAGATCGAGCTCGATCGGCGCTTGTTCGTCGACGACTGGAATCGTCGCGCGCGGCGGCTCGAGTGCGACCACGTTCTGCCGGGCCAGTTTGGGTGCACCATCAGGCAGCGCGCCGCTGCAGACGCAGCCGAGCCGGGAAGAGGCGTCGATCAGAATATTCTTATTACTCAGCAGGTGCTGTGCTAGCTCGGCGGCGAAATCTTCGCCCTCGAGCTCGACGAGGGTGCGTGCGCCGGATTCCATCCACAGCACGTCGGCTGCTGGCACTCCGCCCGGCTGCGAGCGGAAACGGCGTCGATCCGGCGGAATGACAGATTCGAAAATTCGTGGCTGATCGTCGAGTGAGATGTCTCGCTCGGCAAGCATCGCAATGAGGGCTTGGGCGGTCATCCGGATATCGATCGTCTCATCGACGGCGCCCGGACAACTGCCGATATACGTAATTCGAGTGCGAGTCGGTTGTGAGAGCGTGCGAATGTAGCGGGCGACGGCGACAGGCGGCGGTACGAGTGCGAGCATCACGGGCCGGAGGTCGCCACCGACGGTGAGTAAGCGATGCGCGACGATCGGACAGCTGCATTGGATGACAGGTCCGGTGCCGAAGTTCGGAAGCCGACGCAGCACGGCGGCCGCGAGGATTTCATCTCCCCAGCTTGCAGGGACGACATTCGCGAAGCCGGCGCGCAGGCACGCGTGCGCAAGCTGCACCGGCGTTGCTGGTGAGGCAGCCAGCAGCGCATCCGTACCGAGAATGACAATCGGCACGGTCTGTGGAGCAGTCTGCTGAGTCGGTGTTGGAGCTGCCACCGCGAGAGTCATGAATGCGCGTGCGTTGAAACTGAAGTCAGACGTGAGCGAACACTGCTGTTTCGCGACCGGCTGACCAAACCCATCAACTGAGGCTCAAGAATCCGAACTGTCAAGGGCGGCCCGGACATTGCAACCCGAGAAACCCGTTGCGGGATGTGAGGATGGCTGTGGGGGAGTCCAACATGGGGTTCGCGCGACTCAATGACGCCGAGCGAGAAGCGATCACGGCGTACGCCGCTCGCGCAACGTGGCCTGCGGCCTTTGCAATCTATCAACGTGGTGCCGTCGCGGACGGATTGTTCATCGTCACTCGTGGCCGCATCGTCCTTCGGAGTCGGGTTCGAGCCGGGCGCGGCTTCGTGCCATGGATCGCCACTCCCGGGGAGACGTTCGGATCTGAAGGACTCTCGCAAAACGCGCGCTACGCCACTGACGCGCGCGCCGACGAAGAAAGTGAGACACTCTTTCTCAGTTCGGCGCGTTTTCGGGCATTCGTCCGGGAACAACCACAGCACTCGCTTTCGCTGATCACGCAGTTGATGGGTGAGCGCAGCGCGCTCCTCGACAAACTCCGGGAACTGACGACCCTCAGCGTCGAGCAGCGATTGGTATCCACGTTGATCCGCATGTCGAGCAACAATACGTTCACGCGTGAGGACGGCCGCATCGTATTGTGCCCTTCGCGCTATCGGTTGCTCTGTGAGCTGGTTGGAGCCACGCGTGAATCAGTGTCGCTCGTCCTCGGCCGCCTCACAGGAGAAGGACTCGTGGAGCGCAAGGGGACGACACTGATCATCGCTCCGCCGACACGACTGGCGGAACGCCTCGACGGCGGCCTGGCCGACAACGAGCTGGCGTTCCCGGCATTGAACGAGGCTGAACAAGCGCTTCAATAGTTTTGCCGCCGGATCGTGAGTCTAGATGCGCCCGGCGGCTGGCTGGGCGCATATATTTTTGCCCGCCGCCGCGCGACTCAACTGCACGCCGCTCCCGGATGACGCTCCGCGCTGTTTCAATGCCGCTGCGCGAGGCGTCTTCGCCGTGGCCCCGCGGAAACAACGCAGCACTTACAGGAATACTCATTTGGCAGTGCTGACGTGATCATTGTTGCGCTCCTGGCTCTTCTTGTCGTAATCGTTTCTTGGCGGCGATCGGTTTACTTGCGCGCTGCGAGGGCGAACCTCCGGCAGCGGCCGTTGAACGACGACGGCATCGTCATTGGCGCCGAGGGATTCGTTCTCGAACGCGCCAACGCTCCGGCGGTGCTGCTGCTCCACGGCGCCGGCGATACGCCGCAAACGCTTCGCTACCTCGCGGATGCTCTGCATGCGCGCGGATTTCACGTCTCAGCACCACTGCTTCCCGGACACGGCCGAACCGTGCGGGATTTTGCGCGACTCCGCGCTGACGATCTGACAACTGCGTCGCGAGCGCACTACGACGATCTTCGGCGATCGCATTCGTGGTTGGGCGTCATCGGCGTCTCGATGGGCGGCGCACTCGCTGTGCAGATCGCCGCGGCAGACCAAGATCTGCCCGCGCTCGGTCTGGTCGCGCCGTACCTTGCGATGCCGGCGGCAATTGAACGTGCTGCGCGTTTCGCGTGGCTGTGGGGCCCATTCGTGCCCGTGTTGCGGTCCGCGGATGGACTGTCGGTTCTCGATCCCGTCGAACGCGACCGCAGCCTCGCCTACGGGGCGTTCACCCCGGCGGCGTTGCGCGCACTGAGAACGACAATGCGGCGCGCGGTCGCAGCACTTCCGCGCGTCGTCGCCCCGACTTTGATGATTCAGTCCCGCGAAGACAATCGCATCCGTGTTGCTGACGCCGAGCGTGCCTTTGCACTCTTGGGCGCGCGTGAGAAGCGCCTGCAATGGATCGCAGGCGCGGCTCACGTCATCACCGTCGATTATGGACGCGACGTCGTGATCGCGTCGCTCACGTCATGGATGGAATCGCGAGCGTTCAGCCGGTGACTCGGTCGACGATCGATCCGCTGAATTCTTTCACGGTCTCGAGACCTTCCGTCACCGCGGTCGACGCTTGCTGAGCGACTTCCTTCGCGACGCGCGTCACGCGGGCCATTGGCGATTGGGACGCCGCTTTTTGGCCGCCGCCGGAGCTGCGCGTCATGCTGCGCTTTGCGGCGCCCTTTTTGATGGCGGGACGTTTGGCCGCGCTCTTCTTGATCGCGGGGCGCTTCGTCGACTTCTTCGTCGCGCCACGCTTAGCCGCGCTGCCTTTCTTTCCTGAGCGCTTGGCCGACGAGCGCTTCGAAACGCTTCGCTTGCTCGCCGTCTTACCGCCTGACTTCCTGCGAGACTTCTTGGCTCGTGCCGCCATGACGCTTCTCCTCGGAGTCGGTGATGATGATCAACGCGTGAGAATAGCAGGAACTGAGCGCATCGGTAAGTCCGCCGTTGCCGCAGTAGGTCTCGCAGGTATGAGAGGACGCGTTGTCGCGTGGGAGTCGCGTTCCGAACTTGTTCGTTAGGGCCAGGGGCGCTTCTTCGAGTAGGGACGTCCAAAGACATCGGCCAATGCGTCCGTCGCGTCTTCGGTACGCACGACGGCATCGAGACGATTTCCGGTCGGCATGAGCTTCGTGTACTCGCGGTATCGCCCGTAGCCGTGGCAAAAACAAAGCGGTCCGCGTCGGGTCAGATCGCCAAGCCAGATGTCAGGGAGACCGATCCAGGTGAAGGCGTAAAAGAGGTTGAGCTTTTTCAAACGAGGCAAGTCACTCTCGATCGTGTGGTGCGGAAGGGATCCGTGTTTCCCCCACTGCACGTCGATTGCTACCTGGCCACTATTGCGCCAGTCGGTATGGAGGAGCGTCCCGTGCCAGTACGTCCAGATGTCGGTCGGCGCGCGAGTCGAGTCGTATCCGACCCACATCACCTCTTCGTCGGTTGGGACGGTGAACGGAATCCATGATCCGTGGACGTCATCCTTCCAGAGGAGGTGGTAGGCGATGATGCGCCGCGTGGGGTGCAAGACGGCGACGATTCTCTCCAAGGGGAACCATTCGTCGCGCTGGACGTATAACAGAGGTGCAAGCGCGCGTGCCAGGATGGCTCCGCTGTCGCTCGCAGCGAGCCCGCCCGGAACAACAAGCGGGCGCGGCGGGATGTGAGCGCGTGGACCACAACCCAGCACGAGCAAGGCGAGCCCTACCACGACGCGCACGCCGCGTGACAAAATGATAACTTTGATAGTCTTAGAGAATTAGAAGGTTAGCTGTAAGAGGCGGACCGGCGCCATCATTATCCGGGGCTGTTCGTTGTTGAGGAGGGGCATATGCGCAAGCCACGCCCGGTTACGTATAACCCAGCGCAGGCACTGAATCTGATCGCCAACGACAGGAGCGGTTCCGCGCTTTCCTGTCCGTCGTGTTCCGGACCAATCGATCGCACCCCGCCTGACGTCCCGGCGCCTCCGCGCTCGCATGTGACGCTTCGGTGTCGCGAGTGTGGGCGAATTGCCCGCTACATCGCGGGCGCCGCGTAGAGCCGACCACAACTCGCAACGACTTCGCACCGGGACGGCACTGAGCGCCGCCCCGGCCGCAGCGTGGCTTGCACAAAACTTGCCTCCACCGCCTTCCAAGCGGCCTCGCCGATTTTTTGGCGAAGTCGCGAGGCGAGGGTGGATCACGCTTGCCAGTTGCGTCTCGAGCGCTTCAGGCACGGGATCAAGGATCACCGATTCTTGGACGAGGTACGTGCAATGGCTCGACTTACCGGCACCGTGAAGTGGTTCAACGACGCGAAGGGCTACGGCTTCATCTCTCATGAGGGGGGTCCAGACGTCTTCGTTCACTTCAGCGCCATCCAGGGGAACGGCTTCAAGTCCCTAGCCGAGGGCGATCGCGTTGAGTTCGAGATCGTTCAGGGGCAAAAGGGTCCGCAAGCAGCCGACGTCACCAAGGTGTCGTGATCCCGCGCGAACGGTCAAAACAAAACGCCCCGGCGATGACCGGGGCGTTTGCTTTCTCGTACGAGTGAGGAATGCGCGCGCCAGAGCCGATGTACGCAACGGTCGGCGCCACGATTCCGGCCGGACCCGGGTGGACGTTCGAACAAAAGTACGACGGCATGCGCGTGATCGCGCTCGTGTCGTCGCGCGACGTCCGCCTCGTGACCCGCAACGGCCGCGACAAATCGACGCAATTCCCCGAGATCGTCGATGCCTTGCGTGCGCTCGCACGTCGTCTGCGGCGGCCGATCATTCTCGACGGCGAAGTCGTCGCGATTCGTCGCGGTGCGCCAGCACCGTTTCAGGCGCTCCAGTCGCGCATGCAACTCGAGGACTCCGAGCACATCGTCGAAAAAAGTAGCCGTGAACCGGCTTCGTTGGTCGTGTTCGACATCTTGCAGGATGGTCGAGCGAATCTGATGCGTGAGCCGTGGCGCGCCCGACGAGAACACTTGGAGCGCGTGGTCGAGCCAGGGGTTGATCCAAGAATACTCAGTAGCGAAAGTTCGCCAAACGGCCCACGCATGATTGCGCGCGCGCGGCGGCGCGCCTGGGAAGGCGTGATTGCCAAGCAAGTCGATGCGGTCTATGTGCCCGGCGCGCGATCGACAGCGTGGCTCAAGCTGAAGCTGCAGCATCGCGCCGAGTTCGTCGTTGGCGGGTACACAGAACCACGCCGGTCTCGACAGCACATCGGCGCATTGCTTCTTGGCTACTTCGATGCCGCCGGACACCTGTGCTATGTCGGACACATGGGCGGCGGCTTCAACCGAACGTCGCTAGCCGAAATGCTCGAGCGGCTCGAGCCGCTCGAGCGGCGGACGTCGCCATTCTTCGAGCAGTTCCCGACAAATGAGCCCTCGCACTGGGTACGACCCACTGTGGTCGTCGAAGTGAAGTTCGCCGAGTGGACAGCGGACGGAAAGTTGCGTCAACCGATCTTCCTTGGCGTACGCGATGACAAGAACGCGCGCGAGGTGCACAAGGAACGTGAAAGCATCCAGCAATGGGCAGCGGAGGCCCCTGCCATGGCGACACGAGAACCAAGCGCCGTCAAGTCCGCCGACAGCGGCCGTCGGCGAGGCACAAAGCGTCGGCTGACTATCGCCGCGACCAATGCGCGCGGGCCAGCTGGCCCTGTTATCCGACAACTGGTCGAGATCGAATCAGCGGGCGGCGATGGCCTGCTCGAATTCGGACGTGGCAAGTCGCTTCACGTCTCGAGCCTCGGCAAACCTTTCTTTCCAGAAACCGGAATCACCAAGGGCGACCTCATGCGCTATTACGCCCTGGTCGCTCCGTTCCTCCTTCCAATCATCAAGGATCGGCCGCTCATTCTCCGGCGATACCCAAATGGCATCGCGGGGTCCTCATTTTTTCAACAGAATGCGGGTGACAACGTACCGGATGGCGTTCGAACGGCTCGAGTCAAGACCGGACAGGGCGAGCCGGCCGACCGGATCATCGGTGGTGATCTGATCACGCTGCTTTATATCGTGCAGATCGGAACGATTGCCGTGCACACATGGCAGTCGCGGATTCAAAGTGCGGGGTTCGCCGACACGACGACGATCGATCTCGATCCGGGAGAAGATGTTCCATTCAGCGCGGTGGTCACGCTTGCACGCGATATCAAGTCCGATCTGGATGAGCTCGAACTGAACGCGGGCATCAAGACGTCTGGTTCGAGCGGTCTGCACATCGTTCTTCCGCTACCGGCGAAGACGACCTTCGACGACGCGGCACGAATCGCGCAGCGAATCGCCGAGCGCATTGCCGAGTCTCGGCCTCGGCAGGCGACGATCGAGCGCAGACTGGACAAGCGGCCAGCCGGGAGCATCTATGTGGATGCTCAGCAAAACTCAGAAGGAAAGAGCGTTGTCGCCGCGTACTCCGTACGAGAGCGCGAGAAGGCGCCGGTGTCGGCTCCGCTCGATTGGAGCGACCTGCGTTCGACCCTGCGTATCGACTCGTTTACATTGAAGACGATGCCGGAGCGAGTACAACGAGTTGGTGATTTGTGGGGCGTCGCGCTGAAGCGGCGCAACTCGAAGCGCGCGATCGAGCGCGTACTTCGTGGCGCGTAGAGCGGCCGGAGGAAAGAGCGATGGAACGATCGCTTCACGACAATACAGCGCCAGTGTACCGACGGGACTTGCCGGGCGGTGGGTATGTTGCGATCGACATCAAGCGCGAACCGGAGTTCGCACGGACGCGGGTGTCCGTCGAGCGACGATCCAAGGACGAGCGTCGCGACGGGCATCGGCCGGTCGTGATCGCTGAAGTCGACGGTGACGAGCGCTCGCCTGGATTTGCGGAGCTGTATCGAATCGCGGCGGACAACGCGGCCATCGCGCGTGCGCTGCTGCAGATCGAAGGCCCGCAGCGAGCCGACTGACAACGCTGCCAGCGATACCGGCCGAGGCTAGCCCAGCAGGTCGAAACGAACACCCCGTCGCTGACGGCGTCGTCGTGGCGGGGCGTAGCGGAATAGCTGGGCAGGCCGGCCGCGTCCTTCGCTTCGCCATTCGTCGGTAGCTTCGACGAGTGCTGCGGCATGAAGCGATCGCCGAAAGCTTGCCTTGTGCAGCCGGCGTCCCAACAGCAGCTCGTACACGGCCTGCAGGTCGCTCAGCGTAAAGGTCGCAGGAAGCAGGCGGAATGCGACCGGAAGCCGGTCGATGTGGCCGCGTAGTGTCGAGAGTGCGACGTCAATTTCTTCTTTGGCGCGGGCCGGAATTGCTGGAAGGCTCGAAATACCGAACCACGCGCCGCCGCGCCTGGCTGCGCTGGCGTCGTGAGTCAATCCGAAGTACGCGACGCCGACCTGCGTCACCCCGGCCGCGCGTCGCGGCCCGCCGTGCGCTCGCGACTGTTCAAGGAGGGGCGGCGCTATGCCCAGCGCGTCTTTCGCGACCCGACCCGCGGCGGCATCGAGAGTTTCGTCATTACGAATCCCGTCGGAGGGCAGGCTCCAGCGGTTTCGGCTGCGGGCGCTCGACGGTGAAACCAACAAGATGGCGAGCTCGTTGCCGCGCGGCGCGAAGAGAGCGACATCGACGCTACAGGTAACTTGACGCGTCGTGGCGCGCGCGACGGAAGATGAATCGGGCATCGCACGCGAATTAGTATTAGAGTGCTAATAAAATCAAGTCGACAGCTTCGCGCTGTTACGGCGACGGCGACGGCGCGCGGGGTGTCGGAGCGCGATCCATTCCAGTTCCGAATCGGAGCAGTGGAGGAATACTGATGGGCAGTCGTCCGCTGATGGCCGCGGCCCCAACCAGAGCACGTCCCGCGGCCGCCTGAGAAACCGGGAAGCCACCCCAGCCGACGAGATAGCTCGAAGCGGCGGGCACTTGCTGCAGCAAGTATGGATTCCCGAATGCCACCACGATTGTGCGCGGATGCCGCTGCACCAGATCCCGCATGAACTGGGCGATCGGCTCGGGTGCGCTGGGGTTCGACACATTCGTGCCGGTGGTGAGATACGAGCCAATGATCGCGATGTCAGACGAATCCGCGAGCGACAGCAAACGCGCGAAGTCGGGCGAAGGATCCTCCGGGTTCACCAACTCGGCCCGAAGCGTAGGCACCACACGTCGTAACTCTGCGTTGAACGTCGCGCCGGCTGGAAGATCGGTGCGTGTCGCGACTGTGATGGACAGCACGCGCGGTGGTTGCGCCATCCCTGGACGGACCAGCGGCATGAGACTGAGCGAATCCTTGGCTAGAGTGATCGCGCGCTCCGCCGCTTGTGAAGCGATGGCGAGGTTCGCGGTATCACCAACGAGTGCGCGTACACTGTCGAGATCAACCAGACGACGGCGATCGAGGCCCAGGCGTTGTTTGATCTCGAGCACGCGACGCACGGACGAGTCCACGCGGGCCTGCGTGAAGCGTCCCTCTCGCACACCCGCGACAACAGCGTCGATCGCTCCCGGCACGTCGCTCGGCATCAGCAGGATGTCGGCGCCAGCAGCAATGGCGAGTTTGCATGCCTCCGCGATGCCTACACTGTTGTTGATGGTGCCGTAGCTGCCTTGCACAGGCTGGCCTGGCTTCGCTGTCTGTCCGACCGTTACACGCGACAGCACGCCATTCATGTCCATGGCGTCGGTGATCAGCAGTCCATTGAATCCGAGTTGTTTCCGCAGGAGCCCGGTCATGATCGCCGGGTTCAGCGTCGCGGGGATTGGTGTCGTGTCGAGAGAAGGGATGATGCCGTGGAACGTCATCATGCCCTCGAGGCCGGCAGCGATGGCGCGGCGAAACGGAACCAGCTCCACCGTATCGATACGCGCCCGACTCGCATGCACCGTGGTGATGGTGAGATGAGAATTCTCATCGGTGTCGCCGTGACCGGGGAAATGCTTTCCGGTCGCCACCATCCCGTGCTCTTGGAGGCCATGGATCAGTGCTGCGCCCATGCTGGCCACGAGGTGCGGATCCTCCCCGAACGAGCGCATGCCAATGACCGGATTGCCCGGATTGTTGTTGACGTCGAGGACCGGGGCAAAAGCGATGTGCACGCCGAGTGCTCTCCCCTCGATCGCGGTGACGCGTCCTTGCTGGTAGGCGAGCGATGTGTCACGCGTGGCGCCGAGGGCCATCTGCGGTGGAAACATCGTCCCGCCGCCCAAATAGATATTGTTGGGGAGGAAGTACCCTCCGCGTTGGCGAAATGCGACGCCAGTCTCGTAGTCGGCGCCAAATACTAACGGTAGAGAGCTCAATCGCTGCATCGCGTTGATCTTGTCGGCGGTTTCGATGGGCGAACCGATCGACATGATGAAGCCGCCGACATGATTGTCGCGGATGAGCTGATCAACTCGCGTCCAAGAGCTGCTCGATGTCGGCGTGTAGTCGCCAAAGACCTGAGGCCAGACGAGTTGGGCGGCCTTATCGCGCGGCGACATGGTCGCCATGAGCGAATCGACCCAGGGCACGCGCGGCGCGGCGTTGGGGATGGGTCGCGCCGCGATCGTCGATGGCGACGTGCATGCGGTGACGAGCGCGATCACCGTGATGGTGCGGCCGGCATGATGCAGCAACCGCATCGCGCGTGGCGACGTCACTGATGTCACCACTGAATGGTTCCTTTCTTTGACGTGTCGACGTCCTCTTCGGCGCCGGACTTGAAGAGAAACGCCTCCATGTTCTGCTTGAGAAAGCTGCGCGCCTGCGGATCCATCACGTTGAGGCCGTAATGATTGATCAGCATCGTCTGCTGACGTAGCCACAGCCCCCAGCAGTCCTGGCAAATATTTGCGACGATCCGTTGGCCGATCGAGCCGGGGAACGGTGGTCGTTCGAAACCGGGTTTCGTTTGGCCGCAACGACTGCACGTGATGTCAGGCATAGGCTCCTCGGTGCATGTCGAAATTTAGTGGCGTCGCCAGGGAGCGTGCGCAAAATGAACGAAGGGTCAGCCACTGAGCTGACCCTTCGTTCCAGCATTCACATTGCGAGCTCTTAGTGGCCGCGCGCGTAATCAACTTTGGCGAGTCGGAAGAACTGCAGGATTCGGATGTACACCCAGCCGATATCGAACTCGAACCAGCGGGCCGCAAAGCGCGCTGACTTGGGGTCGGCGTGATGGTTGTTGTGCAGCTCTTCGCCGCCGAGCCAGATGGCGATGGGCGTGATGTTGCGGCTCTCGTCTTTCACTTCGTAGTTGCGGTATCCCAGTGCGTGACCGACGCCGTTGACGATGCCGGCGGCCCAGAACGGGATCCATAGCATCTGCACGCCCCAAACGACCGGGCCGACGAAGAAACCAAAGAGATAGATGTCGAGGGCGAGCATCACGAGAATGCCGACCCAGTTCAAGCGGCTCAAAAGGTGTCGCTCGATCCAATCGTTCGGCGTGCCCTTCCCGTATTTCTCGAGCATTCCAGGTTGGCGAACGGCGCGGCGATAGTAGAACGCGCCCTTGAAGACGATGTTCCGCAGGCCTTCGATCAAGGGGCTATGGGGATCGCCTTCGCGATCGGCGAATGCGTGATGTTTGCGATGGCAGGCTACCCACTCCTTCGTCACGATCGCGGTGGTGAGCCAGAGCCACAGCCGCATTGGAAGTGCGGCGAGATAGTGCAGTCGGACGCCACGGTGCGTTTGCGCCCGATGAAGGAACAACGTGACGCAGACATTGGTCAGATGGCCCGCAATGACCACGAACAACACGGGCATCCACCATCGAGCTGCCCAGAGGCCAAACCCTGGCATTGCTTACTCCACAGATCGTAAGAAGAGAACGTCCAAGAGATGTTCAATCTAAGCGGCCGCTCCGGCCGCTGCCACACGGACGACTCGCGGCATTGACAGGCCACTATCTCTTGACCGGGCTTGGCGGTATAGGTGGAACGACGCCTCCACCCGTCGAGACCGCCTGACGATCCATCGGTGGCGCATCGCCCCAGATGTCGTTCGTCGCATTCCAATCAGGAACGTTCGGGTCCGGCCAGAGCCGCACGCCAACCACTGGTCGACTGACAGGCACCGATGCCGTATAGCGATCGCCGTGCGCCCAGATCTCGACGGGGAGCCGCACGTCGTGCGTCGATTGATCATTGAGCTTGAGACGAAGCGTCACGGGAAACGGAATGTGCGTGACGCGACGAAGATGGATTTCCGCGACACTTTGACCGGGCGACAGTCGCATGGAGACGCCATCGACGGCAATGTCGAGCACATCGGTGCCATAGAAAAATGCGTTCCAGAACCAGGAGAGATCTTCGCCCGACACGCTCTCGACCGTGCGGAAGAAATCGGCCGGCGTCGGATGCTTGAACGCCCACCGATGCGCATACTCGCGCATCGCGCGATCCATCGCATCGCGTCCAATCACGTTGTCGCGAAGCGCGAGCAAGACCGCGCCAGGCTTTCGATAACCAATGGCGCCCAGCCCGTTCGGGTCGATGCGATCAGGCGGTGTCATGAGCGGCGATTGCGTCCCCGCTTCGACCGACTGACGCCAGTTGGCGACGTATTCAGGGAACGCGTTGGTGCCCGGCGCGCGCCGCTCGTTCGAGAAGGCGTTTTGATAGGTGTTGAAGCCTTCATCCATCCAGGCATATCGACGCTCGTTCGAGCCCACGACCATCGGGAACCACTCGTGTCCTTGCTCGTGATCGACGGTGCCGAAGATCGACGTCGGGTCGGTCGTCCCGTAGTGCACCATCACGAACATCGGGTACTCCATTCCGCCGACCGGCCCGGCGACCGACGTCGCTTGCGGATACGGGAAGTGAAACCAGAGCTCCGAGTACGTGCGGATCGACCACTGTGTCTGCTCGGCCGCCGACTCCCAGGCGCGACCCGCTTTAGGAAACTGATATAGAGCCTGCGTGAGCACGCCGTCCCAACTGGTGGCGTCCCACCGGAAATCGGGGGCCGCCGCCCACGCAACGTCGCGCACATGTTCGGCGCGGAACCGCCACGTCTTGGTACCGGGCATCGCGTTCCGCTTCGCCGCACTGGCCTCCGCGGCGGTGATGACCTGTACGACCGTGGAAGAGTGTGCGGCGCGGTCCAATCGCTCGGTTTGAGATGGTGAAAGAACCTCGGCGCGATTCTGGAGCACTCCACTTCCAGCGACGACGTATCCCGCGGGGACCGTCACGGAATAATCGATGTCTCCGTATTCGAGATAGAACTCCCCTTGCCCGAGATATGGATCCGTATTCCATCCACGCACGTCATCGTAGACGGCCATGCGCGGGTACCATTGCGCGATTTCGTAGAGCGTGCTGTCCCGGCCCATGCGATCGGACCCGTGCTCCGGGACGACGAACGCGTACTGCATCCCGATGGAGAGCGTTGCGCCGTGGGGGGCGAGCGGCGCATCGAGATCGATGCGCATCATCGTATCATCGATTTTCCCGACGACGCCACGACCGTTGACCTGCAGGCCCGTGATATCGTAGCCGCCCTGAAAGCCGCGGACGCCCCAGCGTGAATCGGCGGGAAACATCGCCGAACCTTTGCTGAGATTCCGGTACAGATTTTGGTCCAACTGCAACCAAACGAACCGGAGGGTGTCTGGCGAATTGTTTGTATAGCGAATGCTGACGGTCCCTCGAATTCGTTTCGTGGCCGTGTCGAGCGTCGCCGTGATGGTGTAATCAGCGCGTTGCTGCCAGTACTCCGGCCCGGGCGCTCCACTCGCCGTGCGATAGGCGTTCGGTCCGGGCCACTCGAGTCGATCGATGCGGTGAAACGGATCATCGTTCGTCGTGAAGACCGGCCGCGTCACGGTAATGGTCGGCGGCGGGGTCACAACGTGGGCCGTGTCCATTCGGACGGGAGTAACTACCTGCGGTCCACGGCCGATGCAGCCGGCGGCACAGGCGAGCATGGCAATGGCGGCAAAGCGTTGCACGCGACGGTTCCTCGGCGCTGGAATTGGAGCCAACCTATGACGGGTCCAGCAATGGCAATGCCGAGATCCGCCTTGTAACACGAGACACCTTACCGTAAGTCTGACCCTACAAATGAATAGCCGACCCCGCGGGTCCAAGCCGGTTGCGTCAAGCGGTGACCAGACGCTGCTTCGCGCGAGCGATGCTGGGACCGCGGGTTTCTGCCAGGATTTTGAAACCCAGTTCGCCAAGGAATTCTTCCGCCCGACATCATTCGGGCCGATCGCATCATCGATCGGAATCGGAACGTACCTGGGCGAGGCAACCAGTCGAGACGACGCCGCATACGAGACTACGATTCGGGCCGCGGTGAAGTGCGGCGTCAACGTCATCGACACGGCGATCAACTATCGGGGGCAACGTTCGGAGCACGCGGTTGGGTCGGCGATTCAAGAACTGATCGCCGCGCGAGCAGCGTCACGCGATGAGCTCATCGTGTGCTCCAAGGGCGGATATATCCCGCTCGGACGCGAGGCGCCAGCGACACGCGAAGAGTATCACGCGTACGTCAAACGAGAATTCATCGACCAAGAAGTCCTTCGTCCCGAGGACATTGTCGCCGGCGGTCACAGCTTGGCACCTCGTTTCCTGCGCTACTGTCTCGCCAAGAGCCGGCAGAACCTGGGTCTGCGCACGATCGACGTCTACTACGTCCACAATCCGGGTCAGCAACTAGCGGGGATTTCGCGGGACGAGCTCCTGGCACGTCTTCGTGCGGCGTTCGCGATGCTCGAGGAGGCGGCGACACGCGGGGAGATCGGCGCCTACGGTTGCGCGACGTGGGATTCGTTGCGCGTCCCTCCTGGGCACAAGGCGCATCTCGCGCTTGAGGACATCGTCGCGATCGCACAGGAGCTGGCGGGCGACGCGCATCACTGCCGAGCGGTGCAGCTTCCGATCAGTCTCGCCATGCCCGAGGCCGCGCGCGACGCCACGCAGCCGCTCAAGGGAACGCTCGCGACCGCGCTCGATGCCGCGGCGGCTTTGGGGCTCACCGTGGTTGCGAGTGCTCCGCTCATGCAAGCCAAGCTGACGACGGGCTTGCCGGCTGCGCTCCGTATTCCCTTCCCTCGATGCACGACAGACGCCCAGCGCGCCATCGAGTTCGTGCGGTCGATGCCTGGCGTCACGACGGTGCTTGTCGGAATGAAACGCGTCGAGCACGTGGATGAAAACCTGGCCGGCGTGCGGCTCGGCAAAAGCTGACGGCGCCGCGCTTGCCACGGATCGCGCTCAGGGCTTCCAGTCGGCGATGAACAGGTTGAGCTCACCTTCTTTCGAGGAACGGCCGGATGCCCACACCAACTTGGTGCCGTCGGGGCTGAACATCGGGAACCCGTCGAACTCCGGATGATTCGTCACCTGCTCGAGCCCGGAGCCGTCGGAATTCACGAGGTAGAGCTCGAAGTTCCGACTCCGAGGATTCTTGTAATTCGACGAGAAGATGATGCGCCGGCCGTCGGGCGTGAAATATGGCGCGAAGTTCGCGCCGCCCAAGTTCGTGATTTGATGCTGATCCGATCCGTCGGCGTTCATGACCCAGATCTCCATGCGGTTCGGGCGCACGAGACGCTGCTTGAGTAAATCCTGATAGTTCGTCAGCGCCGTGTCGGAGGGGTGCCACGCGCGGTAAACGATCTTCTTGCCGTCGGGAGAGAAGAACGGCCCACCATCATAGCCTGGTTGCGTGGTGAGGCGTTTGATGTTCGTCCCGTCGATGTTCATCGTGTAGATGTCGAGATCGCCGTCTTTGAGCGAGGTGAAGACGATCGTGTGGCCGTCGGGCGACAGTGTTCCTTCCGCGGTATAGACCGCATAGTTGGTGAGACGCTTGAGGCCCGAGCCGTCGTCATTCGCGGTGTAGATGTCGTACGGATCGAGGCCCCAGACGTAGCCTTTAGACGGATCGGGTTTTCGCGGACAGGCGCTGTCGGCCGCATGCGTCGACGCGAAAAAAATTCGGCGATCGCCGTCGAAGAAGTAGCCGCACGTCGTCTTCCCGAAGCCGGTCGAGACGCGACGAACGCCACTGCCGTCGACGTTCATGACGAATTGCTGGTCGCAGGACCGTCCGTCACGCGTCGATTGAAAGATGAGGCGCTTTCCGTCGTGGCTGAAATACGCTTCGGCGTTCTCGCCGCCGAACGTCAGTTGTCGAATCGCTCCGAAATGACGCTCACCAGTTTCCGGGCGCGGGCCGTTTGTCGGCGGCTGCATCGCCGGCTGCATGCCGGGCTGATGGCCGCAAGCGAAGACCGCCGTCGCGACTGCAGTCGCGACGGCGGTGAGAACGGAAAGTCGCATGCGGAAAATCTAGGGCTTTTTCGGCGGCGCCGCAGCGCGGCTTGGCGCAGGCAGCGTTTCGCCCGCCATCGCGAACAGGTCGCGCTGTGATCCACCTTTGTCGAGCAAATCGATCGCTTTGCGAAGTGGCGCATCGTAGGCCAAGTCGCGGCGCTTCGCCGTGGAGTCGCCGTATGCGTAGTGCGCGATGCGCTGGTCGAGCAAACGATTCACATACCTACTTGCCGCATCATAGGTCTTGCGATCAACCGGCACGCCCCGCGATTGCAGGCGGTTGTAGAACTCCGCGTTCCACGCCGGCTCGACGGTGAACGTCGGCTTTACGGACTTCGCCAGCTCCACGCTGTAGTCGTTGAGCGCCGTGAAGAAATCCTGCCCCTTTGGAGCAACCGCCTTCGCGAACGTCTGCTCGGCCGCGGTCAGCGTGTCGTCGTTGACGATGACGTCTGGAGTGATGCCGCCGCCGCCGTACACGACACGCCCGGCGTCGGACTTGTACGTGGGACGATTCCGCTTGCTGACATTGGTCTCGTTCGAATCCGGCGTCTCTTCGACGAACTGTCCGTTCACAAACTTGCGCGGGCGCTGAATCGAACGACCGCTCGGCGTGAACCATTTGCCGGTGGTCAGCTTGAGCGCGTAGCCACCATCGAGGTTGTAGACGCCTTGAACGAGCCCCTTGCCGAAGCTCGTTTGGCCGACGACAAGTGCGCGATCATGATCCTGCAATGCGCCGGTCACGATCTCCGACGCGGACGCGCTGCGTTCGTCGGTGAGAACGACGAGCGGAATGGAGGGCGCGATCGGAGCCGCCTTCGCGGTGTAATTCTCGGTCGGACCTTCGCGTCCCTTCACGCTGGCGATCTGCTGCCCGGCTTGCAGGAACATGTTGGCGATGTCGAGGCTCTCGGTGAGAATGCCACCGGGATCGCCGCGGAGATCGATGATCAAACCGCGGGCACCCTGTGCCTGGAACTGCTTGAGCGCGGCCGCGAGGTTTTCGGCTGCATTCTCATTGAACTGCTGGAGCGGGATGTACCCGATCTTGTTGTTGAACGACAGCGTGTATGGAACCGCCGGAATGTGAATCTCGGCACGTGTGAACGTCGCTTCGATCGGCGTGGAGACGCCGGGACGAGCAAATGTCGCGCGCACCTTGGTGCCCGGCGTTCCAGTGAGCGAATCGGAGACCTGACTGATCGTCCAGCCGCGGGTCGACAACGTGTCGACCTTCACGATCAGGTCGCCTTCTCGAATGCCCCCCGTCTCCGCCGGCGTATTCGGGTATACCGTCGCGACTTTGATGACATGCGTCTGTGGATCTTCTTCGATGGCCATTCCAAGGCCGCCGTAGCGGCCACCGGTTCGGCTGTTGAACTGCTTGAGATCTTTGGGCGTGAGCAACTCGCTGTACGGATCGTTCAGCTCTTTGACCAGCCCGCGAGCCGCCTTCTCGTAGACAGCGGAGAGCGGCAGCGTGTCGACGTACCGATCGCTGACAAGCGACATCACCTGCTCCAAGAGCGCGGTACCCTCGCGCTGCCCGTGGGACTGCAGCAGGAAGCCGCCGGCGACCACCGGGATCAGGAGCGCGCCGATCAGCGCGGTTTTGCGAATACGTGGCATTCGAATGTCCAGCGTGTGATGTACTTGAACGATAACTGCATCGAGAACGTTGCCCGTGTCAGGCGCCTAACGCTCTTCCGGCGTTTCCGGCGAGCCCGGCGTATCGTGGCCGCGTCGTGCCCAGAGAGACTTCCAGGATAGTGCCACGCCGGAGCGAAATCGCTTTTTCGTCAGCCGAAATCCGTCCGGAGAGATCGCGATCGTGTACGGCTCGCCGTCGATCTCGATCTCGCGTCTTATGGTTTTGTCGAGCTTGGTGGCCATGGGATGTACGAAGTAATACACGGGTCGGAGGCGGCTGTTCATGTCGAACCGCAGCCCGGGGTTGGCTACTGTCTGCCGGCAAGCACATAATCGACGAACCACTCTCGCTGTTGTTGACGAACCACTGCTTCGCGGATCACTCCGCTGTCCTTGAGCATATCATGCGCCGGCTGCAAAACGCGCTGCAAATGCGACGGATATCGTTGTGCGAGCGGGAGTTGCTCGCGAATCCGCTCCAGCGAGACCCGCCAGGCCAATGCCCCACCGGCTCGCGCGACTTCGATCAACCGATAGAGCCGCCGAGCGACCGGGGAGGGCAACGAGAAGTATCGGGAAATGCTGAGAGAGATCACGTGCCTCGCCGTCACATTTTGCCTGACGATCGGCGAAATGATGACTCGGGCTTCGCCCGGCTCGGCGGCAATGATCGATGGGAAGAGCGCGAGCTGATCGCGCTCGAGTGAACGCCGTCGCTCGACCATGACCGAGCTCAGTAACGTGAAACTCACATCGGCAGGCGCGGAAACCGCTGCGTCGAAATAGCTGCCCTCGGATTGCAGAGTTGTCTTCTCCAAGCGCGTCAACGCGCCGCGAAGCTGTTCGTATGTTCGACCATCGACTTGACGTCCCATCGATCGAAGAAACGCGTGAAGCGTGAATGACAGGATTCCATCGGTCGGCTCGCCAGCCTCCTGGTAGCGCCGCATCAGCTCGATATAAACGTCCTGGTCGAACGTGCCGGGCAGCCGGTCACCGGGACTCGCCAGCACGCGCCATCGACCGCCGTCGTCCGTCACATAGGAGATCGCAGCTTCGTCGGGGGTGTCGCTGAGTCGAAAAAGCGGAAATTCCTCCAGCGAGCGGTCGAGGAGCACAGCTCGCGCGTGCGATCGGCGTTTCGCGGCGAGCGTCATTCGACCTGGCGACTCATGCTAGTGGAAGTAGCACGCCGGAAATTGCGCTCGCATCCTCGGAGCAGAGAAACGTCACGGCAGCGGCTACCTGCTCGCGCTCAACGTACCGGACACCGTCGCCCATGCTGCCGAGGTTCGCGGCAGTGCGAATCGCCGCGGGGGCCAAAGCGTTGGCCCGCACGCCGTTCTTCCGTTCTTCAGCGGCGATCGCGCGCATGAGTGTCGCGACGCCCGTTTTGGCGATCGCGTAGCTCGACATTTCAGCGATCGCTGCGCCGGGTAACGCGGCCTGCGACGAGAAAAGCACGATCGAGCCTCGGTCGGCGCGAAGCAGGGGCAGGAAGGCTCGGGTCGTCAAGTATGCGGTGCCGAGCTGCAGGTCGATCTGCTTTTTCCAGTCGGCCGCCGAGCTTTCGGCGACCGGCCCGGACATGGCGAATCCACCAACCATGTGCACGAGCGCGCGGAGACGGTCGCCGTGATCTTGACGTATGACGTCCGCGAGCGCGGCGACGGCATCGGCGTTGGCCAGATCGCAGGCGTACCCGCGCGCCGCATGCCCGGCTGCGCCGATTGCGGCTGCCTGCGCCTGAGCTTTCTCCAAGGTGCGGTCCACGAGGATCAGCGAGGCGCCCAGGTTCGCGAACGCCTGGGCCACGATCTCGCCCACTTGGCCTTCGCCGCCGACGCCTGTGAGTAGAACACTTGAATCGGTGAACACCAGCGCGTTGGTTGGTGAATGTGGTCGATTGATCCTGACGCTAACGATGGCGCATACGGCGCGCCGGGACCAGAACCGAACCCGACTCTGGCACGAACCGTGTTAGTGATCGTTCGATAATGTCTCGACTAAGACGTGTTCTTTTGGTTGTCGTCGGCGCCATCGTCGTGGCTCTGGCGCTCATTGGAGCGCTCAGCATCACGCGCGGAACTCCCGTCGGCAGAGTGGTCACGCTGTCTGACTCCGGTCCACCTCCGGTCACCGATTCCCTTTTCGAACGCACGTTCGAGCTATTCACAGGAACGCACGTCTATCCTGGGAACGTCGTGACACAGGCGCTCAACGGCGCGGGCACCTATCCGCAACTGTGGACCGATCTGCGATCGGCGCGGAATACCATCACGGTGCAGATGTACTACTCGCTTCCAGGAAAAGTCGCCGACACGCTTGCCGCGATCCTCAAGGAACGCGCGCGCGCGCACATACGCGTTCTGTTCCTCATCGATGCATTCGGCTCGCAACATCTCTCGAAGGACTGGCTTGCCTCGTTGCGAGAGGCCGGCGTCGAAGTCGCCAAACTTCGCAAACTTCGGTGGTACACGATTCACGACGCTGGCGATCGCTCGCACGTCCGCGTCGTCGTCGTGGATGGACGCATCGGCTGGACTGGCGGTTTCGGCTTGGCCGACTACTGGCTTGGCGACGGTCATCATCCAGACCAGTGGCGTGAATCGAACGTGCGATTCCAAGGACCGGCGGTAATGGAGCTACAGGCCGCATTCGCGGCTGCCTGGGCCGAGGCTACCGGAGAGCTGCTCACCGGCTCGCTGTTCTTTCCGAATAGTGGCTTTCAACCAGTCGGACCAACGCACGCCGGACTGCTCTACACGGCGCCGACCACCGGCAGCACTCCCGCCGAGCGATTTCTGGCCCTGACGTTGAGTGCGGCCCGCAAGCGGTTGTACGTCACCAATTCGTACTTCGTGCCCGACGACGATTTCCGTCGGCTGCTCGAGCGCGCGGCGCGGCGCGGCGTCGATGTGCGCGTGTTGACGACCAGCGCCAACACCGACGTGAAAACCACCTGGTACGCCGGCCGCTATCACTACGAAGAGTTGCTGGGGCGCGGCGTGCGCATCTTCGAATACCAACCGACGATGCTGCACTCCAAAACGATCGTCGTCGACGGGATGTGGGGCTCGATCGGCTCGATGAACTTCGACAATCGGTCGCTGGCGTTCAATGACGAGTCGAATCTCGTCGTGCTCGACTCGGCCATTGGCGCGCAGATGGATTCAGTGTTCTTCGACGACCTTCGCTACGCCAAAGAGATCAAGCTCGATGAGTTTCGCCGGCGATCCGTTTGGTCGAAGATGCTCGAAGCGGGCGCCACGCTCCTGTCGCGTCTTCTCTAGTGTCCTGCTCCATCGGAAATCGCTAGCGAATATCCTCGCGCCCCAGCGCAGCGCGAACGGCTTCTCGCATGGCCATCAACGCTTCGTCGCGCGAGGACGGCGAGTCATCGCGCACGTGGAGCTCGACACCGTCGGCCACGGCTACGCGGCGCCAGCTTGCGGAAGCTTCATTGTCGGTCGCTTGGCGGCGAGTTTCGACAGTGGCGTCGAGGGCAGCGGCGAGCGACGTCGCGACCCGTCGCTCGAGTGCGTCGCCGGTGAATTCCTTCATTTCCTTCTTGATCACATCCAAGCTCGCGCCTTCGCGCTGGCGGATCTTGATCGCGACGAGTTGGAGGAAATGACGATAGTTGTACGTCGCGGATGTGCCGGTTCCTTCTGGTCGTTCCAGCAAATGGTTGGCGACATAGAAGCGAATCGACCGCGCACTCGGCGCGGCGCGGGCCGATGCATTCGTTGGCCGAACGCCGGCTGCATCGACGAGACCCGTCACCTGGGCCGCGAGGCCTCGGGCATTCCATGGTGCCTGGCGCGCATACGACCGGAGGAGAGCGATCGGGGAGTCGGACATCAGACCGGGTGCGCCGGGGGAAGGGTCAGCGTCAGGGTCGCGCCGAAACCATCGGCGCTGTCGAGTGTGATCGTTCCCCCGTGCTCACTCACGACGCGATGGGCGACCGCGAGTCCGATGCCGGCGTGACCCGACTTCGTGGTAAAGAGCAACTCGAACGCGTGCGGCAAGGCATCAGGCGAGACGGCCGGTCCGTCGTTGTGCAGCTGTGAGCGCCACGTGCCGTCGTCGGACGTCGTCGACGTGATTCTCAGATCGCTGCCCTCAGGGGCTGCCTCGATCGCATTGGTCAGCGCGTTTGCCCAGGCTTGGCCGAGTTGCTCGGCGTCGATTCCGCATGAGGCTCGTTGCTGCGCGGGCGAGTGATGCATGAGCAGTGCTTTGCTCTCGAGAGCACCGCGATGCCCATCGATGACCGTAGCCCAGAGGTCGTCAGGATCGCCAGGCACGAGGCGGACGGGGGCCGGACGGCCGTAGTCGATGAGCGATGCGACCAGCGCGTTCAGCCGCTCCGCCTCGCGCAAAATGCGGCCGATGTTCTTGTCGACGAGCGGATCATCGGTGATGCGGTAGCGAAGGAGCTGGGCGGCTGACGCGATGGCGAACACCGGAGTGCGCAGCTCTTGAGCGATCGCCGTCGCGACGTTCTGCGAAACCTTCACGCGCTCGCGATGGAGCGTGCGGGTTGTGATCGGCGTCTCGCGACGAAGCTCGGGCTCTGCGGCGGTCATGCTGGATATTAATAAATCAACGGCAGCGGAACGTGCATGCCGACGCTCCGCTGCCGTTGGTAGTCTTCAGAGGTCTCAGCGCCGCCCTGAGCGTGCGCTACTTTTTTTCCCGCTCTTCTTCGCGGCTTTTTTCGCGCTGCCCTTGGACCCACTCTTCTTTCCGGAGCTCTTGGTTGCTCCGCGCTTAGCGCTTCCCTTCTTTGCTGGCGCGCTCTTCGCGGCCTTCTTGGCGCTGGTCGTCTTGGCGCCGCCTTTCTTTGCGGCACTCTTGCTCGGGGCATTTTTCTTTCCCGCGGCCTTTTTCGCAGCAGGAGCTCTTGCTCCGTCGTTCTTCGCTACCTTCTTCGCCGCGGGCTGGCTCACCGCGCTCTTGGCCGCCGATTTCCCCGCGGCTCCGGACATCGGTGCTGTCTTAGCCGCGGGCGCAGCCGCCGCACTCGGCGCGGTTCCACCGATTGCCGCCCCACCGCCGCTCGTCGGGGCCGTTTTCGCGCGCGGCGGACGGCCTGGACGACCAGGACGACGCGCGCCGCCAAAGACGTCGACTTCCTCTTCCTCCTCGTCGACGGTCTCCACGGTCACCGGCTCTTCGTCCTCGTCGTCGACGTCGTCCGTGCTGTCCCAGAGGTCGTCGCTGTCGTCCTTGTGGGTCATCCAGCCGCCATCTTCGTCGTCGTCGTCGTCGTAGGACGCGCCGCCTCCGCCGCCACCGCCACCATATCCTAGATCATCGACGTCATCATCTCGATCGGAGAGGTGGTACTCCTCGTGCAACTCGTCACCTCGCGGCATGCTTGCCTCCTGAGGGTTATGTAATCAGAAAATCAATCAATGGCCGGCGCAGGATCAGCGAGCCGGCTGCACTTCACGTGCCGGTTACCGAATGGCGCACCGCACATCGTGCGACGCTTCTGCTCAACGCCTTAGTATACCGGGGCAGGTACTTCGTCAAGATGACGTCGTATGTGTCTCACACGAACTAAGGAATTCGCATCATGCCGAAACTAATCGTGCTCTTTTTCGGCGCCGAGAGCCCGGCGGTGACACTGGCCGAAGCGGCGACCGAGGGAGCGAAGGGCGTTCGGTTCAGCGAGGTCGATCTGCGAAGCGGAGGGGCGCATGAGGCGACTACCACGCGTCGACACAAACGGCTGGAGTCATCCGCTCAGATTCGGGACTATGACGGTGTCATTCTCGCATGTCCCGCGGCGGGTGATATTCCCGCCGAATTAGGTGCGTTGCTCGACCAGTTGGAAGCCTCGTCATCAGACGCACTCGCTAACACGGTGTTCGGAATCATTGGAGGAGAAAACACGACGCTGCCTGGACGCGTACTGCGACTCGGCGGACTGCTTGTCGGGGCACCGGCTGCTGTCGTCGATCCGGAAACGCGCGCGCTCCAACTGGGTGCACGTGTTGCGACAGTTGTCGAGTGGGTGCGCCATGCGTTGAGTCACGAACACGGGCATCACGAGACCGAGCACCATCACCACAGTCATGACGAGCATGGACATCATGGCGCCTAGCGCTGAATTGGGAATTGGTGGGAATTGGGGTCAGACTCCATTTCGCGCAAATGGAGTCTGACCCCAATTGGCCTCCGGGCTAGGAGCTTTCAGTCCACGAACTCGACAGTGACGGGCTTCGTGATGATTCCAGCGTCCACGCCACGCTGAAGAAACTGCTTGACGGCTCGCCGACCGCGGTCGCCATAATCGAGCGTCCAGTCGTTCACGTACATGCCGACGAAAGCGTCAGCCTTGGAGCGATCGAGCCCGCGCGCGTACTGCATCGCGTGATCGAGGGCGCCTTTTCGGTGCTGCAGGCCATAGGCGATGCTGTCACGTAAGTGGCGCGAGATCTTCTCCGTCAGATCGTCGCCAAGGTCCTTTCGAACAACGTTGCCGCCAAGCGGGAGAGGCAGTCCGGTCTCGCCAAACCACCATTCGCCCATATCCTGGATGAGGTGAAGCTGGCGATCACCGAAGGTCAGTTGGCCTTCGTGGATCAACAGGCCGAGGTCGACTTTGCCGTCAACGACGGCGTCTTCGATTTGGTCGAATGGTGTCACGACCGGCTCGAAGTCCGGCTCGAACAGCCGAAGCGCCAGATACGCGCTCGTCAGCATTCCGGGAATGGCCACTCGCTTGTCGCGAATATCGGCGCGCGTGAGCGGCTCGCGCGCGACCAGGCGCGGTCCGTATCGATCGCCCATGGACGCCCCGTGGGGAAGCAGCGCGTAGCGGTCCGAGAGGTAGGCGTACGCGTGAATGGAAACGGCCGTGACCTCGAGCTCACCGCGCATGGCGCGTTGGTTCAGCGTCTCGATGTCTTGAAGCTCGTGGATGTACGTGAGACCCTCGGTATCGATCTTCCCCGACGCGAGCGCGTAGAACATGAACGCGTCGTCCGAGTCGGGACTATGTGCAACGTGAATTGTGGTCATGGACGCTGGGCTTCGAGGGCGACCTCGATGTCGTTTTCGTGGGTGACGTACTCGGGGAGTTGCTTCGCGCGTTCGGCAGGCACAGCGGCGGCGAACTTGTTCCGGTAAGTGCGTTCCGCCGCGGCATCCTTTCGCATGTGCGCGGCATTCGCGGCGAGAATGAGACCGAGCAGGTGATTGGGGTTTTGCGCGAGAATGGTGTCGGCTTCGGCGCGGGCCAGTGTTTCGTCGCCCGAAACCGCCGCGATGCGGCCGACATCATACCGTTGGTCGAGATCGAGATTGCCCAGCATTTGATAGGCAGTGATCGCCATTGGAGCGAAGATCTGCACGCTGTCGGCGCGACCGCGCTCGTGAGCTCCCATCACGCGATTGTAGAGACGGACGGCTGCCTCGGCGGGGGAAAGATTGCTGATGTCCGGGGCTTGCCCGTTGCCGGTTGCGCCGGCAAACGGCGCTGCGCCGGCGGCGTCAGGGGGCGGAGGCGTCGACGCATCGTCGGGCGTCCGGCCAAAACGCTGACCAGCGAGCAGTGCGACGAGTGCCACGAGCGCGACCGCAGCGAGTCCCCATGGGACCGCGGTAGAAAAGCTGGCTTTGCTGTCGTTCCGAGCGTCGGATTGCGCATTCGCCGGTGTGCCGCAGCGGTGGCAGAACTTTGCGCCGGGCGTCAGGGAAGCGCCACAGGCGGCACACGTTGCTCCGGCGAGCGGCGAGCCGCAATTCGAGCAAAATTTTCCGGTCGCTGGTTTGCCGCAAGACGCGCAGATCGCGGTGGCGTTCGCCGGAGGAGGTGAAGCGGGAGAGGCCATGACGCGAAAGCTACACGGCCTCTGCGCTCACGTCAGTGCGCGTGCCGGCCGCCGGGCTCGGAAATTTCTTCGACGGTTTTGCCGGCGCGATGCATGTTGTCGGTCTTTCGCAGCACGTCCGCCTGGGAGACGATGCCAACGAGCGATCCGCGTTCGTCGACGATGGGAATGCGCCGCACTTTTTCATTGCGCATGGCGTCCATCACATGGTCGACGTCGTCGCCGAACGAGCATGTCGCGAGGTCGTCCGTGCTCATCACATCGCGGACGCGGCACGATCCGTCTTTTCCATCGGCCACACACCGAATGGCGATGTCGCGATCGGTGACGATGCCGACCAACCGCTTGTCGGCGTTGGCTGCGACGACGGGTACGACGCCCACGTCTTCGCGCTTCATTACTTGAGCTGCCTCGCGAACGGTTGCGTCCGGAGTCACGCAGCTCGGATCCTTGGTCATGATGTCCTGAATCTTCATTTTTCTTCTCCTTCTCCCCGATCGGTGAAGTGCAGAACATCGTTCGGCGCAAAGCGCATGCCCCGATCATCATATCGCCGCTTTGCAACCAGGGTCGATTCACCTTAGCCTTTACGCGACCCAGGCACCGAGGCTCCTCTGCCGTCTCGCTCCCGTTCGCTCACGCCGGACACCGCCGGCGCATCGAAGAAGGACGTTCTCGAGCTCACCGAGAAGCTCAACGTCCGTTTCATGCGTCTTCAATTCACCGACATCCTGGGCGTCAACAAGAACGTCGAGATTCCGTCGTCGCAGTTCGACAAGGCGCTTGCCGGCGACATCATGTTCGACGGCTCGTCGATCGAGGGCTTCGTGAGGATAGAAGAATCGGACATGCTGCTCGCGCCCGATCTCGACACGTTTCTCGTCTTCCCGTGGGGTGATCCGGAGAGTCGCATCTGTCGGTTGATCTGCGACATCCGAACGCCGTCAGGCGAGCAATTTGCCGGCGATCCGCGCGGGACGCTCAAGGCTGTGCTCGCGCGCGCTCTCTCGCTGGGCTACACGATGAATGCCGGAATGGAGGCGGAATTTTTTCTGTTCAAGCCGAACGACTCCGGCGAAGCAAGCACGACGACGCACGACGTGGGCGGCTATTTCGATTTGGCGCCGGCCGATCTTGGCGAAGATGCGCGTCGTGCGATGGTGGATACGCTCGAGCGGATGGGGTTCGAGGTCGAGGCGGCGCACCACGAGGTTGCGCACGGACAGCATGAGATCGACTTTCGCTACGCCGATGCGCTGAAAACGGCCGACAACATTGCCACCTTCCGATTTGTCGTGAAGCACGTGGCGACGCAGTTCGGACTTCTCGCGTCGTTCATGCCGAAGCCGATCTTTGGCCAGAACGGCAGCGGCATGCACACGCATCAATCGCTGTTCGCTGGCCGCGACAACGCATTCTGGGATCAGAACGCCGAGTGGGAGTTGTCGAAAACGGCGCTGCACTACGTCGGCGGGCTGCTGCGGCACGCGCGAGGCATGTGCGCCATCACCAATCCGTTGGTGAACTCGTATAAGCGATTGGTGCCAGGGTACGAAGCGCCGGTGAATGTCGCGTGGTCGATGCGGAATCGCTCGCCGCTGATTCGCGTTCCAGAACGACGGGGACTCGGTACTCGCGTCGAGCTGCGGTCGCCGGACCCCGCGGCGAATCCATATCTCGCGCTCGCGGTCATGCTGGCGGCAGGCTTGGACGGCGTCGAAACCAGCGCCGATTTCCGCGAGCCGGTGAATGAGAACATTTGGGAGATGAGCTTCCGGGAGAAGCGACGTCTCCGCATCGACGACCTGCCGCATGATCTCAACGAAGCGCTCGACGAACTGGAGAAAGATGACGTGATCACCGGTGCGTTGGGCAAGCACATCACGTCGCATTTCATCGAAGCAAAGCGGCAAGAATGGCGCGACTACATCACGCAAGTAAGCGCGTGGGAGCTCGAGAGCTATCTCGCCAAATATTGAGGTTTAGGGTTCGGGCTTGAGCACGACGGAGACAATGCCCACGACCTGATCGGTCGCAAGCCGCGCGACAGTCGGCGCAGCCTCGTCACCCGCGACGCGAATCTCGATTGGGCGATTGCGCGGCACGCCGCACGCGAGGAAGCGTCCGTCGCTGGCCAGCGTGCGCACGGTGCGCCTGATGATCGATCCCGGCGAATGCGCACCTGCAGCTTCGCCGATCCACGACACACTGACGGCGCGTCCCCTCAGCGGCTCGTCCCCGCGGCGGACGCTGCCGACGATCACTCCGGTGTCGTCGTTGAGCGATTTGGCCTCGTCGAGACACACCGCGCGTGCGGCATCGAGAGATGATTTGACTCGCACGTCGGTGGCCGGAGCTGCGCTCGAATCGACGTCGATGCGGACCCGCGTGCGAGCAGCGCCGAGGACATCGAGCTCGGGAGTTGCCACTTCGATGAGATATGCGCCTGGGAGCAAATCGTGGATGGTCGCGTGTCCAAGCGAATCCGCAAGGACAAAGCGTCGCTGGCTCCCGACGAGAAAGATCGCCGACCGTTCGGCTGGAAGGTCGGCCCGCGTATTCGCACTCATGACGTGCAGTTCAATCGAACGTGTGCCGCGAGACCACACCAACGTGCCGTCGCGGCTGACGTCGCGCAGCGTTCCGCCGCTGACATGGAGCTCGTCGATCACGGCGTGACGGTAAAGGAGCGCGACCGGGCCGCCGACGCGACGCAGGGCAGGGGGTGGACCTTGTTCCGACGCAACGTGCGCAACGGGCACGCGAATCGTCCAATTGGTGACAACCCAAGCGCCGGTCGACAAACGCGCGAATCCGACATGACCGCCAGCGGCGGAGTCAGCCCCGGCCATGGGCACGTCGAGATTCACATAGTTGAAATCGAGCGAACGCAGCTCGTGCGTGCGTCGATCGAGCCACAACGTGCCACGGATCTCGACGTGCTTTGCTCTCGAGGCCGGATCGAATTCGAGGGCGATCAGCCGATCAGCGTCGCCTCGTTGCACGCCGACGCGGAAGCAGTGGGTAGCAACGAAATATTCGGACAACAGCGTTTCGATGTCGGGCGCAATAAACGTTGCGCTGTCGCGCCGCTCGACGACGTAACCATCGCGCTGCAGGCGCTCGGGCGGAGCACTCACCCACGAATGCGTGTCGTAGACGGCCGCTTCCTTCAGATCGACGTCGAGGAGCTCGCGCGTCTTGAAATCATAGATGCGCGTATGGTCCGTGAGATCGAATCGATATTTTGCGTCGTCGCGCGTAATGGCCGTCGCGAGCAACGCGGTCTTCGCGTCCTCCCATAGCGCGGTGAGAGCGAGCCCGGAATCCGGTCGAACGGCGCACTGCGTCCGCTCGCGGGTGGTAACTACTGGGAGATCGAGCGGCAGATCGACCATCTGGATCGCAATGGTCGTATCGCCGGCAAGACTGAATGGCGCGGATGTCATCGGACGAAAGCCGATGCGCAGCGCACGAATCTGGTAGTGCCCACGCGTCGGCGCATACAGGATGTAGTCGCCGTGCTCGTCCGCGAGTGTACGCGCCGCGATCGCGTTCGCGCTGTCGATCAGCAGCAGAACTGTCCCCGCAATTCCGTCGCTGATCGCGCGCGAATGCACTGATCCGCGCACCACCTGTCCGGTCGCTGACCCCACCAGCGTCATCAGCAACCCACAAGCAAGCAGCGGGACGCGCAGAGTCGAATGACGTGCGCGATGCCGCAAATGACGAAGATGGGGCCGGCCACGGTGCATGCGCACGATCGAGCAGTCCTCGCAGTGGTCGTGACGTCCTGGAAGATTCGAGCCGCGTTCTGATTCAGCAAGCGCGGGGCGCGGCCGGGATCGACGCTTATTATTCTGCCGTGACCTCGCTTCCGGTCCGATGATGCATCGGCGTCCATGAACAGGCACAACAATCATTAACGGCACCCCCAGCGACTGCGACCCATGAGCATATCCGTCCGCGATGCAACGTCCGACGACGCCGAGGCGATTGCCCGGCTGTGCGCACAACTTGGGTATCCGGTAGAATCTCGTATCGTGCCCGGACGACTGGCCCGCTTGGAGTCCGACCCGAACGCTCGTTCACTCGTTGCGGAAGCAGCCAGCGCCGTCGCCGGCCTGGCCACTGTGCATTTGCGATTCACACTGAATCACGAGGCGCCGATTGCGCAGCTGACGCTGCTCGTCGTCGACGAAGCGCATCGCACACACGGAGTCGGCCGCGCGCTGGTAAACGCCGCCGAGGAGTGGTCGCGCTCGCGGGGCGCCAAACGGTTCGTGGTGACGACCGCGCTTCGGCGTGCCGACGCGCACGCATTCTATGAGAGGCTCGAGTTCAAACACACTGGACGCCGCTACGGAAAAGACTTCTCTTAACGCTCTCTCTCGATGGACGTATCGATGATGCGACTCGACCGGCGGGCAGCGCGGCTTCTCTCGATCGCTGCAATCGCCGTTGCTATTGTTGCCGCGAAAGCTCCAACGCCGACCTACGAGGTCTACGCGATTCGGTACGCGACGATTCCGGCGTTTCGCGCATCCGGCCTCATCGCCGGCGCGGACACGAGTCGCCGGCTGGACATCGCCATGATGGTCTGGCTGCTCACGGTCTCCGATGGACGCAAGGTTCTCGTCGACGCCGGATTCCATCGCGACGATTTTGTGCAGCGGTGGCACCCCACCGGATTCGTGGCTCCGAGCGAGGCTGTAGCTCGCGCCGGCGTCAGGCCGGATGAGATCACGGATCTGATCATCTCGCACATTCACTGGGACCATCTCGACGGGCTCGATCTCTTCCCGAAGGCGCGCGTGTGGATTCAGCGCGAGGAGTTCGACTACTACCTCGATTCGGCCGGTACGGTGAAGAACCGCTCTATCGACGCAGGAGACGCGAAGATGTTGGCGCAGGCGGCACGCGAAGGCCGAGTCATGCTCATCGACGGCGATGCGAAGGAAATCATTCCTGGGATCACCGTCTATACGGGCGGCAAGCACACGTTCGGGTCGCAGTTCGCCACAGTGCACGCAACGGCCGGAACGATCGTCGTCGCGTCAGACAACATGTACTTGTACGAAAATCTCGCTCGCCACGTGCCGATCGCGCAGACGCTCGACTCCGCGTCCAACTTGAGAACGCAGGAGCGCATGGTGACGCTCGCGTCCGACCCGCGATTGATCGTGCCTGGTCACGACTCACAGGTGTTCGTGCGATTTCCAACGCCTGGCAACGGCGTCGCGCGGATTCAGTAGACGCCCAAGTCTTTGCCAGAAACGACGACGCCTTTGTAGCGCGTGTGTACCTCCCGCAGCAGCGCGGCGTCGGCGATGTCGCTCGGGAGTTGGTGGTAGAGCACGAGCAGTTTGGGTCGGGCCTTGGTGGCGATGTCGCCTAGCTCGTATCCCGGCGTGTGGTACGCGCGATGATATGCTTGCCACTCGGGTGTGCGCCCCTTGAGTGACTCTGACGAGATGACCTCGTGTACCAGCACGTCGCATCCGCTGCAGGCTCGTGCGACCGCATCGCTCGGCGCTGTATCGCCTGAGATGACGATGATGCGATCGGGTGTTTGAAACCGATAACCATAGGCGTGGGGCCATTTGCCATGCGCAACCTCGAACGCCGTAACGGTGACCAGGCTGTCGCGATAGACAACGCCCGCCGGGACGTCGTGGCCTTTTCCGCCATAACCCGTTTTGTTCGACGGTTCGCCACCGTGGAGTCGAATGTCGATGTCCTGCGCGTAGGCCGCCTCGAGATGGTCGACCATCGCCGTCGTTCCCGGTGGTCCGTACACAGCGAGCGGAGTGGTTCGCCCAAGCACCCAGGGCGAGAGCATCAAGTCCGGTAGTCCGACCGTGTGATCCGAGTGCAGGTGTGTCAAGAACGCGATGCAAAGACTGGTCATCGGAATCTTGGCGGCCGCTGCCCGACGCACGATGCCGGGGCCAGCATCGATGATGTACGTATTGCTGTCGACGACGATCGCGACGGCCGGTCCGGAGCGCGCGGGGTCCGCATTCGGTGTGCCTGTGCCCAGCAGAATGACGTGCGTGCGAACCGGAGGCGCGGGCACGCCAAGGTGCGGCTCGGCGAGCAGCAGGGTCGCGAAGGAGAGACCGATCGCGCGCGGCGTTCTGGACAGAAGCGGGATCATAGAGCGCAGGAGGCGATGTCTAGACGGTCGCTTCGGCCCGCGGCTCGCGTTGGCTGTCGCGGCTAGCCGCCGTTGGAGCCGGACCGTCGGCGCGCGGAAGCACGAGCGTGAACATCGACCCTCGTCCTACCTCGCTCTGCACCATGAGCTCGCCATGCATTGCGGTGGCAAGCTCGCGACTGATCGCGAGACCAAGCCCAACGCCGTCGTCTGGCCGGTTGAGCGCACGCTCTCCTTGGACGAATGGCTCGAAGATATAGGTGAGCCGGTCGGCCGGAATGCCGCGACCCGTATCGCGAACATGAATGCGCACACGCGAAGAATCGAAATCACAGGCGAGCAAGACCGCTCCGCCGTCTGGCGTATACTTGATCGCGTTCCCCAACAGGTTGAGCAGAACCTGTGAGAGCCGATCGGTGTCCGCGCGCACGTAAAGCCCGGTTGGGCATGGCCGATAGGTAAATTTCAGCGCGCGCGACTGCAACTGCGGGGCGATGAGCGTTTCCAAATTCGCCAGCGCGTCATGTACGGCAACGTCGCGGATGTCGTACTGAATGCGGCCGGCATCGATGCGGGCGAAGCTCAAGAGATCGGTGATCAGGGTGAGCAGATGCGCCTGGTTCCGGTCGATCCGCTCGAGCGCATTCCGCTGGCCGTCATTCAGTGGGCCGTGGATGCCCATCGACAGGAGCTGCGCGTAACCGCCGATGGCGTTGAGTGGCGTGCGGAGCTCGTGGCTCATCATTGCCAAGAAATCACTCTTCGATCGGTTGGCCTCCTCGGCTTCTTGGCGCGCGGTATCGGCTTCGGTGGCCCGCTTCTCGAGCTCGGCGCGCGCCGCCATCATCTCTTTCGACATCGCGTCGAATGAGGCGGCGAGTCGTCCGATCTCGTCGGACCCGCTCGCGACGACCGGACTATACGTTCCGCGCGACACCGACTCTGCAGCGCCGGCGAGCTGGACCAACGGTCGCGTGATTCGGCGTCCGACGACCCACGACAGGGCGGCGCCGACGACAACCACCAGCACGCTCAATCCAGCGAGTAAGCGAATGGCGCTGTAGACGCGCGGGCCCATGATGGCCGCTTCCGATGCCTCGATGACCGCGACCCATGGCGCGCCGACGATCGGGGCCTCCTCGGCGAACATTCGGACGGCGTTAGGCCGAATATGAATCGCGCCACGGTCCGAGCTGTCGCGCTGCACGGGGGGCGTGGTGGCGGAGTCCGGTGCGGCTACCCAAAGCGAGCCGTTGGCGTTCCGCAGATAGAGGTCGACATCTTCGCGCATGAACTCGCGAACAGTGCGGAGGTACTCGCGCTGTTCCGCCAGGTAGCGCGGCTGCACGATGTAGCCGACCGGAGTGCGGTTGACGACGACCGGCGCAATCGCCCAAAAGCGCACGCGCGAGCCGCTTTGCTCGAGTGGGGAAAACCGAACGGAATCAGGCGGCGATTGCGCGGTGGCGGCCGTATCCGAAATGATTCGGGAGAATCGATCGCCGGTCGGCAATTCCGGACCGACGACCAGAATTCTGCGGCCCCGTGCGTTCCATAGCTCCACGGGACGGGTGGTGTCGCCGGGCGTCATGAGATGACCAAGCGCCGCGCGGGCAGCAGCGATGTCGTAATTCGCAGGTGATTGCGGCGCGGCCGCGATGCGTCGGACCGATTCGTCCTGCGCTACTTCGGCGAGCTGGATTCCCCGTTGTTTGAGTGAGCCGGCGACGTCGCGCGCGATTTCACCGATCGCGTGCCCCAGACGATCGCGCCAAATACCCTCGGACCGTTGCCGCAGCACGAAATACGCGGAAAACAGCAACGCTGCGAGCGCCGCGGCGATGCCGCAGGTCATGACGAGCGGAAGTTTCCACTCGAGCGACAGCGTGCGACGCGATTCGTCGGACACGGGTGGGGGAACGGCCATCCTGCATGAAGTTACTGGCCGCTCGATGAGGGACAAGCGGCGGCGTCATGATAGCGCGAAGCCGTGCGACCGTTTGTGCGCTGCGTTACAAAGCCGGCGTCTATGCGACGGCCTCACTGCTGAGGATCACCGTCCTTCCCCCGTTGCTCGACGGGGCGGGGCGCATTTTGTCGCCGAACGTGACCCAGGTTGAAGGCGGTGCTGAGTAAGGCGATATGAGAGAACGCTTGTGGGAAGTTCCCGACCTGCCGCTCGAGCGCCGGGTCATACTCCTCGGAGAGGAGGCCGACGTCGTTTCGGAGGTCGAGCAGCCGCCGAAATACGCGCAGCGCGTCGTCCTGTCTGCCGAGCAAGAGATAATTGTCCGCGAGCCAGAAGCTGCAGGCGAGAAATGCCCCTTCGCCTTCCGGTAGTCCGTCGTCGGTGGCGGCGCTGTCATATCGAAGCACGAATCCATCGACGACGAGCCGCTTCTCGACCGCCTCGACCGTGCCGCGAATACGCGGGTCGGTTGCCGGGAGAAACCCGACGAGCGGCAGGAGCAGCGTGCTTGCGTCGATCAATTTCGAGCCGTACGCCTGGACGAACGAATTCAGCTCCGGATCGAACGCTTTCTCGCAGACGTCGGTGTGTATTTGGTCGCGAAGCGCGCGCCACTGGTCGAGCGGCCCATCGAGATGAAATTGCTCGACGCTTTTCACGGCGCGATCGATCGCTACCCACGCCATGACCTTGGAGTGGGTAAAGTGTTGTGGCGCGCCGCGGGTTTCCCAAATCCCTTGGTCCGGTTGCTGCCAAACTCCTTCGAGCTGTTTAATGAGCGCCCTCTCGAGTGCCCAGGCATCGGCACTTTCGGGGATCTTTCCCAAGCGCGCCTGATGCAGGGCATCCATCACTTCGCCATAGACGTCGAGCTGGAGCTGCTCATGGGCCGCGTTGCCGACGCGGACGGGCTTTGAGCCTTCGTAGCCCGGCAACCAGGAGATCTCCCACTCGCGAAGCAACCGCTCGCCGCCGAGGCCGTACATGATCTGCACTTGGTCGGGGCTGCCGGCCGCCGCGCGCAGCAACCAGTCGCGCCAGGCGGCGGCTTCTCGGAAGTAGCCGCCATCCATCAACGCGAGGAGCGTCAAGGTCGCATCGCGCAACCAACAAAACCGGTAATCCCAATTGCGGACGCCGCCCACCTGTTCCGGAAGGGATGTCGTCGGCGCCGCGACGATTCCGCCTGTCGGTCGGAAGGTGAGAGCCTTGAGCGTGAGCAGCGATCGAATCACGGGCTCGCGCCACTGACCGCGATACGTGCACTGCGCCGCCCAATGCGTCCAAAACTGCTCCGTGACTTCGAGCGCCTTGACAGGATTGACCGCCGCCGGCGGCTTGAGATGCGACGGTCCCCACGTCATGACGAACGACACATGCTCACCCTCGGCGACAGTGAAGTCGCTCACGGTCGTGAAACCTTCACCGTGCAACGGCACGTCGCCGCGAATGACGATCATGTCCGGCCCCGCGATCGCGCGCAGGGTGCCGTCCTCCAGGCGGCTGACCCACGGAATGACAGAGCCATAATCGAACCGAAGAACAATCTGCGTTTGCATCGGGACGCGCCCGCGCTTGCCGACGATCGTGCGAACGATATTCGACTTGCCGTCGCGTTGCGGCATGAAGTCGATGACGACGACGCTACCCTCCGCCGTCTCGAACTCCGTCTCGAGAATCAACGTGTCGTCGCGATAGCGGCGCGTGACGCGTGTGGTCGGATCTGCTGGCGCGACGCGCCATCGCCCATGATCGGGTCCACCCAACAGTGCGGCAAAACACGCGGGAGAATCGAACCGCGGCCAGCAGAGCCAATCGATGGAGCCATCGCGCGAGACGAGTGCGGCGGTCTCGCAATCACCGATGATTGCGTAATCCTCGATGCGCGCCATTCAGTCGATCAACTCGCGCACGTTGCTGGTGCGCGGCGTCCAGCGGCTGGCGATGGGGCGCTGGTCGCCTTTCGCGGCCAGACGTTGTCGCTCGGGTCGTGGTCGGGAAAGCGACACTGCGGATCGAGCGTCATCTGGACGATCTTTCGTCCGCCGAAATCGAGATCGGTCGTGAATGTTCGGCTACCGGCGAACCAGACGTCGACGGGAAAGGTCACCGTCGCGGTGTCGCCCACCACGGTGCTATTTGGGTGCCGCTTGATAGGCGTCCCACCCGGCGCGAACACGACTTTCAGAACCACCGGTGCGGGCATCTGGCCATCCTGACGCACGGTGACCCGCGCATGTGTGCCATTGATCGAAACGCGCTCGAGCGATTCGTCGACCGATTCCGTCGTGAAAAGCCAATAGTACCAGAACCAACCGAGGTTCTGATGCAGCGCGTTGCTCATGAAAAATGCGTAGTCCCAGGGGGACGGATGCTTGAATCGCCACGCCCTCGCGTATTCGCGGTGCGCCCGTTGCACGGCCGTATCGCCGACGATGCCGCCGAGCATCGACAGCATGAGCGGCGTCTTGTCGTATGCTTGGAAGCCGTAGAGCGGACCACCGTAATTCGAGTCCCACATCAGCGGCGGCTCGTGCTCGTCGCCACTCACGCGGCCGTATGATTGACCCAGTCCATCGAGGTTCGGCGCGCGATGCGCGGCGTCGGCGCCTGACAGAATGTTCATGTATTGATTGAAGCCCTCATCCATCCATCCGTACCACGTTTCGTTGCCGCTCACCATCATCGGCCACCACTGGTGACCGGTCTCGTGATCGGCGGGGCCGTCGTTCGACATCACGAGCATTGGATATTCCATGCCGTTGTCGGGACCGTCGACCATGGTGTGCTGGGGAAATGCATCGGGCATCCAGAGCGACGAGTAGAACTCGAGCGCGTGCCGGAGAATGGGACCAGCGTGCGCGAACTGTGGTGCACGCCCGGGCAGGTGGTAAATGTTGACTGGAATCGGCCGGCGCTCGGGAATGGTCGCGCGCGTTGCTTCCCAAACGAAACTCTTCGCGGTCGCCCACGCGAAATCATTGACGGTGTCGGCGACGAAATGCCACGCGAGACGATCGCCGCCGGCGGTGGCGCGGCCGGGACCCGTTTCGTCGGCGCCGACGATGGCGTGGGTCGAATCCGATTCGAGGACGTGAGACAACCGCTCACGTGCGGTCGGGGTCAGCACATCTTGAGGATTTCGTAATACTCCGGTCGCGCCGACGATCCATCCCGCTGGAACGTCGAGCGTGACGTCGAAGTGCCCGAAGTTGTTGTAGAACTCCGACGGTCCGAGGTAGGGATCAGTGTCCCAGCCGCGTAAATCGTCGTAGACGGCGACTCTCGGATACCATTGCGCGACTTGATACAGCGTGTCACCCCAACGATATGTCATGCGATGTCCGGACCCATTGCCGCCGGCGAGCTTGTAATGCCACTCGACGTCGATCGTCGCCGTGGCCTTCGGCGCGATCGGTGTCGGCAATCCGATCCGTGCCGACGTCGTGTGCAATCCAGTAATACTCGGACCCGAGGCGCCGGTATCGTGACCATTCGGCGGCGCGGTCATGTCGACCTCCGCGCCATTCACGGCGAGGCGTGTAATGACAAATCCCTCATGAATCTCTGCCGGCACCGACGACCCGCGCGGAACATCGGGGCGAAAAATGTTCTGATCGAGCCGCATTCGGATCGACGACAGTGCCGAATCACTCGTGTTGCGCAGTTTGATCGTCTCACGGCCCGTGAGCGTGGACGTCGTGGGATCGAGCCGTGCCGCGATGGTATAATCCATCCACAGCTGCCAGTAGTTCCGACCCGGACGACCCGTCGAGTCGCGCGTCCCGGCCGCGAACGCTCGGCGGATGGTGTTCGTGAGCGGAATGTCTCGACGGACTGCGCGCGCTGGGAGCGGCGCTGTCGTTTGTGTCGTTTGCGCCCGCATCGGCGCGAAGGGCATTGCGATCAGGGACATGAACAGCGCGACAAACACTCGGTGAATCATCCCGGCTCCAGAATGCAGTTTTTTATAGTCGAACTTGATGGCGCGAACGAGACATACTACATCCCATACCGCCATGAAACCAACCTTCTTCAATTCGGGTGCCGAGTTTCGCGGATGGCTCGAGCGACACCATCGCGATGCGGCAGAAGTGTCGCTCGGCTTCTACAAGAAGGCTTCCGGGAAGCCCGGTATCAGCTATCAGGACGCCCTGGACGAGGCGCTGGCGTTCGGTTGGATCGACGGCGTGCGCCGCTCGCTCGACTCGGACCGCTACACGATTCGGTTCACACCGCGAAAGGCGCGGAGCATCTGGAGCGCGGTAAACATCAAACGAGTCGGCGAGTTGATGGCCGCTGACCGCATGACTGAAGCGGGCCTCGCGGCGTTCGCCAAGCGCGACGAGAAGCGTTCGGCGATCTATGCCTATGAGCGCGAGGCCGCGGAGCTCGATGCCGACTCAGTGAAGCAGTTCGAGGCCGACAAGAAAGCGTGGACTTTTTTCCGCACGCAGGCCCCGTGGTATCAGCGCACGTCGACGCACTGGGTGGTCAGTGCGAAGCGACCCGAGACACGTGCGCGGCGATTGGAGATCCTCATCGCGTACTCGCACGACGAGGAGCGCCTGCCGCAACTCACGCCGCCCCGCAAACTTCCACCGGCGAAATGATCATCGCGGCGGCGACCGGTGGTCTGGCGCTACGGTGTAGCCTGTGCGCCAGCTGCCGGCTTGGGACCGAGCTCGTATTCCTTCGGGGGATCGACGCCAAGTAGGTTCTTCACGAAATAGTCCCAGCGCCGCCGCGTCATGTAGTTCGACTCGTTGCCATAGCCGTGCGGCTGATTCGGCAACATGAGCAAATCGAAATCCTTGTTCGCCTTGATCAGCGCGTCCACGACAAGCAGCGTGTTCGTCGGCGGCACGTTGTTGTCCATGGTGCCGTGCGCGAGCAGCAGCTTGCCCTTGAGGTTTTTCGCGAGATTCTCGTTGGCCTGATCATCGTAATTCGAATGCCCGTCGGCCGTTTTTTCCTCGAGGCCTTGATACCGTTCGCCCCAGTCGTCTTCGTATTCGCGATTGTCGTGATTTCCCGATTCGGAGATGCCGACCTTGAAGAAGTCGGGGTACCGGAACATGGCGTCGGCCGTGGCGAATCCGCCGCCCGAGTGGCCGTAAATCCCTGCACGATCGACGTCGATCCACCGATAGCGGCGAGCGAGCTCCTTCATGCCGGCGATTTGGTCGGGTAGCGTGTTGTCGCCCATGTTGCCGTAATAGGCGTCGTGAAACGCTTTCGATCGCCACGGTGTCCCCATCCCGTCGATCTCGACGACGACAAACCCCAACTCGGCGAGCGCTTGCGCGTCACCGCGGGCGGGTGAGAATGACCGACCGCCAACCGATCCCGTTTGCGGCCCCGGATAAATGTGATTGATGATTGGGTACTTCTTCGCCGAATCGAGGTTGGTGGGGACGTACATGAGACCATAGAGGTCGGTCTTGCCGTCGCGCGCTTTGACGGTGATCGGAACGGGCGGCTTCCATCCGGTTGCGAGTAAGCGCGAGACGTCGGCTTTCTCCAACGCGACGACCAGTCTCCCATTCGCGTCGCGCACGACGGCCGTCGGTGGAACGTCGGGACGGGAATATGAGTCGACGAAAAAACGCCCCGACGGCGACAGCGACACGTCATGATCCGCGTCTTCGGGTGTGAGGAGCGCGACGCCCTTTCCGTCGATCCCAATCTTATAAAGATGTCGGAAGTACGGATCGCGCCCCGGCTCCTTGCCAACGCCCGAGAAGTACAGCATACGCGCCTTCTCATCGATCCGCAGCAGTTGCGTGACGTTGCCTTGGCCGGTCGTGATCTGATGCTCGAGCTTCCCGGTTGTGAGGTCGTAGAGGTAGAGCTGTCCCCAATTGTCGCGCTCCGAGAACCAGATCACTTCGTTCGAGGCCGGCAGTACGTGCCAGTTGACGCGGCCATTGCCCGACTCGAACTGCGTCTTCACGGTTTCCTCGAGCACATCGCGAATGACGCCGGTGTTCGCGTCCGCGACGCGAAGCACCTCGTGCTTGTGATCGCGCGACGTCGAGACGAAGGCGAGGTGCGAGCCGTCCGGATACCATTCGACGTCGGCCCAGTCTCCGCCACGACACGCGATGTGATCGCATAGCGTCGAGCGATGCTGATCGGGCGGCATCTGCAGGCGGATCATGCGTGGAGCGTCGGTGCTGACGTCGATGATGACCCGCTGGATCGTCGGGATGATGCTGTCGCCTGGAAGCGGATACTTCCACGCTCGCATTTCCGGATGGCCGACCCGCGTGTTGACGAGATACATCTCGCCGACGTTCCGCTGATCCTGCTGGAACGTGGCGATCTTCTTCGAGTCGGGCGACCATACTAGAATTGCGCGATCGCTATTCGTCCAGCCGGCGTTATCGGTGGCATAGCCGAAATCCTTGATGCCATCGTGGGTGAGTTGGATTTCGCGTTTCGTGGCAACGTCGCGCATCCACAAATTCCAATCGCGGATGAACGCAGCGCGCTTGCCGTCGGGCGAGAGCGTCTCGGGCGCGCGCGTCGAATCACCACGACCGCCGCGTCCGCCGCCGCGCCCACCGCGTCCTCCACGTCCGCCGGCGTTGGCGCGCTCGCGGTCGTCGACCGCGGCGCCGCAGCGCGACGTCTCGACGTCGCAGCTCACGGCGCGCCCGCCGACCGTCACGTTGATCATGCGACCGTCGGCAGCGAAGTCGAACTGCGTGCTCGCTCGCCGCATCGCGTCGGGCGTCGCTTGCGTCGCTGCCGCAATCGCACTGGCGAGCGCCGGTTCGGCCAGCAAATCGGTTCGCGTCTTGCGAGTCGGATCGACCACCACGAACTCGACGCCCTTCGGTGTGACATTCCTATACCAGAAACGCTCATTCGTCAGCCAACTCGGCCGAACGGCGTTGTCAAACACCAACGGCGTGGTGTTATAGCCCATGTACCGCTCTGCGCGCGCGTAGTCGGCGCTGGTCATGGCGCGTTGTTGCGCGCGAGCCGGCGCCGCGCCGGCAATGATTGCGGCGAAGACAAGACGAGAACGCATATGCCCCCCTCGAATGCTTGCGAAAGTCAGCGCTGAAGTTAGGTCGATCTCAGTGCGGCGCGACGGTCGTCCGCGCGACGATCTGCATGCCTGTTGTCAGGTTCGCCAACAACACGAGCTCCGACGTCGACGCAGAAAGCAACCCGGCGTCGACTAGCGCTTTGCGATCGAAATGCAGCGCGAGGCGCTTTCCGTCCTGCAGATCCGCCATGAAGCGTCCGCCGCGTTGCGTGACACCGACGGTGCCGATGCGCACCGAGGAGACATCGATCAGCGAAACATCGACCGTGGCGTCGGACACTAGCGTGATCTTGACGTCGCCATTCCCTTGGTCGTTGACGTCGATCGCGTCCGGCCCGGCCTCGGCGGCAACGGTTCGACGGCCGACGTTCACGCTCAGTGTGCGCGAGCCGGTCGCACCGTCTTTGTCCGTGACGCTCAGCGTAATCGTATACGTCCCGGCCGCGAGGTATGCCTGACTTCCGGTGACGGTGGCCCCCGACGCGCTCAATGTGCCGGGCACTGTGGTCCCGTTCCCCCAATCCAGGACCGAGTGCCACGGCGCGTCTGAGCCTGGATCGGTGAAGCTGCCACTCACGCCGACTGATTCGCCAGAGACGATCGACAACGGGGTCGTGTTGGTCAGCGAGACCGTCGGCGCGACGTTCGCCACCAACACGTTTTGCGTCGACATCTTCTGCCAACCAAACGCATCGCTCACGAGAAGCGTCGCCGTGAACGCGCCGTTGTCCGCGAACGACTTGGTCACGACCTTGCCAGACGCTTGGCTGCCGTCGCTGAAATGCCACACGTAGCTCAGCGCCTCGGTGCGCCCGAGATCCGTGCGCCCGAGATCGGGGTCTGTGCTCGCCGACGCGTCGAACGTGATCGATGCGCCCTCGTTGAGTGCGCCCGACACCGAGAACTGTGCAACAGGCGGATGATCGCCTGCTTCGACGGCGTCTTGGAAGGCAACGGGAAGAAGCGAGAGGAAGTCATAACCTGTGGCGCTCTCGATTTTATCCACCGTTGTCAGGTACTTCTGCCAAGGATCATTCCGCACACCGGCGACGTTCGGCATGTTGACGGCAAGCACCGTCACACCGGCGACGTCATCCCACGTTTGAATGTTGCTGTGCGTGAATGGAATACCACCGTTCCGCGGTCCGATGATCGCAACCTTCCACGTGCTATCGGGGATCGCGACCTTGCCTTCGTCTTTCAGGAAGGCGAGGCCGTGAGATTTGCTGTACAGCGGTCCGGTGATGATGTAAACCGCGCGACCGCCCTTCGTTGCTGAATCGCCGAGCGCGTTCTCGAACTGTGCCCAAACGCCCTGGTTCAAATCAGCCATCTGCGGCACAATGTTCGTGAGATAGAACGTCGTCGCATTGTCGACGTTGGCCACGGTCCGATCGGCCGAGCGCGCCATGTGACCGCGATCGAATCCGCCGTTGGTGTAGTCGGAGGTGAAGATCTGCTTGTCCGCCGGCAACAATTGGTCGGCGCTGAAACAGTTGCAGCGATCTTGGCCGACCACGATTTGCCGCGAGTCGAGCTCATACGAAACCCAGTTCGGCGTGCCGCGGGACTCGTTGTATGAGATCGTATATTGCGGCCGCACGATCAACAGATCGTTCGGGTTCGACGGCGCGGCCGGTGTAGGATCGCCGAACTCGTCGTTCTTTGCGTAAATCGATAGCGGCGCCGAAACCGGCGTCTCGATGAAAATGACGTGCGTCACGAAACTGAATGGCGTGCCACCGCCGATCGGCGTCGCCGTGACACGGAATCCCGGTCGCGTCACTCCGTCGGCTGGCGCCGCAACGCCCGTCACGATTCCTGTATTCTCCACGGTGGCGATCGTCGCGATCTGCGGGTCGACCGCCTCGAAGGTGAACGTCGCCGGGATGATCGTTCCACCCGAGGACACGCGCGCTGTCGCGAACATCTGCGTCTGGAATCCGGGCGGGAAACTCGTCGACGAGCTGCTGATGTCGATGAATCCAATCGCTGGCGTGGCAACGGTGACCTGAGCCGTTGCTGTCTTCGTGATCCCGTTGTCGACGGCAGTCGCGGTAATGGTGACTGCGGTCGCGCTCGCGAGCACGCCGCTGACTTTGCCCGTCTGGTCGACCGTCGCGACGGCCGTGTTGCTCGACGACCAGGTGACCGTCGCTGTCGACACGGTCTGATTGTTGGCGTCCTGCGGCGTCGCGGCGAGCTGGATCGTGCCGCCCGGTATGACCGTTGACGGGCCAGCCACGAGCACGTGATCCAACGGACCAACCGGCAACGCCCCCGGGCAGACATGAACTGGCGTCGCGTTGTTGCGCGGATTGGGAGTGCCAGCTACGAAATCGGCAGAGAGATCGCCGGTATACGCGCACCCCTGACTGCCGCGAATCGCGGCTGTGGTATTGCTCAATGTCGCGGTCGTCTTGAACCCACAGTCGCTCGCCGCCGTGCCGAAGCTGACCTGATCGACGAAACCCGTCGGACATGCGCCAGTGAGCGCAGTCGTCGATGACACGAGCGAGACTTTTCCGGCGGTCGCGCTCATGGCGATCGTGCCGGTGGCGTTCGGGGTTGGCAGAGGTGTCGTACCGCCGGCGCCGAGTGACTCTTGCACCAAATAGTATCCGCCTGCCGGAATGCTGCCCGACAGATTCGTGACCTGCCAGCTAGTGCCGGCCGAGGAGGCGTACTGCACACTCCAACCAGTGAGCGAAACGGACTGACTCCCCGGGTTGAACAGCTCGATGAAATCGTTCGTGAAGGTCGCCCCCGAGTTTCCGCCCCCGCCATATAGCTGGCTGATCACTACCGACGGCGTCGAGACCGACACGGTATGCTCCGCCGAGCGGGGCGAGAGTGGCGAGGACAAGCCTGGGGCCGTCGGTCGTTCGGTACAGGAAAGGATACTCGTCCCGAACAAAAGGCTTATCGCAGCACGTACCACTTGGTGTCGCATGTCGGCGGATTTCCTCTTAGATATTCTCGGATGTTCGATGCTCGCGTTCGGTCTGCTCGGATCGGCGGCGATTGGAAGCAGTCAGAAGCGTTGAACATACACGTGGACCGCAGGCCGACAATGACCAAGCGCAACGGACGCGCTGCGACAGGGTAAGATTCGACCATGATGAGAATTCTCTTTACTGTCGCCGCGACCGTGCTCGCCGCCGGGCCGACCATCGCGCAGGCGCCTAAGTCGCCAACGCCCGCCTTAACTGCACCGCTCCCGGTCGATCCCAAGGTTCGCATCGGTACGTTGCCGAACGGAATCCGCTACTATATCCGGCAAAACCCCAAACCGGAAAAGCGCGCTGAGCTGCGGCTCGTCGTGAATGCCGGGTCGATCCTCGAGAACGCCGATCAACTCGGCCTGGCGCATTTCGTCGAGCACACCGCCTTCAACGGGACAACGCATTTCGCGAAGAATGATCTCGTGAAGTATCTGCAGTCGATCGGCGTGCGGTTCGGCGCCGATCTCAACGCGAACACGAGCTTCGACGAAACGATTTACATCTTGCCGGTCCCGACCGACACCGCGCGAATCATCGATCAGGCATTCACGATCCTCGAAGACTGGGCGCACGGCCAAACTTTTGACTCGACCGAGGTCGTCAACGAGCGCGGCGTCGTGCGCGAAGAGTGGCGACTCGGCAAGGGCGCCGGCGATCGCATGCTGCACGAATGGCTACCGATCGCGCTCAAGGGCTCGCTGTATGCCGATCGGCTGCCGATCGGAAACGAACGCAGCATCATGACGGCGACGCCGGCGCGACTCCGCTCCTTCTATAAAAGCTGGTATCGACCCGATCTCGAAGCCGTGATAGCCGTCGGCGACTTCAAGCCCGAGGAAATCGAAGCCGAGATCAAGAAGCATTTCGCCGGCATTCCAAAGCCGGTGAATCCAACGCCGCGACCCGTCGCGCCGGTTCCCGGAAACAAAGAGCCGCTCATCGCGATCGCGTCGGACAAAGAGGCGACCGGATCGGACGTCGAGCTCGCGTTCAAACGTCCCGCCGAAAAGACGAAGACGGTCGGCGACTACCGTCGCGATCTCATGGAGCGACTCTATCTCGGCATGCTCAACAGCCGGCTGGAGGAAATCGCGCAGAAGCCGGACGCGCCATTCCTTGGTGCCGATGCATCGAAGGGCAACTTCATCGGGCGCAACACGGACGCATTCACGCTGAGCGCGAACGTCAAGGACGGCGCGATCGAGCCGGGTCTCGAGGCGCTGCTCACCGAGGCGAAGCGCGTCGATGAATTCGGGTTTCTCCAGTCGGAGCTCGATCGCGAGAAGCAAAGTCTGATCCGTGCCTACGAGCGCGCCTATGACGAACGTGACAAGACGCAGTCGGCCGCGTTCGTACAGGAATACATCGGCAATTACCTGAACGGCGAAGCGATTCCAGGGATCGAGTACGAGTACAAGCTCGTGAGCGAGCTCGTGCCCACGATCACGCTGGCCGATGTGAACAAGCTGGCGAGCAAGTGGATCACGGACGAGAATCGCGTGATCATCGCGCAGTCACCGCAGAAGGACAGCATCAAGGTCCCGACGCGAGCCGCCCTGCTCGCGGTATTCGAGCGCGCGGCCAAGGCGCCCGTGAAGGCGTACACAGAGAATCTCTCGGGCGGAGCGCTGCTCGATCGCGCGCCCGCACCTGGCAAGATCGTGTCGGGGAAGGCAATCCCGGCGGTGAGCATGTTTGAATGGAAATTGTCGAATGGCGTGCGAGTGCTGGTGAAACCGACCGACTTCAAGGCTGATGAGGTTCTGCTCGGCGCGTACAGTCCGGGCGGAACGTCGCTCGCGCCGGACAGCGACTACATGTCGGCGGGGCTGGCGTCGCAGATCGTGGGCTTGAGCGGGGTCGGGAAGTTCAATCGCACCGACCTGCAGAAGAAACTCGCCGGCAAGGTTGCGTCGGCGAACGCCAGCATTGGCGAAACGAGTGAAGGATTGAGTGGCCGGGCGTCTCCCAAAGATTTGGAGACGTTGTTCCAGCTGGTCTACCTCGAGTTCACAGAGCCACGACTCGACACGGCCGCCTACGAGGCATTCAAGAACCAGGTCGGACCCTTCCTCGCCAACCGCGGCTCCGATCCGGAGCAAGTATTTGGCGACACCGTTTCCTGGACGATGTCGCAGCACGCCTATCGTTCGCGCCCGCTGACGGCTTCGACGTTCGCCGAAGTGAACCCCGAGCGGGCATTCGCGTTCTACAAGAATCGGTTCGCCGATGCGAGCGATTTCACCTTCGTGTTCGTCGGCAACGTCGACTCGACCACGCTCAAGCCATTGGTGGAGAAATATCTCGCGTCGCTTCCGTCGATCGGTCGCACGGAGACGTTCCGCGACAATGGCGGCACACCGCCCAAAGGCATCGTCGAAAAAGTCGTGCACAAAGGCGTCGAGCCAAAAGCAAATACGATCATCGAGTTCACGGGCGCGTGTCGTAACGCGCCGGACACGCGGTTCGCGATCCGCGCGCTCGTCGAGCTATTCGAGATCAAGCTCACCGAGACGCTGCGTGAGCAGCTCGGCGCCACCTACAGTCCGAGCGTCGGCGGCGGCTGCAGCCGCGTGCCGCGCCAGGAATATTCCATCCAGGTGCAGTTCAATTCGTCACCAGACAACGTCGAAAAGCTGACCAAGAGCGTGTTCGCGCTGATCGACACACTCAAGACCAAACCGCCGACGCAGGCGGATGTCGACAAAGTCAAAGAGGAATTCCTGCGCGCGCAGGAGGTCAATCTCAAACAGAACGCGTACTGGCTCGGCAACATCATCGGGCGTGAGCAAGCCGGCGAAGATGTCGCCGGCCTCGTCGGGCCCTATGAGGATATGATCAAGAAGTTGTCGCCGGCGCAGATTCAAGAAGCGGCCAAGACGTACTTCAACACGTCGAACTACGCTCGGTTCGTGCTGCTGCCCGAGAACGGGAAGACCACTCCAGATGGAGGCACCCGGTGAAGCTTCTTCGCGCCGAGGGTTGCGCACTGCTTGCGATATCATTCGCTGCGAGCGCGCTCGTCGCGCAAATCCCCGAGCGAGAGTACGCCGCGCGGCGTGATTCACTCGCCAAGCGGGTCAACAGCGGAGTCGTCATCGGGTTCGGCGGACGCACACCCATCAGCGATTTCGGACCCTTTCACCAGCTTCCCGCGTTTCATTATCTCACCAACTTCGATGAGCCCGACGCTGCGTTCGTGATGGTCGTTCGTCACGGCGCGGGCTCGACGACGTTGTTCATCACGCCGGCAGAGCCGCGGTCCGCGTTCTATTACGGTTGGCGCCCGGACTCGGCGGCAGTTCGTCGCCTGCATGCGCTGACCGCGCGGTCATTCACTGCGCTTGCCTCGGTTGCCGATTCGCTCGCGGCAACCGGGTTGCCATTCTACACGCTCAATGATTTCGAGGACGCCGATTTCGCGCGCGCGGATTCACTGACGCGTGGCCGCGCGTTCGTGCACGGCATTGCCGAGCGACATTCCGGGCTTGTGGTCGAGGATGCGCACCCGTTCGTCGATCAGCTTCGCGCCAAGAAGAGTGCCGCCGAGATCGCACTACTCAAACGGGCGGCGGAAATCAGCTCCGAGGGTCATCGTGCCGCGATGCTCGCGCCTGTTCCGCAGCACGAGTACGAGCTCCAAGCCGTGCTCGAGTACAACTTCACGCGGTTGGGCGGCACGCGGCCCGCGTACGGTTCGATCGTCGGCTCAGGGCAGAATGGAACGCAGCTTCACTACATGAAGGATCGTGGAGCGACGAAGCCAGGCGATGTCGTCGTCATGGACGCCGCGACAGAGTACGAGGGCTACGCTGCAGACATCACGCGCACGATTCCGGTCAGCGGCACATTCACGCCGGAGCAGCGAAAGATCTATCAGCTCGTGCGCGACGCGCAGGCTGCTGCCGAACGGAACGCGAAGCCCGGACGTTCGGCAGCGGCGGCACAGGATTCATCGGTTGCCATTCGCGCGCGCGGACTCGCCGCGTTGGGCTTGATCCAGAGTGAAGACGCGACGTTCGATCCACCGTGGCAAGCGAACTGTGATCGCACGCCGGCCGCGTGCAAGCAAGCGAACTTCTGGATGATCCACGGGATCAGTCATGGCCTCGGACTCGCTGTGCACGACCCCGCGCAATTTTCCTATGGCGACCACGTGTACAAACCCGGCGACGTGTTCACCATTGAGCCCGGCATCTACGTGAGCGCGCGAATGCTCGACGCCCTCCCCGACACGCCGAAGAACCGCGCGTTCATCGCCCAGGTGAAGCCAGTCGTGGCGCGATATGAGAATACCGGTGTACGGATCGAGGACGATTACCTGATCACCGAGACTGGCCTCGAGCGACTCAGCTCGGCGCCGCGAGAAATTGCGGAAATCGAGGCGTTGATGAAGAAGCGCACTCGGACGATTCCGTAACCCGCTTCGCGATCAGTGATCGCGCGGACGTCGTTGCGCCGCCGCCTTCTCCACGAGACGTCGCAGCTCTTTGATCGGTTCGAGATTGTCGTCCACCTGCAACCGCAGCACGGTGTCGTTGTGCAGCCAGACGCCGCCGTCTTTCTTGACGATGACCATCGCGGCGGATTCCTGACCACGCTTGTCGCCGCCGGCGAGCTGACCACCCTCGAGCGCGGCGAGCAGCCGAAACGAAAGATGCCCCGGCGTGCGCTCGAAGAAGGCCACCATGCTGTCGACGACGCCCGATCCCGCGAGAATGTTGCCCTGCGCGGTGCAATGGGCGTTTGGCGCGCTGCATGACTTGTTGCCCGCCCACTCGGTCGCCTTTGGTCCGGTGTAGGCATACACATTCCCTTTGGCGTCAATCACGGCGAACTGGCGGCCTTCCTTGGACCAATCCTGCGGTCGCGGGTCAGGATCGCGCTCCCAAATCGTCTTCACGACATGCTCGGCGTCCATGCCTTTGCGCAGCAACTCGAGTGCTTGTGGTCCGTAGCTCACGTCGACGATCGCCTGGGTCGCGGCGGCGCCGACACCCGCTTCCGCCCACAGCACGCCGTTTCCGACCGAGAAGACGCGCGACTGCACCGCCGCACCGATTTCTCCAGTCTCCGGATCGTAGGCAAGAATCGAGAACGTGCCGGTCGGCCACGGGCGATCGGTGGTATCGACGACGGCAGCGCGACGGGCTTGCGCGCCGACTTGGGTCGTGGCGAGTACGAGGACAAGCGTTACGGGAGCCAAACGCATCCGAATCTCCGATCGACTTTGACGATACCAAGAAGCGTGATCACGCTCGCGCTGTCAAACAACATCATACGCGTCATCGCCCGGTCTCGATTCACGATCACCGACGATAGTTGACGTCGAGCGCGTCGAGCCGCGCCAAATGAACTGAAAGTCGCTTGGTGAAATCGCCAAAGTCGCGACGATCGCGCGGCGTCCAGAGCACTTCGGCCAGCGCGCTCAATCGCGGGAACGCCATGTACTCGACGCTCTTCGGGCCGTCGATGTATTCGGTCCACATTTGAGCCTGCGCGCCGAGGATGTGCGAGACGAACTGCGGCTCGAGCTCGGCGGGCACGGGCTCATAGGAATACACGGTGTCGATTGGAAGAAAGCCGCCAATGGCAAGCGGCTCGGAATCTGTTTTCGCAGATTGATAATGATCGAAGTACGTGTGGCTGCCCGGCGTCATCACCACGTCGTGTCCGGCGCGCGAAGCGGCGATACCTCCGGCCGTTCCGCGCCACGACATGACGACGGCATTCGGCGCCAGACCGCCGTCGAGAATCTCGTCCCAACCAACCAGCCGGCGACCGTGGGCGGTGAGGAAAGAATCCATCTGCTTGATGAACCAGCTCTGCAGCTCATTCTCGTCTTTGAGCCCGAGTTCTTTGATCCGCGCCTGTGCTCGCGGACTCGCTTTCCACTGCGGCTTGATAGCTTCGTCGCCGCCGACGTGGATGTAGGGGCTTGGAAACAACGCCATCACTTCGGTGAGTACATCCTGCATGAATGCGATGGTCGTGTCGGACGGATTCAGGATGTATGGGCTCACGCCCCACATCGTCCAAGGCTTGATCGTGTCGGCGAGGTTTCCGAGCTCCGGATAGGCGGCGATCGCCGCTTGCGAGTGACCAGGCATCTCGATCTCGGGGACAACGGTGATGAAGCGATCTCGCGCGTAGGCGACGATTTCGCGCACGTCCTCCTGGGTATAGAAACCGCCATGCCGTTCATTGTCGAATACGTTGGCGGCTGAATCGCGTTGCGGCCGACCGGCGAGCGTTCGATCGCGCCAGGCGCCGACTTCGGTGAGCCGCGGATACTTTTTGATCTCGATGCGCCAGCCCTGGTCATCCGTGAGATGCCAGTGGAACATGTTGAGCTTATGCAGCGCGAGGAGATCGATGTACTTCTTCACGAAC
>JAICYT010000150.1 GCA_025934075.1 Gemmatimonadaceae bacterium
AGCACGTGCCGCCCTCGACTACGCACGCGAGACGCTCGGCCAAACGGAGATCGTCAGTCTCATTCGTCCAGGAAATGCAGGCTCGATCAGAGTCGCGGAGTCTCTCGGTGCAACTTTAGGTGGCGAGATCGAGTTTTTCGGCGGACCGACGCTGATTTACCGGTATCCACCAACGCAAGTGCAGCACTCCTAAAGTCTGGCGCAATTAAGATCTCATAAACAGTTTCTTGATATCAGCCATCACTTCTACCGGCCACAGTCAGATGAACGCGACACGGCGACGCGCGACGGCCCTCGGATATAGCCTGGCCATCTCATTGATCGCGGTGAGCATTCCGCGACATGTTGCGGCACAAGCCGCGGGTCGCGCCATTCCCGACTCGGCCGAGGTCGAGCTTGCCCGCGTCGTCGGTGAGCGGCTGCGACGCGAGCACAGCGCGTTCGTCGTGTTTCCAACGTTTCTCTCCGCCGATGGAAGCGTGCCGGAGGGCAGCATCGAGGATTTCGCGAGGCGCTCGATTCTACTCGACTCGCTACGGAGAGGCGCGCACGCGCAATACGCCGACACCCTCGCCTATTCGGACGACCGTCTTCGGCCGAAGCTGTCGACCGCCGAGCGTTTTTTCTTCACGCTGGCCGGCGAACCGTCGATCCAAGGCGACACGGCGACAGTCGACATCGTCGAGGGAAAGATGCCGAGGACCGTTGGAACCATCGAGCGGAATGTCTTCCGCTATTGGTTCGTGCATAGCCGAGGACATTGGGAATTCCTTCGTCGAACGCTTCTGTACGCGACCTAGCTCGGCGTAAGTTCCCCAATGCTCATTCTCTCCCAGAGCGACGTCGAGCGTCTGCTTCCGATGCGCGAGTGCATCGAGATCATGGCGACGACGCTCGCGACGCTTGCCCGCGGCGACGCGATTCTGCCCCTCCGTACGGTCATTCGGATTCCGCAATCGGGCGACGCGTTCGGCATCATGCCCGCCTACCTCGGCTCACCGAAAACGATCGGCGCGAAGATCGTGACCGTGTATCCCGGCAATCACGGCACGCAGCTGGATTCTCATCAAGGCGCAGTGTTGCTCTTCGATAGCGCCAATGGAAGCCTCGCGGCGCTGCTGGACGCGACCGCGATCACGACCATCCGCACCGCCGCTGCCTCGGCCGTCGCGACTCGCTTGCTTGCAAGAGAGCAGGCATCGACACTCGCGATCATTGGTTCGGGCGTACAAGCACGCGCGCACGTGGAAGCCATGTGTCTGGTGAGACCGATCTCGTCGCTTCGCGTTTGGAGTCGCAACAGCGGAAATGCACGTGATCTGGCGTCGTTCGCGCGCGAACGTTTTCATCTCGATGCATCCGCATGGGGAAGCGGCGCCGAAGCGGTTCGCGGCGCGGACATCGTGTGCACGGTGACCTCGTCGACCGAACCCGTGTTGCGCGGCGAGTGGCTCACGCCGGGCACACATGTCAACGCGGTCGGCGCTTGCACGCCAAACGCGCGCGAGCTCGACTCGGCGGCGGTTGTGGGTTCGCGCCTCTACGTCGATCGCCGAGAATCGGCGCTCAAAGAACCCGGCGACATTGTCGCGCCGCTGCACGACGGAGAGATCGGACCGGAGCACATCGTCGCCGAAGTCGGTGAATTGTTGATCGAGCGCGGACCAGGAAGGCGTGACGACAACGAGATCACACTCTTCAAATCGCTCGGGTTGGCGATTGAGGACTTGGCGGCCGCGTCGCACGTGTACGAGCAGGCCGTGCGCGCCGGCGCCGGCGTGAACGTCGAGCTTGGTGGAGCGCGGCATGCGAGTCATTGAGCCCATTTCTGTCGACGACGTTCGCGCCGCGCGCGGACGTATTGCTGAGACGGTGACGCGAACGCCGCTGATTCGCCTCAACGTCGATGGACCGGCGGAGATTTATCTCAAGCTCGAGAACCTGCAGCCGATCGGGTCATTCAAGATTCGAGGCGCGGTGAACGCGATTCGGCTCTTGCCACCCGACGCACTCGCGCGCGGGGTGTATACGGCGAGCGCGGGCAACATGGCGCAGGGCGTGGCATGGGGTGCTCGCGAACTGGGAATACCCTGCGCCGTCATCATGCCGGACAGCGCCCCGCGCACGAAGCTCGACGCCGTCGCGCGACTCGGCGCAGCGATCCTGAAGGTTCCATACGACGAATGGTGGCAGGTCCTCTCCGACCACGGCCGGCAGGGAATGGTCGGGACGTTCATCCATCCCGTCGCCGATCGCGCGGTGATGGCTGGCAACGGCACGATCGGACTCGAGATCGTCGAAGATTTGTCGGACGTGAACACGGTGCTCGTGCCGTTTGGCGGTGGAGGGCTCGTCACAGGAATCGCGACGGCTGTTCGTGCAGTTGCGCCGAACGCGCGTGTGTTTGGGTGCGAGGTCGAAACGGCGACACCATTGCAATCCGCGCTCGAGGCGAAGCATCCTGTCATTGTCGAGCGTACCCCAAGCTTCGTCGACGGAATTGGCGGCCGCGGCGTGCTCGACGAAATGTGGCCGCTCGTCTCGTCGCTGATCGATGGCGCGCTCATCTCGTCACTCGCCGAGACGCGGAATGCAGTGCGATTGCTCGCCGAGCGTGCGCGGATCGTCGCGGAGGGCGCGGGCGCGGCATCAGTGGCGCCGGCATTGGCTGGCCGCGCCGGACTCGGCAAGATCGCCTGCGTCGTATCGGGCGGAAATATCGACCTATCGGTGCTCGCCGACATTCTGACGGAGCGACAAGCGTAGCGTGGGCTCAATCACTGGCAATTCGTGATTTCTTGGCCCGATTGGCATTCAACCTGCCTCGACCGCTAGCGGCGTCACCGATGGGGCATCGATCGCTCGATCTGCACCAAAGGCGCCGCTGATGAGCTGCTTTCGGAGGGTTGGGTGCTGACGATGCGAACCATCACTGACGGAACGGGCGTTGAATGGACCGTCTTTGAAGTCCGACGAGACGGTCAGACGACGGATCAGTGGTCGTATTTGCCGGAAGAGTTCGGCGACGGCTGGCTCTGCTTCGAATCCAAGTACAGCAAGCGGCGACTCACGCCCATTCCGGACGACTGGGAGCAACTCGATCGAAACGATCTCGTGCGCATGCTGAGCCGTGCAGCGCCGGTTCGTCGCCCTCAGAGCAGCGCCGACAGTCGGTCGACCGCCGAGTAGCGTGGCGCCGGCGAGGCGCCACGCTTGGTCATTTCAGGGCTTGCTTGGCTTCGCGCGTCCGATCGACCGATAGTACTCCTCGACGTGCTGCTTGTAGGCGGGCGGGACATCACCCGATCGCTCGAGGAGGACACGCGTCGAGTCCCCTTGGCCGAGTCGGCGCCGCAACCCAAATTCGAAATCTTTAAAGCCTTCGATCGTTTTCGAGCGAAGCTCAGCCGCTGTCCGCGTGTCTTCGAGCACGCGTGCATCGGCCAGTTGGCGCAATCCTTCGATCGCGTGATCCAACTCGGTCGTCGGCAATCCTTGTTTCGCCAAATCGCGGCGCAGTGCCTCGGCGTCGTTCAGGCGTTGCTGGGCTTCGCGGCTGAATTGCTGTGCATCTTCGGGCGAGAGTCGGCCACCATTGAACTGCTGACTGCCGCCACGCGGAGAACCGGCACCGTTGGGTGCACCACCGTTGCCCATCTGTTGTCCGTTGCCGCGACCTTGGCCCTGGCCTTGTCCTTGACCGTTCGCCTGCGATTGTTGCTGGCCTTGACCGGCACCCTGGCCTTGTTGTCCCTGCTGCCCTTGCCCTTGCTGACCTTTCGCCTGACCCTGTTGGCCCTGGCCCTGTTGGCCCTGGCCCTGCTGACTCTGCGCTTGTTGTTGTCCTTGGCCGCCGCTTTGTTGATTCTGCTGCTGTCCGTTTTGTCCACGCTGACCTTGTTGCGCCGATCCTTGTCCGCGTTGACCGTTTTGAGCTTGTTGGCCCTGTTGTCCTTGGCGCCCATCCTGCGCCGCCTGGCCTTGACCTTGTTTACCCTGCTGGTCGCCGCCTTCAGCCAGTCGACGCTGCGCGCCGTTCGCGGCCTGCTCCTGCTTTTGACGCATCCGCTCGTCCATCGACTCGAGCCCGCGCACCAGATCGCGCGCACGGTCCGCGGTCTGCGCTTGTTGGCGCTGGCCGTTGCCTGATTGCGCGGCCGCCTGCGCTTGCTGTAGCCGCTGTCCCAAATCAGCGATGTCCGCACCGATCTGCTGCTCGGCGGAATTCATCCAGTCGGCGGGAGCGGTGCGCGTTTGCTGCTGCGTGTAGCGAAGCTTTTCTTCGACCTTGCGGCCGCGCAGCGTGTCCGCCGCAGTCTCGAGCGCGCGTGAGACGTCTCGCTGGTCACGCTTGTTGTCGAGCGCCATGCGATCGAGCTTCGATTTGAGATCTTTGACTTCGTCGGCCATGGCGCCCTTCTGCTGCGCGATCGACTGCTTGAGCGGCTGCTGCGCGCTCGGATCGGCACTTTGTCCGAGCTTCTGCACGTCGGATTGCACGTTCTTCTCTTGCTCGGCCAACTGCTGCGCGGCGCGCACGGCATCGGAGACATCACGCGATGAGCGGCCGGACTTCTCCTGATCGAGCAGTCGACGGGCTTCTTGGAGATTGTTGAGGGCCTGCGAGGCATCGCCTGACTTCTGCCCGTTCGCCGCGGCGCGACGCATGGCGTCGGCTGCGTCCTGTAGGCGACGCGCGGCGTCGGCCAACGATTGATTCTGTTGCTCACGCGCGAGACGCTCGAGTTGACGCGCCTGCGCTTCCGTCTGTTGCGCAAGATCGCGCTGTCCTTGGCCGCCCGACGCGCCAGATGCGCCCATCCGATTCAGACTGTCTGCCTTCGCGCGCGCGCGATCGTTCTCCTGCTGCTGCCGCGCCGCGAGTTGACGAAGCTTCTCGAGGGTCTCGTCGACTTGATTGTTCGTTTGCTGCTGCTGATCCTGCTGCTGACCGCGCTGCACGGTCTCGTACTGATTGCGTAGACGATCCTTCTGGAGCTCGAAGATGTCGGCGAGATCCTGCGCGTCGGTTTTGTTTCCACCGCCGCCGCCGCCTCCCCCTCCACCCATTGAGACCTGAATCTCATGGAACACCGCCTCGGCCCGTTGCAGTTGCTGCAGCGCGCGCTGCTCGGGTTGGAGCGCCGCTTGTGGCGAGCCATCGGACAGTTTCTTTTCCGCCGTGTCCATTGCCGCGGCGGCCTTGGGAAGAATGTCGGAGATTTTTTTCCAGTTGCTGTCCGACTTGGCGATGCCGCGCTGAACGAGCTTGTCGACGAGTTGGTTGGTCTGCTCCTTCAGGCGTTGCTGCGACAGACGGAGCGTCGCGAGATTCTCCTGGAGTGACTTCTTATCGGTCAGCGCGCTGTCGCGTGACGTCTTGAAGGTCGCGGCGATGATGTCGCGCTGCTTCTGCGACAGTTGGCCAGCGTCATTCTGTTGGCCGCCGCCCCCTCCGCCGCCGCCGCCTTGCTGCTGGCGATAATCGTTCTCATACGGGCGGACCTGCATGAAGTAGATGTCGGTCGACGCGTGCTGCGGACCGCTGATCGCGTTGTTGTCGGTCGCGCGCGCGTAATACGAGACGACGTCGCCCGGCTCGAGCTTGAGTCCTTCGAGCATGAACGTGTAGCCCGCCGCAACGTCCTTGATCGCCCGCGTGCCTTCATGGAGCGGCATCACACGCTCGGCGGCGCCGTTGACGGAGTACACGAGGTCGAGCTTCGCGACACCGTAATCGTCTTCCGCGCGCGCTTCGGTATAGACCTCGTCGACCGAGAGGACTTTCTGATCGCGGCCCGGCTTTGTGAACTGCACCGTCGGCGGACGATCGGGCAGCACGTCGATCGTGTAGTCGAGAGAGCCGGTCACCATTTTCCCCTGCGGCCCCTCGAGCTCGATCTTATAGAACCCCGGAGTCTCGACGCGCAACATTGCCATGAGCTGGCCGTTGCTCGTCGGAACGAGACGCAACGTGTCGCCGCCGTCGACAATGACGCGACCACCATTCGTCGGCACGGTTGGCGAGACGCGAATGCGCACCGTCGTACCTTTGAGGGCGGCAATGTCACCGGTGCTGTCGACATCGAGCGGCTCGAGCTGCGTGTACGCCGGATAGCGGTACTGGAGGTCCATCTGCTTGACGTACGGCAGATTCGACACATCGATCGTGTAGCTCGTCGAGCGCACACCGTTTGCTTCGACCACGTACTGCGTCTTGCCACCAATGTCGAACAACCGATACGCGAAACGGCCGGAGCTGTCGGGCGTCATCGGCAGGCGCACCCAATTCGCCGAATCGGCGCCACGAACGAGCAGCTCGACGTTGTCCGACTGGAATCCGCGCAGCCGCGCCTCAAGCAGCTCGTCGCCGCCTTTCGCCACGGTGACGTTCCCCGGCTCAACGAGAATACTGAACAGGCTCGCCGGCTCGGAGTTGTTCCAGGGCGTGGTGACGAGGCGAACTCCATGTCGGAGCACGGGCGGGCCGAACATCGTCACGAGCAACGCGGCGAGCGCGATCGCCGCAAAGATTCCACCGTTGGCCCGCAGCTCGCCCGCGTCAATCGTTCTGCCGTCCGCCACCGTGTGCACGCGCTCGAGCGCCGCGCGCGTCAGCCGTTGAATGAACGCCGGCGATCGAAGGCTCGACACCGCGCCGGCTGGTCCGCTCGTCTGCATCTCGACGGCGGTGATGACGGTCGCCTTGAGCGATCGTTCATGCTCTTCGAGGTAGAGCGCAACTTGCTCGTCGCGAAGTCGGGGGAGCAAAGGAAGGACGATGAACCACACCGCGATCGCGACGATCGCCAGGATCGCCACGATGCGACACGTGAGGACGGAAGCGTCGGAGTACTTGAAGAAGTTCATCGTGTACGCCGCGGCCGCGAGCACGAGCCAGCCAGCGCCAACGGTGATCGCGGCCCCGCGCAACGCGCGTTTGGCGCGATAGCGATTCCGCACCCCGCGGACGACTCCGAGTAGCTCCGACTGCTCTGATGGCAGGCCGTGTACGGTTTCCATCGTTCTGTCCCCCGTTACGTCAGTCGTCTCGTTACGGAGACGTCGCCTTCGACAGACGATTCGAGAGCATTGTCTCGACGCCCATCAGTAACAACGCTCCAAGCAACAAATACCACCAGACCTTCTGTCGTTGCTCTTGATCCTGCGGCGTGGCGGTGTTGATCTCACTTCCTGGCTCGTGCCGTCCATTGACCGACGTCACCGCCACCACGACATCCCGTGGGTCGAGATGCGAGAGGTCGGACTCGGTTGGATCTACATTGACCGCAATCGGTCGGCCACCACCTACCGGCGTATCGCGACCGCGAAGCTCGTAAAAACCTTGTTCGCGAAGCGTAATCATGTGGTTCGCGCCGGTCGCCGTGACGCGTTCGCGCGCACCGGACGGCGCGTCGAGCACGAGCTCGGTCGTACTGTCCGCGCCGCGACCGGCCAGAAACGGAGCGGTCAGCTCACCGTGGCGTGACAAGTCGAGCACATCGCCGGCGGTATACCATGGCCGAGGATCCGCGTACCGGCCGGCGTGCTTGCCGAGTTGGTGCACGAACGGAAGGAAGACGGGCTGCAAGGGAAGATTCGTCCAATAGGAATCGAGTGTGGACGCCCAAGTCAACAGCTTGCCGCGACCAACGAGTCGTTCCACCAAGGCCGGCGAGCCGTCGTCGAAGCGCGCGAGGACCGTCGTCCCAGTCTGCGGCGTGAGCGCGCGATATCTGTAGAAACGCGCGGTCGAAAAGTCTCCGCTTCGCGGTGCGTTGAAGATCTCGAAGATCGGATGCGCGTAGTCGACTGAGGACAGCGTCCCGCCGGCATCGTCCGTGCGATCGACGACTTGGCCGATCGTCGGCAGCAGCGCACGCCATTCCGCGGGCCACGTCTCCGTTCGACTTCCGCCCGGCACGACGATCAATCCGCCGCCGCCGTCGATCAACGCGCGCAAACGCGCGCCGACCGGACCGGTCGGCGGAGCTACCTCATCGAGCACGATCAACGCGCGTCCATCAAAGTCGCGCGGCGTGAGCGCATCGATGCGCTTCTGATCGATGCGAAACGACGGACGATCGCCGATCGACAACGCACGGCTCAAGAAGAGACTCTGATTTTCGCGCGGGCTCGACGGCTCGACGATCAGCACTGGAACCGCTTCGTCCGGCGCGATCGTGAAATTGAGAACATCGTCCTGCTCCAACGAATCGGGCGTAATCCGCACGACGCCTTTCGTCGCTCCACTCGGCACGGCGATCGGGGCGAACGCGACTTGCTGCACACCCGACGCCGGCAGCGCGACGCGCTGCGTCTGAACGTCGCGTCCGCCGATCGCGAGCGTCGCCGCGATGCTCTTGGCCGCGCTTCCGGTGTTGATGAGACGCGCCGCGACCGTCACACGATCGCGTTCGGCGGTGCTGTCGCGATCCGTCGTCACCTGCGAGACGGCGACGTCCGACGACGTCGCACCGCCAAGATCGACCGGCGTGACAGTCGTGCCTTGCGGGAAGACGATCTCGTTGTGATTCACCCACCCGATCTTTTGGAAATCCGAAATGACGACAACTTCGCGGCGTGGCAGCGTCGAAGACGCGATGATCTGCGACGCGAGCTTCAGCGCACTGCTGTACCGCGTTCCTTCGGCGCTGAGCTTGGCGGCGTTGATCGCGGCGACGATGCGGTCGGGTGTCGCCATCGGCTCACTGGCGACCGAGGCATCGCTCGCGAACAGAACGAGCGTCGCGCGGTCACCCGCGGTCAGTCCATTGACGACCTTCTTCGCCGCGTCCTTCGCCTTGGCCCACCGACCGGCGTACCCCATGCTCGACGAACGATCGAGCAAGATGACGACCTCGCGTGCGCCAGTTGTCGAAATGCCCGCACGCCGGCGCTCGAAGAACGGACGCGCGAATGCCGCCACCAAAAGTGCGAGCGCAACGCAGCGCAAGACCAACAACAATAGATGACGAATCTTCTGCCGCCGCACTGACCGATACGGAATTCGCTGCAAGAACATCAGCGACGGAAACTCCACGACGACTTTCCGCTCCCGATTGATCAGGTGAATGATCACGGGTATGGCGATCGCCGCGAGGCCAGCCAAGAACGCGGGCGCAAGAAAATTCATCTAGCGCACCCGACTGAATCGTTGCCGCGCCGAGAGGAACGCGAAGAGCGCGCGATCGAGCGGCTTGGAGGTGTCGAACACCGCGTAATCGGCGCGCGATTCGCCAATGCGCTTCGCGAGCGTGGCCGTGTGCTCCTGCACGAGCTTGCGATACTGCTCACGCAAATACTCCGGGATGACGGGCATCTTGTCGCCCGTTTCCATATCGATGAAGTTGCTCGCGTCCGAGAACGAGAAGTTCAATTCGCGCGGATCGAGCAGATGGAACACGATCATATCGTTGCCGCGGCCGCGGATATGACTGAGTGCGTCAATGACCTCGTCCGGGTCCTCGTAGAAGTCCGAAATCAGCACGACGAGACTTCGCCGACGCATGGTCTCGGACAACTTGCGTAGCGGCGCCAACAACGTCGAGCGACCAGGCATCAGCTTCGCGTCGCGTCCCTTTCGGTCGACGCGATCGAGCGTGTGCAGAATCAATTGCAGGTGCTTCGCCGACGGTGGCACATAGTCGACGATGTCCGTGTCGACCGTCGCCAACGCGACGCGATCGCGCTGCAGGCTCGAGAAATACGTGAGACATGCGGCGAGGTAGCACCCGTACGTCAGCTTCGACGGCCGACCGGACTCGGCGTCGGCGCCGTAGCGCATCGACGGAGAGATGTCGAGGATGACGTTGAAGTTGGTGTTCGTGTCCGCCTCGTACTCCTTCACGAAATGCCGATCGCTGCGCGCGAACAGCCGCCAGTCGATGCGTCGAATGTCGTCGCCCGGCATGTACGCCCGATGCTCGGCGAAATCCGTCGACGCTCCAAGCAGAGGCGACCGATGCAACCC
>JAICYT010000028.1 GCA_025934075.1 Gemmatimonadaceae bacterium
ATTAGCGCTTGCTTGACCGGTGCGTCGTCGGTGAGCTCTTCCTCGACCACCTTCTGTACTTGTCCCATCGACCACTTGATCCCAGCAATGGGACCAGTGACGGGAAAGAAGAGGAGGTTCGTGAGGAGGCCCATATCAATCAATCGGCTTTTTCCAACTTCAGCTTGATATTCACAAAGTTGTACGGCGGCCACGGGCCGGAGTACTTGAACGTGAGGAGCTCTTCGTACTTGCGGCTCGTCTCCTTGACGCATTCGTCGAACGCCTGTTCTTGCGCGCGGTCGACGAGGAACGCGGCGTTGAGAATCATCCGGTCGCCGATTGGTTTATTCGAGCGGCTGGCGACCGCGACCGTCTTGAGCGCGTCGTGGATGTCCGAGACGTACCGCGTGCTCATCTCCTCGAGCGCGCCCTCGATCAAGCGGCCGAGCTGCATGCGCGCGAAGTAGGTCGAGCTTGCGGTGTGTCGGCTGATCTCGTCCTTGAGCCGGCGAATCTCGTCGTTCTCGCGCTCGAGATTCGCGACGACTTTCTCGCGATCCCACAGCACCTTGAGACCGAACTCGATCTTGTCCTGCATCTTGTCGAGCACATCGCTGAATGCCTGATAGGTCGAGCGAAGCAGCTCGGTGACATCTTCGTCAGAGCGGAACACGGTCCCGAACGACATCGGGATGACGGTGTGTGCGCGCATTACAGTTTCGTTCACGAACTCGTGCGCCAACACATTCTCGCGCGTCGGATCATAGATGACGATCGGCGTATCGCTCACCACCGCGGCCAGGTCGCGATACGCAACGGTCATGACGCGTTGTCCGCCACCGATGCCGATCGACCCAAAATCGTGCTGCCGATCGCTGCGGATGATGCAGTACACGTATTTGCCGCCGTCGGTCGAACCAACGGTCGGTTGCGTGTCGAGATCGGTGAACGGGACGTCAGTCATGCTGAAGATCGGCAATGGACATTTGATCCCTGCTCGCCAGCTGAATGTGTTGACAGAATATATGGGCTCGGAAAATGGCTGGCTATTCGGAGGCCAATCTGCCGTCAACTCCGTGCCGGACTAGGCCAGTACACGTCTTCGCGACACGGCGGGCCACAGTTCCGTTTGCGGGAGCTCTCCATCGAGCTGAATGCGGACGCGGCCGGCGATCTCCTCGACCGCCTCCGGGTCGGCGACAAGGTCATAATCTCTGACGTCGAGCGGGAGCACGGGGCAGTGATGGAATTGCGCGATCCACTGCTCATACCGCTCATGCAACGCCGCCCAGTATTCCGGCGACGTGTCCTTTTCCTTAGGCCGGCCGCGCGAGCCAATTCGCTCCAACACCGTCTCCAGCGGCGCGTGGAGATAGATCAGTAGCCGCGGCGGTCGGGCCGCGGGCGAATAGAGCAACTCCGCATACAACTGCCTGTACAACGTCCATTCGGCCGACGTCATCAGTGACTGCTCGTACAGGCCACGCGCAAAAATCTCGGCGTCCTCGTACCAGGTGCGATCGAGTACCCAGCTTCCGCCGAGTCCGCGCATGCGGCGCATGCTGGCGAAGCGGGTGGCGAGAAAGTGGAGTTGGAGTTGAAGCGCGTATGCGCGCATCTCGTCCGGGCCGCCGTAGAAGCTCTCGAGCCACGGGTTGTCGTCGTCGACACTCTCGAGTGCCATTTGCAGCCCGAAGCGCTCGGAGAGCGCTCGCGCGAGCGTGGTCTTGCCCGTGCCGACCATTCCAGCGACGCCGATCAACATGCGAACCAAGCTAAGAAAGGCGGCGTGTTCGCGAAACGGTTACGCGAGACTACGCGAGAGTAGCGCGGAGTCTGACCCCATTTGCGCGAATTGGTGTCTGACCCCAATTAGGCCCGGAGTCGAACCCAAATTTTTCTATTCCATGGTCAAGGTCCCGGCTGCCTGGTCGAAGGTCACCTTGAGATTGCGCAACGGTCCGATTGGCGGACTGGCGATGTTGGGTCCGCGTGTCACTTGGCCGGTCGCGGTAAACTGCGAGCCATGGCAGGGGCACTCGTAGTGGTCGCCCTTGATGTCGATGTCGCACTGCTGATGCGAACACAATTTGGACAGCGCGAGGAAGGTCGCCGGGCCCGTTCGCATTACCGTTCGCTGCTTATTCGGGACGTCGACGATGACACCGGTGTCGGCGAGCGCTGGAAAGTCCGAGAGCTTGATCGTCACCGGGCCGCCGAGCGGAAGCAGGGGATCGCCAGCCACGGTTCGCGCTGCCGGCGGACCAATCTGACCGTCACCGCACGCTTCAATCGCCATGAGCGCGGCGGCGGCCAAGGCAGACTTGGCAAAAAAGTCACGTCGGTTGAGACAGTGTTCGCAGGACATGAGGACCGGGCTGAGATAAGCGAGAGAATAGAGTGCTCGTCAGACGGTGACGAACGCTGCCTTCCATGCAGCTTCGTCATCGTCTTCCTGTAAGAGCTTATCCAAGTTGGCCACTACATTGTTCCCGTCCTTTCGAACCACGAACCGGTCGAGTCCGCGCGTGGCCCTCCCGCTATCCTTGACGTAGTTGCCTTCGGGATCGAACCGCGAGTGGTGCTTGGGGCACTCGAACTCGGTCTCCTTGTCGTGCCAACGAAGCGCCGTGTTCTGGTGCGGGCACGCGAGCGAGAACACGTAGGCCTTCCCCTGCCAGCGCGTGATCATGGTCCCGTTGTCCTTGTCGATCTGCGTACCGTCCTGCGCGGGAATGGCGTACGACTTCTCTTCGCGGTTTTCGCTGACCGGCGATACGAGCTCGATCGTGGCCGCCGCCGCGCGTGCGGGCGACGCGCCGAGTGTCACCAGAATTCCGACCGCCATCAAACCGGCATCGCGCAGGAAATCGCGCCGTGGCACAAGCGCGCAACCATTGCACGAGGTTCCTTCTCTTTCAGTGCTTCTCTTCTCCATGCGAACTATCGACTCCGTCAGCTGAAGTTTGCCAAGGCCACGCCGAACGCCGTGATCACGAACCAGAGAGCGAGACTCATCACGGAGGCGCGATGCAGCGAGCGCCAGTGCGGTGATGCCTCGCTCGCGTCTTGCCGCAGCGATGCTTCGGTGCGCGTCATCATCCATCCGTTGATGAGCAGCACGACGACGAGCGCCATCTTCGTCCAATAGATCCACGATCCGAAGAAGGTCTCGATGTCGGCGGTGAGCAGGAGCACGCCGCTCACGACGACGACCGTCAGGCCGGTGATCACCCACCGATGCACGGCACCGAGCTCGCGCATGAACTGCGGCCGCTCGGTAGCGGCGAACCGCAGAGCGCGCAGCGTTCCACGATCGGCGGAAATCGCCAAACCGCCGGCGAGCAGTAACCCGCCGACGTGTAAGAAGATGACGATGGTCGCCGCCGCCTTCGAATGGCTGTAGAACTCGTTCCAAGGCTTCAGCAAATTGACCAGCGATTCGGGGACGATCATCGGTGTGGTGATTTCGGTGATTAACGGTTCCAGAGCTTCATCGCGGTTTCGCTGACTATAGTTACGCCCATCGCCGACAGAGCGATGGTGCGATGAAGCTGTCGCTTGTCTGAGCTGGTCTCCGCTTCGTTAGAAAGTTTGGCGCCCGCATAGGTAAACGCCGCGTCGGCACCGAGCATCGTGAGAGCGTGAACGGTACGGAGTGCCAGACCTTGGCGTGTTCCGCGAGAGTCCCACCAGTTCCATGCACCGGTAACGGTATTGACGGTGAACATTCCGGCCAGACTGGTAGCCCCGACACGGTGTGCGGTTTTCGCCCAGGTCGGTGCATCCGCGCCGTGCTTGTACAGCCGGTCTCCAGCTGCCCACTGCACCGCGAACACCGGGATCGTGGCATAGGCCACCCAACGGTGGAGCGTCAGTCGCCGGCCGTACCAGTCGCTCACTTCGATGACCTTCGGACGGGTCCGGGGCGTATCGACCGGCGCGGTTGGTATGACGACTGAATCCGAGCTCGTGCGCGGGCCGGCGCCGCCGATGGTTACGCACAGGACTGCAAGCAGCAACATGTGACGTCCGAGGACTAGGTATGGGCCAAACGATCATGCTGGCCTCGAAATCAACCCCGGATGGTCGGTCCGGCGTTCCCGGTAACGTCAACCTCTAGGTCGCTGCTCGCAACCAACGCTGCTCAGTATGGCGGCCGCTGGAGCCTAGGTGCCTCGCAAAACGTTCATCGGATCGACCCGCGCCGCCCGCCGCGCCGGAAGCCAGCTCGCCAGAAGCGCCACCAGCGTAAGCAGGGCGATGACCCCGCCAAACGCCAACGGATCGGTCGTGCTCACGCCATATACCAGGCCCTTCAGCAGACGCGTGAGAAACAGCGCGCCGATTCCACCGATCGCGATCCCAATCAGCGCCAGCGATCCACCCTGACGCAGAACGAGGCCGAGCACGTCACCGCGCTGTGCGCCAAGCGCGATTCGCACGCCGATCTCCTGGCGGCGTTGCGTGACAAGATATGAGATCACGCTGTACACACCGAGTGTCGCCAGCACCAGGGCGGCGGTACCGAAGACGCCGACGAGCGCGAGCACGAAGCGGCGATCGGCGACGGATGCGGACACGACGCTTTCCATCGTGCGAAGGACGGGCGGAACGTCGGGCCGCAGCTCATGCGCGATGGCACGCGCCGACGCGATGACCGCTGTCGGATCTCCGGCGGTCTGCATGACGACGTGCAGATCGCGCGTCGAATGGTTTCGCTGGACGTTGTATGCGTAGAATGTCGGCTGCGGATCGCTCGCGAGATTGTCTTGTCGCACGTCGCCGACGACGCCGATCACCGTGAACGGGCGCAGATCGCCGTCCATGTTGCCGTATTCGATGATCTTGCCGATGGGATCTTCATTTGGCCATTTCGCTTTCGCCAATGAAGCGCTGATCAACCCAACCTGCTGCGAATTGGCTTGATCGCGGCCATCGAATTGCCGGCCGCGCAGCAGCGGAATGTTCATCGTGCGGAAATAATCGCCATCGACGACCATGTAGTTGGCGTAACCGCTTCTGGTGGGATCGTTGCGAAGCGCCGACCAGTCGTCGAACGCGATCGGCTGATCGGCGCGACTGAGGATCAGGAATTCTCCGTCGCTACCGCCGCCAACCAGCGGGACGCCGCTTGCGCCGCCGACACTCGCGACCCCGGGAATGGCGCGGATCCGCGTCATGAGAGTTTCATAAAACGCCGCGCGCCGTTGCGGGGCGCCCGAATCAGGCTCGGACGGCAGCGAAAGATCGAGGACCACCACGTGCTCGGTCCGAAACCCGGGATTGATCTCGAGGAGCCGCACGAAGCTGCGCGCCAAAAGCCCCGCGCCGACGAGCAGCACGACAGTCAGCGCCATCTGCGAGACGACCAGCGATCGCCGCACGCGCGCACTCGATCCCGATCCGGCCTGTGTGCGCTGCGACGACGACAGCGTCTCACGAATGTCGCTTCGCGTCCCCTGCCACACGGCGAGCAGGCCGAGTGCGACCGCGGTCAGTACGGACACGCCGACCGCAAATAGCATCACCGGCCAATCAACGCGGATCTCGTTCGCTCGCGGAAGGTTGCCCGCTTGCATCGCGAGCAGCAGACGAACGCCGCCCATCGCCAACGCCACGCCCGCTGCGCCACCGAGCAACGACAACACGGCCGCCTCGATCAAAAATTGCTGAGCGAGCTTGAGCCGCGTCGCGCCAAGCGCGAGCCGCAACCCAATCTCGGCACGGCGAAGCGTCATGCGCGCGACGAGGAGATTGACGACGTTGGCGCACGCAATGAGCAGGAGGAACGCGGCTGCGCCGAACAACACGAGCAAGGTCGTGCGAATCTTGCCGACGAGCTGCTCGTGCAACGGCACCAAGTCGCCGTCGGACATCCACGTCTCGTCACCGTATTGCTGCTTCAGTCGTCGGGACACGGAGCTCAAATCCTGTTTTGCCTGAGCGATTGAGACGCCGTCCTTCACCCTCGCAACGACGCGCCATCCGTGCGACGTACGACTGCCGTCCGGCCCGTCGAGCTCCTGCGGCATCCACACTTCGTTCCCCGCGGGGAAATTCATTTCGGGCGGCATCACCCCGATCACACTGAACAGCTTGGATTCGATCGTGATCGTGCGACCGACGGCCCTGGGATTGGCGTCGAGATACCTTCTCCAAAACGCGTCGCTGACGACTACCGTGGGTGAGGCGCCCGGATTCAGCTCATCGGACGCAAACACGCGTCCAATCTGTGGCCGCACGCCGAACACGGAGAAGAAATCACCGCTCACTTCCGCGGCGGTGGCTCGCGCCGGCTCGCGAAGACCGTTCACCGTGATCTTTCCAGCGGCCGACGAGAGCGCAATCGCCGAGAAGCTCCGTGTCTGAGCTTTCCAGTCACGGAAGTTCGGGATGGACACGCTCATCTGCTTCCCGTCCTTGTCGACCTGGAAGAGTTGAACGATGCGTTCAGAGTGCGGATACGGCAGTGGCTGCAGCAGCACACCGTTCACGACGCTGAAGATCGCCGTCGTTGCGCCAATGCCGAGTGCCAGCGTGAGCACCGTGACGAGAAAGAAACCGGGAGTGCGCATCAAAGCGCGCGTGACGTAGCGAAGGTCTCGCGTCAGTGTTTCCATGGGGCCGGCGGTCCTGTCGAGGTGTTGGGACATCTACGTCACGTTGGACGCATACGTTTCGACAACCACCGCAACCTGATCGTTGGAAGTCGCCAGGCCTTTCGACGCTCGCGCCGCACGGATAAGCTTGAGCGAACAATGACAAACGCGAGCCATGGTGAGGGTTTGGTGGCGCAGCATTCCAGCACGCCGTCGAGTACCACGGACGGAGTCGAAGTATGGCTGGAGCTCATGGATCAGGCCCTTCAAGGCCTGCATCACACGCTCAACAACCGCATCGGTTCACTCTCAGCGCTGCTCGAGCTATTGCAGCTCGATGGAGTGCCTGCCGACGGCTCAGGATTCGACGCCGTCAATGCAGAAGTCGCGCGTCTGGAGGAGTGCAGCCGCCTCGTACGACTGCTGCCCCGTGATCCGGTGGCGGGCGAAGAGGCGCTCATCGTCGACGACGCTCTCGCCGATGCATTTGCCATCCACCGCTTTTTGCACTCCGTACGAGACGTGCCGGTGACGATCGTCCCCGCACGATTCGTCGAGCCCGTGCGCGTCGAACGATGGGCGCTCGTCCGGGTGCTCACCCTGCTGCTCTACGACGCCAAGCGGTTGGCGAATCAACTGGCCGCGAACGTGCGCGTCGTCGCGGAGTCAGACGATCAGTGGCTGACGGTCGAGTTTCGTCTCGGGGCGTCGGCCGCGGGCGAGATTCCTCACTCCAGCAACGGAGACTATCCAGAGGTCGTTGCGAAGAGTTTTGGTGGAAGCGTCAGTCGTCGCGCGGGCGTCGTGGGGCTGCGACTGCCGACGCTCAAGGCGCGCCGGGCGGCAGACCGTCCCTAGGTCCGACGCACACAGGCGTCGGCGTCAACACCCGAGCCGATCGTCTACGATGCCAACGCGACGCCGATGGTGTCTCGCAAACGTCCCAACGCCTTCGATCGAATCTGCGATACGCGCGACTCCGTCAGCTCCAAAATCTCGGCGATCTCATGCAGCTTGAGCTCTTCGAAATAGTAGAGCGCTAACACAGTCCGCTCCTGCTCCTTGAGCTTCATGATCGCTTCGCGCAGCAACACGACCTCCTGCTCGCGCCCAATCTGCTCATCGACGCCGTAATCGGGATCCGTGTGCAGCACGTCGAGCGGCGACGCATGCATTTCCCCGCGATCGTTGGCCGGCCGCCGGTCGATGGGTACGCGGATCGCGCCCTCGACGTCCGACTCCCATCGCCACAAGGTCTCGAGATCCACGCCGAGTGCTTCGGCGATTTCCGAGTCCTCGGGCATTCGGCAGAGCTTCGCCGCCAACACCGAACGGGCGCTCTGGATGTCGCGCGTTTTGCGGCGCACCGATCGCGGCACATGATCCTGCCGACGAAGCTCGTCCAAGATCGCGCCGCGTATCCGTGGCACGGCGAACGTGCTGAAGGCCAGTCCGCGATTGGGATCGAACGCCGTCATTGCCGACATGAGTCCCAAGGTTCCGGCACTTACGAGCTCGTCATGATCGAGCTCGTCGCTCAGCCTATGCTCCAGCTGACGCGCCACATGGTGTACGAGACTCAGGTTTTCAATGAGCAGTGCGTCTCGAGCGGCCATGTCTCCGCCGGCAAAAGCCTTCCAGGCGATTCGGGTATCCATGTTCAACTCCGACGTCCGAGATAGGGAGAGAGTCGACCGGACCCCCGCGGCGGACTGAGCCTATGCCGCGCACCCTACTAAAGCAGGCCGCGCACCACATTTGCGCTGTGCCGGAACCGAGGTCTAAAAACGCTTGCCACTGCAGCTAAGCGATTTTGAGATAACTGGTTACGGGGATCGTCGACCTGTGGAGCAATGCTCCGTCTCGTCGTCGTCTAGCGCGGCAAGAACAGCCAGGACGGAAGGATTTGCCGGGCGACCTGGGCTGCAAACGTTGCCGAAGCCAAAAAAGATTTGCCGCCGTGTCGATTTGCGCAGCTCTCGTTCGACGTCCCAATAGAGTCTAGGTTCAGCCGGCCGGAATCGACCGGCACGACCTGGAGCCACCGAGTAGAACAGGAGAGACGACGATGCGCTTCATCGTGATGGTCAAAGCCAGCCCGGAATCCGAGGCCGGAGTGCTGCCGAGTCAGGAGCTCCTTACCGAGATGGGCAAGTTCAACGAGGAGTTGGTCAAGGCGGGTGTGATGCTCGAAGGCGAGGGCCTCCACCCCAGCTCAAAGGGTGCGCAAGTCAAGTTCTCGGGCTCGAAACGCACGGTCGTCGATGGCCCCTTTGCCGAGACCAAGGAGCTGGTGGCGGGGTTTTGGGTCTGGCAGGTGCGCTCGAAGGAGGAGGCAATCGAGTGGGCCAAGCGCTGCCCGAATCCAACCGGCGCCGAAGGAGAGCTCGAGATTCGCCAAATCTTCGAAGCAGATGACTTTGGCGCCGAGTTCACCCCGGAGCTGCGCGAGCAGGAAGAGCGCTTGCGCGCCCAGGTCGCGGCGCGAAAGTAATTTCGCGAGATTCTCCCTCCCTCCCATTTCTGCCGGACGCGTCCAATGAGCTTCCTTTCCGATCTCCGTCGCGTGTTTCGCAGTCTTCTTCGCGCTCGCGGCTTCACCGTCGCCGTCATCTTGACGCTCGCCCTCGGCATCGGCGCGAACACCGCGATGTTCACGCTGCTGAGAGGCACGCTGTTGAGGCCTCTGCCGAATCGTGACGGAGAGCGACTCGTGTATCTCCGCCAATCGGCAAAGGGCGCTGGTCAGGACAATGTCCTGTTCTCGGTGCCGGAGATCATCGACTATCGCACGGCGTCGAAGACGCTGTCGGCGGTCGCCGAGTATTCGGGGCTGACGTTCACGATGGTCGACAATGACGAGCCGGTGCACATCCGGGCGGGCGTCATCAGCGGCAATTACTTCGAGGTCATGGGTCTGGCATCGGTGCTTGGGCGCCTCACGAACAGTCGCGATGACGGGCCGGCGGCTGCGCCGGTCGCGGTGCTGTCGCATCAGTTCTGGATGGACAAGTTCGCCGGCGATCCGAAGGTCATTGGAAAGACTGTTCGCATCAACGACATGGTCTCCACGATCATCGGCGTCGTGCAGCGCGCGCCGCAATATCCGGCGCCCACCGACGTCTTCGTCAATGTGGTGACGAGCCCGCACCACTTGAGCGCGACGATGAAGACCGGCCGCACGCATCGGATGACGGAAGTGTTTGGCCGGTTGGCGCCGAATGCGTCGGTCGAGCAAGCGCGATCCGAGATCTCGCGCATTGGAACGACGGTGCGCGCGGATCACCCGGAGGCGTACGAAAAAGCGTCCCGGTACGAGATTGCCGTGTCGCCGCTGAAGGTCGCGCTCAACGAGCGCGCGTCGCTGACGCTGTGGCTGCTCATGGGTGCGGCGGGTTTCGTACTGCTCATCGCATGCGCGAACGTCGCCAACCTGACGCTGATGCGCGGGGTCGGCCGCGAGCGCGAGATGCTCGTGCGCGCCGCACTTGGCGCCGGGAGCTGGCGCCTGCGCTGGTTGTTGATGATCGAGAACCTCACGCTCGCCCTCATTGGCGGAGCGCTCGGTGTGCTCGTCGCTTTCGCCGGGCTGAAGATGCTCGTCGCGTTCGCGCAGCAGCTCACTCCGCGCGCCGATGAAATTCGCGTCGACGGCCTCGTGCTCACCGTGAGTCTGATCATCAGCGTCGTCGCCGCGGTGGTGTTGTCGTTCGTTCCAAAAGTTGGCGGCGGCGCTGCATTGGCCGCGCCACTCGCCGCCGCAGGGCGGAGAACAACCGCTGGACGCGGGCGACATCGTCTTCAGAATTCTCTCGTCATCATCCAGCTCGCGGTCTGCATGGTGCTGCTCACCGCGGCGGGGTTGCTCGTCCGCACTTTGTCGAAGCTGCAGTCGGTGGAGACCGGCGTTCGCGCGGAGAACGCGTTGACGTTGGAGGCACCGATCGAAAGCAACGCGATCTCGACGCCGGAAAAGCTGGCAATGTATGAGCGCATCCGCGATCGCATCGGTGCGCTGCCAGGTGTCGAGGTGGCGGCGATCGGCTCGAACGTGCCGTTGCGGAGCAACATCTTCGTGCTCGAGGTAAAGGCCGAGGGTCGGCCGGTCGGTTCCGGCGAGGCAACGCCTCGTGGAACCTACAAGACCGCGGACCCGAACTACTTCCGCGCCGCAGGAATTCCGTTGTTGAAAGGCCGTGCGTTCTCCGCGACGGATCGCCGCGGTGCGGCGCCCGTGGTCATCATCAACAAGTCGTTCGCGGAGCGATTGTTCGGCAATCAAGATCCGATCGGACGTCGAATCGCATGGACCGGCGAAGTCTTGAAGTTCATTCCGGTGCATGGCGACTGGCGGACCATCGTTGGTGTCGTCGGCGACACGCGCGACGCGGGCCTCGACACCGATCCGACACCGACGGTGTTCCAGCCGATCATGCAGGAAGAGATTTTCAGCGGAGCGTTGGTGATTCGAACGAAGTCGAATCCGAGCTTGCTGCAGCCGGCGGTGCTGCGCGCGATCCGCGAGCTCTATCCGCGACAGCTGATCGAGAACGTGGCGACGCTCGAAGAAGTTCGCGATGCGACCGTTGCGCCGCGCCGATTGAACGCGTTGTTCATTGCATCGTTCGGTGCGCTGGCGATGATCATCGCGATGGTTGGCATCGCCGGCGTGCTCGCGTTCTCGGTGAGCTCACGCACCGCGGAGATCGGAATCCGCATGAGTCTCGGGGCCGACGCCGGGCGTGTTCGCCGAATGGTCTTGAGCGAGGGCGGCGCGCTGCTCGTCGTCGGTCTTGGCGCCGGCATCGTTGGTGCGCTGGCGACGTCGCGTCTTCTGCAGGGCCTGTTGTTCGGCGTCGCGCCGAACGATCCCGCGACGCTCGGCGCAGTTGCGCTGATCATTGCGGGCGTTGGGGTGGCTGCGTGTTGGTTACCTGCCGCGCGCGCTGCCCGAGTCGATCCAGCGGTCGCATTGCGCGCGGAGTAAAGAGCACGGCTATTCGCTGGCGTCGTCGTCCGGAAGCGCGGCGACGTCAGCGAAGAACTCGGCGAGATCCAGCACCAATGGGTCGCGCGCGCCGTCGGGATTCCACACGAGCTGCTCGGCGAGAAGCTCTGGTCGTTCGTCGTCGGGCGTCCACCGTTCGATGGTCTGCGACTTGTCGTCAACGATCCAATACTCCGGAACCCGATTCCGCTGATACCTCGGACGCTTCGTCACGCGATCATGACGCGCGGAGCTCGGCGAAACCATTTCCACGGCGAGCAGCAGGTGACGGACGATGTCGGATTGGCGTCGCAATTCGCCGTTCGGCACAACGAGGACGTCCGGCTGCAGCACGAGGCCCGGCTCGAGCTTGACGTCGAGCGGTGACGCAAAGACCTCGCCGAGTCCCTGAGCGCGAACATACGGGTCGAGGAGAACCGTCAAGCGAACTACCGCGCGCTGGTGAGTCCAATGCGGCGACGGCGTCGCGAGCACACTGCCGTCCACCAACTCCCACCGCTCGCCGGGAGGCGCGGCGTCTCGTGCTTCATAGAACTCGTCTTCCGTCCAGCGGCGATCCGCCGTCCGTTGCGCGGCCATGGCCATAATCTGCTCGGCGGTCGAGGCGAGTAGCAAGCGATCACCCCGGAACGTGCGACGAGCCTGGTCGCTGGCCGTCATCGAATTGCGGCGACTACAACCGCGAAAACGCTTTACGCCGCTCCGCGCTGTGCGACCAGCCCGATGCCACGATCGACGCCCGCGATCGCCACCTCGATACTCAGGCGAGTGCGTTCGATGTCGATCTCGATGCGACGAATTTTCTCGCGCAGAGTCGCGACATTCTGATCGAAGACGCGAACTTCTTCGCTCGCCCGTGCCCGCTCGACGGCAGCTGTCCGACTCCCGCGTCCACTTTCGCGCTGATGCTCGAGATCTTGTTCGGCTACCCGCTGAATCATCTGACGCCGCTCGTGCATGCGGCTGAGCAATTCAGATTGTAGGTCCACCAGCCTGCTGCGTAGGTGAGCGAGATCGTGAACCGCAGCGAGCTGTTTTGCCCGGCTCGTCAGAAAGTCGGGATCGTCGATGACTGCCATGGTGCTCTTCCTCCCCCCGGAGTTACCGGTGAACGAGAGCAAACTCTAAACCAGTCGCAGAGCTCCGCGCGCGTTCGACGGCCTCGGCTGAGCGTAAAAAAGCTTCCGAGCCGTGTCGATCCAGCGTCTCCTCGTTCGACGTCCAAGTAGAGCTGGGACGATGACCCGTTCAGACGGTCGGGAACCGCGGCTCGAACCCGAAGACCGGTGGGGACACGACAATGCGAAACACGAAACGAATCAGCGCACTGCTGTGGACGGCTCAAGTGCTGTTGGCTTTGACTTTTCTCTTCGCGGGCGGGATGAAGCTCGTTGCGCCAGCCGAAATGCTGAAGGGTCCGGTACCGCTTCCGGTCCTGTTCCTTCGCTTCATCGGTCTCTGCGAGACGCTCGGCGCGATTGGTCTCATCCTTCCGAGCGTCACGCGAATCAAACCGTGGCTCACGCCGCTCGCAGCGTCGGGCTTGATCGTCATCATGATCGGTGCGACGATAATCACGCTCATCGGCGGACAAGTTGGGCCGGCCCTCGTTCCGCTCGTGGTCGGCTCGCTCGCGGTGTTCGTTGCCAACGGTCGTTCGCGCTTGGCGCCGATCTCCAAGAAATCGCGCGGCACCGTCTACGCGCCGAGCCTGGCGCCGGTCGCCCGCGCTATCGGCAAGGCAGCCTAGACTTGATCGGAGCAGAGCCGTCAACCGACGGCTTTGCTCCATTTCGTTCGACGCACCTCCGTCGCACCGCCGCTCTGTCTTCTCCCTTGCCCCATCGCGCGAGCCTCCGCTGATTTCCGTGGGTGACGGAATCAGCCGCCCATCGCGCCATCGACGCGGTTTGGAGAATCGAGTCGGCCAAGCTCATCGCCGGGCTCACCCGCATCGTCCGCGACGTTGGACTCGCCGAGGATCTCGCGCAGGACGCGCTCGTCGCGGCGCTCGAGCGCTGGCCGGAGTCGGGAGTGCCTGACAATCCCGGCGCGTGGCTCATGGCCACCGCGAAGCACCGCGCCATCGACGCGTTGCGTCGCGGCAAGCTGGTCGAGCGAAAGCACGAGCAAGTCGGCTACGAGATCGAGGCGCAGCAGGAGCTGGCCGTTCCCGACCTCGACGCAGCAATCGACGACAACGTCGGCGACGACCTGCTGCGCCTTGTGTTCATGTCGTGCCATCCCGTACTCTCTGTCGAAGCACGCGTTGCACTGACGCTCCGCCTGCTCGGCGGTCTCACGACTGAGGAAATTGCGCGCGCGTTTCTCGTCCCCGAGTCGACTGTCGCGCAGCGAATCGTCCGCGCCAAACGCACGCTCTCCGAAGCGCACGTTCCGTTCGAGGTGCCGCGCGGCGCCGAGCTGGCCGCGCGCGTCTCGGCGGTGCTCAAGGTCATCTATCTCATCTTCAACGAGGGCTACTCGGCGACCGCCGGCGACGACTGGGTCCGGCCCGCGCTCTGCGAGGACGCGCTGCGACTCGGCCGCATTCTCGCCGGGTTGATGCCGACCGAGCCGGAAGTGCACGGCCTCGTCGCACTGATGGAGATTCAAGCGTCGCGACTGCGTGCGCGCGTTGGGCCGTCGGGCGAGCCGGTATTGTTGCTCGATCAAGATCGCTCTCGCTGGGACCAGCTTCTCATTCGTCGTGGACTCACGGCGCTCGCACGTGCCGAGCAACTTGGCCCGTCACGCGGTGCGTACACCTTGCAGGCGGCGATCGCCGCATGCCATGCGCGTGCGCACGTCGCCGAGCAGACCGACTGGCGACGCATCGCCGCATTGTACGAGGAGCTGGCGCGCCTGGAGCCATCGCCCATCGTGGAGTTGAATCGCGCCGTCGCTGTCTCGATGGCCCTTGGTCCCGCGGCTGGTCTAGAGATCGTCGATACGTTGACGTCGGAGCCGTCGCTCGACGGGTATCACCTATTGCCGAGCGTTCGTGGCGACTTTCTCAAGAAGCTTGGGCGATCCGGCGAGGCGCAGGCCGAATTCGAGCGTGCGGCCTCACTCACCCGCAACTTGCGCGAGCGCGAGTTGCTGCTGGAGCGCGCGGCGACGTGTGCGCGAGAGGCGAGAGAAGCGGCGGCACGGTAGACCGCCTGACGCACATCATAATGCCGCGCGTTTGATTCCGAGGTGCGTTACGGTTTGACCGATGCAACGATCCATGATCGTCGTGAGGCCCGCGGCTTCGGCGCGCGCCGCGGTCTCTTCATTCGAGATCCCCAGCTGGAGCCACAAGGCCTTGGCGCCGATCCGCGCTGCTTCATCGGCGATCGCCGGTGTGTCCTCCGCGCGACGGAAGACATCGACGATGTCGACAGCCTCCGGAACGTCGGCAAGCGTTGGGTAGGCCGTTCGGCCGAGAATGCGCGTTTCGTGCGGCGTTACTGGAATGACTTGAAACCCGGCGGCCATGAGAGTTTTCATGACGCCGAACGATGGCCGATCGTGGCGCTGCGATGCGCCAACGATGGCGATGGTGCGACTCGTCGAGAGAATCGCACGAAGCTGGTCGTCGGTCGGATTGACGTGGCCCATGCCCAAGTCTAAGCGCGTCCGGCAGGTAGCGCGATCTCGGTCAGTGCCGCATCACAATTCGACGAGTTCCCGGGTGCTTGTGACGGGTTGTTTGACTGGCACCAGACCCTGTTACGGCAGCATATTCGGGGTCGAACCCGCGCTGCCACAAGGAGTCTCTTTTCATGTGCCGGAACATCAAGACGCTGGCCAACTTCGAACCGCCGGCGACCGACGACGAAATTCGTGCGTCGGCGTTGCAGTTTGTCCGCAAGCTGAGTGGGGCGACGAAACCATCTCGCGCCAACGAAGCCGCGTTCAATCAAGCCGTCGACGACGTGACCGCGATCGCGCGCCGACTGATTTCGTCGCTCGAGATCCATGCGCCGCCGCGCAATCGTGAGGAGGAAGCGCGCAAGGCGCGTGAACGCGCACGCCAGCGGTTCGCTTGAATACATTCGCTGCCCCGACGTCCGCCACATATTCTCGACATGTGGCATCGCCGTCGCAGCGTGAAGCGATCGAAGCTGACGCTCGCGCGCTCCTCGTGCTCGCGGGTCCTGGTGCTGGCAAGACGTTCTGTCTCACCGAACGCATTCGCTTCCTCATCGAGGAACTCAAATTCGACCCGGCGCGCATCTGCGCCTTCACTTTCACCAACAAAGCCGCCGGCGAGATCGAGCATCGGCTCGAGGCGCGGCTCGGCGATGCGGCGGCAAAGGTCAAACGCGGCACCATCCACGCATTTTGCGCGGAACTGCTGCGCGAGCTTGGCGCCCATGTGCTGCTCGAGCCCGGATTCGGAATCGCCGACGAGGAATACCAACTCAACGCGCTTCGTCGCATCGAAGGGCCGCGTCGCTGGCATCGCAACACGCTCAATCGCTTTTCCGCGCATCGCTTTCGCGGCGATCCGCTGCTTCACGACGACGCGATTCTGTTCGCGCAGTATGAGCGGTTTCTAACGACGAGAAAGCTCGTCGACTTCGATACGCTCGTGATCAAGGCCGCGGAGCTGCTCGAGCGCGACGAGGATGCCGCGGCACTTCGCTCGCGGTGGGACGTCGTGCTGGTCGACGAGTTCCAGGACTTGAATCCGGTGCAGTATCGCGTGGTCCGCGCGCTTGCTCGAGACCATGGCCACGTGTTCGCCGTCGGCGACGACGAGCAATCGATCTACTCATGGGCCGGCGCCGAACCGGCGCTCTTCAAGAGTTTTCTGAACGACTTCAAAGTCGTCAGGCCGATCCACCTGGAAGAGAACTACCGTTGCGCCTGCGAGGTCTTCGATCTCGCGCGCAAGCTGATCATGGTGAACACGCCGATCTTCGCCAATCGCGTCGTTCCGAAGGCCCGACGCGACTCGCCGTTCCCGGTTACCGCGGCCGGTTTCGACACCGACGACGACGAAGAGGCTTGGATCATCGACGACATTCGTCGCGATCGCGAAGAGCACGGCCACGATTGGGGTGACGTCGCGCTCCTATATCGCACGCACGACATCGGTAACGGCCTCGAGGCGGCGCTCCTCAACGCCGGGATTCCGTGCCGGCTCGCGCAAGGACGCGCACTCGCCGAGGATCCAACCGTCGGCTACGTGATTGCCGCGTTGCGCGTGATCGCGTTCCCCGACGACGATCTCATGCGCGATGCGTTCTTCGCGGTCGTGCTTCCGCGTCCGCTGTTCGACGAAGCACGAGCTCGCGCCGATGCGGCGCGCCAAAGCCTCGGCCGTCAGCTCAAGTACATCGCGGCCAAACTTCCGCGAGCGCACGAGAACGGCAGACAGATTCGCCGTGCCCTCGCCGACTGGCGAAATCTCGCCGCGCTGGGAAAGAACCACACGACGCTCGGCTCGCTCGTGCAGGAACTGTTGTCGCGGCGCGTCGGCAAGGTTCGCTCGGTGCTCGACGACCGTCACGATGAGATCAGCGACCCCGCGTCGCTCCCCGACGTCGTCGCGCTCGCGGCGCGGATTCAGGCCGCGCGCAATCGCAACGACGACATCTGGATGCCGCGCATGGGCGGCGTCGAGATCGCGCTCAAACACATGCTCGCGGCGATCGGTTTCACCAACGTGCGACTCGCGGGCGACCGTCCGCCGCCGTTCGGCGTCGAATGCATCGAAGCCGACGATGTTCCGTCGGTCGGGCTGCCGCTCGGATTGTTCAAGGCGGCGCAGTTGATCGAAATGGATGACTTCGGGGCCGCGTTCACGACCTTCACCGCGATCGATCTCGAGACGACCGACAACGACACGGACAAAGCGGAGATCGTGGAGATCGCTGCCGTGCGCGTTCGCGACGGCGTGATCATCGAGACATTCAACTCGCTCGTGAAGCCGCGCGTCGCCATCACGGCCGGCGCGACAGCCACCCACGGATTGCGCGCGAGCGACGTCGCCACCGCGCCACACTTCGAGGACATCTGGCCCAAGTTCCGCAACTTCTGCGGTGAGGATGTGATCGTCGCCCACAACGGCTACGAGTTCGACTTCAGGATTCTACAACGCATGTCGCACCAGATCGGTAAGCGCTTTGATCTCTGTACGTACGATACGCTGCCGCTCGCGCGCGACCTTTATCCCACGAGCCGTAAGCTCGTCGACATCGCCCGCACGTTTGGCATCGACACGGGTCGTTCGCACCGGGCGCTCGACGACACGATGGCGCTGGCCAAAATCGTCCTGGCCCTCGACGAGGTGAAGCGCACGCGCGCGCGATCCACCGCGCTGGTGAATTTGCTCGACCAACTCGGGATCGCGCTCGCACTCAGCGACGACGACGCACTCTGCGCCGAGGCGCGGTTGTTCCGAGACATCTCGCGAGGGTTTGCGCTCGGCCGGTACAGCAACTGCCTCGACGCATACGAACGGGAACAGGGCGACGATATCTCCATCCCGACGGTCGATGAAGTGATCGAACGACTCGGCGGTCTGGAGCTGATGCTGAAGATCCGAGCCGACAAGACCGCCGACGAGCGCTACCCGGCCGCGATGCTCCGGCTGCGACGTCTCATCGTCGACATTCCGGATGGCCCGCTCCAAGAACAGTTGTCGCTGTTTCTCGAGCGAGTGCTGTTGTCAAAGTGGGACGGACACGAGCCGGAGCGCGCACGAGTGAATCTGCTGACCTTGCATTCGACCAAGGGCCTCGAGTTCTCGCGCGTCTACGTCGTCGGCGTGGAAGACGCACAGCTGCCGGGCGGGTCGCCGACGAATGGGCCGAAGCCCGCGGAGATCGAGGAGGCGCGTCGCCTTCTATATGTAGGCATGACGCGCACGATAGATCGTCTCGTGCTGACGCGCGCGGCGACTCGTCGCGACAAGCCCACCCGCGGCCATCAATTCCTCGACGAGATGGACCTGATCCCGCAGCCAGTGGTGGCGACGGTATGAGCACGTCGGAGTGGCGCGTTGCGGTCGGGAGCGACGACACACGAGCGGTTTACGAACCGGCGACGTCGCCGAGCGAGAACGCGGTTTTCGTCTGCGCTCATGGCGCTGGCGGCAACATGTCTGATCGCGCGATGCTCGCGGCCGCGAACACTTTGCGCGGCCACGGCTTTGGCGTGGTGCGATTCAACTTTCTGTACAAGGAGAAAGGCTCCGGTCGTCCCGACGCGATGCCGAAGTTGATGGACACAGTTGCCGCGGTCGTCGATCGCGTGCGGACGGACCTCGCGCCCAAAACATTGATCATTGGTGGACGGTCGATGGGCGGCCGTGCGGCGTCAATGCTCGCCGCCGACGGCTTCGACGCCAGCGGTCTGCTTCTCCTTGCTTATCCCCTGCATCCCGAGGGACAACCGGAGAAGCTGCGTGACGCGCATCTTCCGCGAATCACGATGCCTGTCCTATGCATCAACGGCACGCGCGACGGGCTTTGCACGCCTGAGATCATGATGCGCGTTCTCCAGACGGTCACCGCTCCGTGGGAGATGCACTGGCTGGACGGCGCCGACCACAGTTTTCACGTTCTCAAATCGTCCGGTCGAAACGATGCCGCGGTGCTCGCCGAGGTGGGCGACGTCAGCGAACGATGGTTGCCGCGTGTGATGTCACCCTGAGGACCCAGGCGCAAACAGGCGACCAATCCAAAACGAGATGAGAATGAACAAATGCACGCTCGCAATCGCTACCGTCCTTGTATTCGGTCTCGCACGAATCAGCGGAGCGCAGTCTGACAAACAAGGCACAACCTATCGCGCGCCGAGCGGCGCGACGCTGCGTCTCATTCTCGATTCGACCAATGTCGGGTCGGAAATCTCACTCGGCGAATTGAGCTTTCCGCCGAACAGTGATTCTGGAGAACACTCGCACGGCGCGATCGAGATCTTCTACGTGCTCTCGGGAGAGTTGGAGCACGTCGTCAACGGCAAGAGTCAAGTCCTCACGCCGGGCATGGTTGGGTACGTGAAGCCACCCGATAAAATCCGGCACAAGACCGGACCCGCCGGCGCGAAGGTCGTGGTGATGTGGGTGCCCGGCGCGGAAGCGGGCAAAATCGTCTCGCGCTGGACGAAAGAGCCATAGTGCGCCGCCGATAATCGGCAGTCGTTGGCGATTGGTCGTGCTCCGCTTCATATTATGCTGCGGAGATCATAATGCGCATTCATAAAAGAATGTTGGTGGCGGGTGCGATCGCCAGTGTCATCGTTCTCTCGAGCTGCCGCTCTGTGAGTGACCCGCCGTCGCCAATCGTTCGTCAGGGTGCGGTAGGCGCGGACCTCTTCATCTCGCCCGGTACGATCGAGATCGCGCGCGGATTTCTACCATCTGAAATCATATCTGCACGGCTCGTCAGTGGGCAAACGCCCGACATCACTTGGACCATTGGCGACACCACGATCGTCGCTGTGACGGCGCTGGATTCGCACAGCGCGCGCTTGTCGGCGCGCCGCGGCGGAACGACGACCGTGAGCGCGAGAACGCGAGACGGCGTGCAAGCAAGCGCCATCGTGATTGTCACCGATCAACCGCCCACGAAATTCGATCCCGTCGAGCCGCGCCAAGTGACAATCGACGGCATCACCGTCAGTGCTGCGACACGTGCCGACTCCGAACCTGCTGGTGCGCCGCGTGGCGCAGTGCTCTACACGACGACAGTGACGCTTCGGAATGACGGTGCATCCGACCGCACCATTCAACTCGGTGCATGCGCCGTTTGGATCACTCTTCACGCTGGCGGCGGGTGGTATATGGAGGAGATGCGACCGCTGGCGTGGGATCAGTTGCGAAGCAGTGACGCGTGCGAGGACGACGCCAAGTCCGTGACGCTTCCGCCGCATGCGAGCTGCAGCACCAGCACCAGCGTGTTCGCGCACGATCTAATTGGTCAGGGCGTTCCCGCGAATAACCGATATTATTTTCATGCGCACACTCGGTTTGACACGACGCAGGTGGTGGTGCAAGCGGACAGCGCCGTGATCACCTATCCAAGCAATGATCTCACCGCGACCGCGAACACCGACATCCTCACGAAAGACACGACGCAGTCGCTGCGTACCGTCGTGACGTTGACGAATCACGCGGAGCTGCCGGCGCATCTCGAATACGGCGCCTGTGCAACGCGCATCCTTGCCTACTCGAACCCCGAGCGTACCGGTCCGCCGCGCTGGGATTCCAATCTCCGCCGTCCGTGGGAAGGCACGTACGGATTTGGCTGCCCCGAGTATCTGGCGATTACGGACGTGAAGCCCGGCGCGGTCTTCTCGCCTGGCGAATTCACGCTCGTCGCGCCGCTGATCGAGATGGTGGGCGATTCTCTTCCTGACGGGCACTATTACTTTGCCGCTGACGTCGGATTCTCCAACCGTGTTCCAATCCGCGGAATTGCGGCCGGCGACGCAAATATTTCAGTCGGGCGCGGCGCGCTGCCGACGACGCGTGTCGCGGATCTACTCACTTATCGCGCGCTACCAGTCAGTGTCGTTGGGTCGCCCGCGCAGATCACAGCGCGCGTTACAGCGACGCTCGACTATGCCGGCTCGGCACTCATCAACTTCTCGCGGGACTGTCCCGTTCTCCTCTACGCGTATCGCGATCGTGCCCAGCGCGATGCGGCTCCGCGATCCGGTGCCGCAGATTGGTCGCAATCCATGTGCGGTGCGCAGCAGCAACAAGTTGTCATGAATCGCGGCGAGACACGCACACTTTCGACGACGCTGGCCGTCCCTAACCTGCTGGGCTTATCACTACGCGCGGGACACTATTACTTCGCGGTGTCCGTGCAGGCGGAAGGCAACCGTGTGTTCCTGTCCGCGGGCGAAGCTGACCTCTCCCGTTGACCAGCTAGCGATACTCTTCCATCAATTCCGCAAGCGCACCGCTCCCCGGACACAGCTCTTCGTACGGAAGCTCCACCAACGGCGTGTCGACGGTGCCGCTCACACCATGCATGTCGGCCGCGTTCTCGTCGATGTGCAACAAACCAGTGACGACCTCGCCCTTGGCCTGGCGAGCGCGGACGTACGCATACGCCGCATCGCGATCCCGCGGGTCATACTCCGAATCGACCTTTCGAAACCGCACGATACTCCCGTCGTGCATCGTCACCGCCACGAGCGACGTGTCCGGGATCTCCGCCGAGATCTCGCGTCGCAACGGAACGAAATCGACCGGCGCGATGTCGTGGTAGTGATTCCGCGTGTAGCGATAACTCTTGGTCGACGTCTCGTGATCGTTGAAGCTCACACATGGCGAGATGACGTCGATCAGGGCGAAGCCATTGTGTCGCATCGCCGCCTTGAGTATCGGAACCAGTTGCGCCTTGTCGCCTGAGAAGCTGCGAGCCACGAACGTCGCGCCGAGGCTGAGCGCGAGCAGCACCGGGTCGATCGGCGGCTGGACGTTCGCTTCGCCGCGTTTCGATTTCGAGCCAACGTCAGCGGATGCCGAAAACTGCCCTTTGGTGAGCCCGTAAACGCCGTTGTTCTCGAGCACGTAGAGCATGTTCACATTACGACGAATGGCATGGCAGAGCTGTCCGAGTCCGATCGACAACGAATCGCCGTCACCCGAGATGCCGATGTACGCGAGGTCTTTGTTCGCCGCGTTTGCACCGGTCGCGAGGGATGGCATGCGTCCGTGTACGCCGTTGAACCCGTGTGATTGGCGCAGAAAGTACGCGGTCGTCTTCGACGAGCAACCGATCCCGCTCATCTTCGCGGCGCGATGTGGCGGCAGGTCGAGCTCCCAGAGCGCCTGCACCAGCGCCGCGGTGACCGAGTCGTGTCCGCAACCGGCGCACAGCGTGGACATCGCGCCCTCATACTCGCGCTTGGTGAGGCCGAGCGCGTTCTTGGGCAGCGACGGATGTCTAACGGGCGGTTTCGTGATCGAAGTCATGAGTATTGTGGCGTTGGTAACGACGCGTCATCCTGCTTCAGGATGACATGGTTGGTACGGCGCTGCGCACCGACGGATATTCCGGCGCGCCCGTCTGACGTTCACCAGCCAGCACGCCGCTGACCACGCGATCCGCGGTCAACGGCAATCCACCGTAGTCGAGCACCGACGTCATGCGGTCGCGCGCGATGCCGGTCTCGATTGCCAATAGAGTTCGCAGCTGGCCATCGCGATTCTGCTCCACGACATAACAACGGCTGTGCGACTCGATGAACTCGCGAACACTCGGCGCAAATGGGAACGCGCGAACCCGCATGTAATCGACGGATCGTCCATCATGTCGGAGACGATCGACAGCTTCGAGCACCGCCGCGTGACAACCGCCGAGCGAGATGATCCCGATGTCGGCCGCGCCGCTGGCGTCGTTCTGCGCGTGGAATTCTGGAGCTGGGACGGCCGTCGACGCGGTGACGAGCTTCCGCGCGAGACGATCGACGACTTCCAAGTACGCGGCCGAATCCTCCGTATAAATGGCGTGCTTGTCGTGACCAGAGCCGCGCGTGAAGTACCCGCCCTTTGGTGACGTACCGGGAAGCGTGCGAGCCGCGATGCCGTCGCCGTCCGTATCGAAATAGCGAGAAAAGCGTTGAATGCGCTCGAGCGCGTCGGCGTCGAGCACTTTGCCCCGATCGGGACGATACGAGTCGTCCCACTTCAGCGTGGGACACATCCAATCGTTCATGCCGATGTCGAGATCGGAGACGACGAACACCGGCGTTTGAAAACGCTCGGTGAGGTCGAATGCTTCGACGGCGAGATAGAAACACTCGGCGGGATTCGCCGGAAAGAGCGCGATGTGCTTGGTGTCGCCGTGCGAGAGATACGCAATCGAAAGTAGATCGCCTTGCTGCGTCCGCGTCGGCATTCCGGTCGATGGACCGGTGCGCTGAATGTCGAAGAAGACGCCGGGGATCTCAGTGTAGTAGGCGAGCCCAATGAACTCGCTCATGAGCGAGATGCCCGGGCCGGCCGTCGACGTGAACGACCGCGCACCCGCCCAACCCGCGCCAATCACCATTCCGGCTGCGGCCAATTCGTCTTCCGCTTGTATGAGCGCATACTTGCGCTGCTTCGTCGCGGGGTCGATGCGAAACCGCTCGCAGTATTCCTTGAACGCTTCCATCAATGACGTCGAGGGCGTGATTGGATACCACGCACCGACCGTCGCGCCGGCGTAGACCGCGCCCAACGCCGCGGCAGAATTCCCATCGAGAAGGATGCTGTCCTTGTTCGCATCCATCTTCTCGAGATGGAATGGCAGCGGACAGGTGTAGTTCGCCCTCGCGTAATCGTAGCCGAGCTTTATGGCGGTGAAGTTGGCGTCGAGGAGCGACTTCTTCTTCGAGAATTTCTCACGCAGCATCTCGCCGATCACGTCCATGTCGATCTCGAGCAACGCGGCAAGCGCGCCGGCGTACGCGATGTTGCGCAGCAACGTCCGTTCACGATCGCCCTGGAACGACTCGACACACATCCGGCCGAATGGAATTCCGAGGATCGTGATTCCTTCGCGAATCAGCGTGTCATCGAGCGGCCAGGAAGAATCGTATAGCAAATATCCGCCGGGCCGGACGGCGGCCACGTCCTTCGCGTACGTCGCTGTATTGAGTGCGACGACCAGATCGACGTGCTCAGGACGCGCGGTGTAGCCATCTTTGCTGACGCGGATCTCGTACCACGTCGGCAAGCCTTGGATGTTCGACGGAAAGACATTCTTACCCGTGACGGGAATCCCCATGCGAAAGATCGCTTGCATGAGCAGACTGTTGGCGCTCGCCGATCCCGTTCCGTTGACCGTGCCGATCTTGAACGCGAAGTCGTTCACGCCCGCGCCGTTCGGAGGCTGTGGCATCAGCGCGCTCCCACGAGATGTCCGCGCGATTGCCGCCCCGCATACGGAATCAGCAGCTCGAACTGGCTCATGTCCCACGCGGCCGTCGGACAACGCTCGGCGCAGAGGCCGCAATGCAAGCAGACGTCTTCATCCTTCACCATGATGTGCTTCGTTTGCGGCAGTGGTGCAGACGCGTAGATGTCTTGCGTCAGATTCGTTGCCGGCGCCGAGAGGTGTGCTCGCAAATCAAAGTCGTTCGAGTAGTCGGGTGTGATCGTGAGGCAATTCACCGGACAGACGTCGATGCACGCGTCGCACTCGATGCACAAGCTCGCGCTGAAATTCGTCTGCACGTCGCAGTTGAGACACCGCTGCACTTCGGTCGCTGTCTGCTCCGCCGTGAAGCCCAGCTCGACCTCGACGCCGAGTCCCGCGAAGCGTTTCGTGAGCTCGGCGTGCTGCATCTTCGTGCGCGACTGCGGACTGTAGTCGTTGCTGTAGCTCCATGCATGCATGCCCATCTTGGAGCTGACGAGATTCATTCCCCAAGCCGGCCGATCATCGAGCGAGACGTTCTCGCAGTGATTGTGAATCGAGATCGCGGCTTGATGTCCATGCTCCACGGCCCAGATGATGTTCTCTGGTCCCCACGCGGCATCGCCGCCGAAGAACACATTGGCGTGCGTCGACTGCATCGTTTTGCGATCGACCACGGGCATTCCGTTCTTGTCGAACTCGATGCCGATGTCGCGCTCGATCCACGGAAACGCGTTCTCCTGCCCGATGGCGAGGATGACGTCGTCGCACGGGATCGTGACGGTGTCGACCACTTCGCTTTTCTGCTTGCCATTCTCCTCGAACCAGCGCAGACGCTCGAGCTCCAAGCCGACGAGCTTTCCGTTCGCGAGAATAAATGTCTTCGGCGCGTGATTCTCGACGATCTCGATGCCTTCCTCCTCGGCGTCCTCCAGCTCCCACGGCGACGCCTTGAAGAATTTGCGCGAACGACGCGCGATGACTTTGACGTCGGTGCCGCCAAGCCGGCGCGATGTGCGACAGCAATCCATCGCCGTGTTGCCGACGCCGATGATCAGCACCCGCTGCCCGATCTTCTCGATGTGTCCGAAGTGCGCCGACGCCAACCACTCGATTCCGATGTGGATGTTCGCCGCGGCTTGTTTGCGTCCAGGAATGTCGAGGTTCTTTCCCGTCGGCGCTCCGCTGCCGACGAACACGGCGTCCCACTGCTCGGCGAGCAGCGCGCGCATGCTCGTGACGGGCGAGTTGTACCGCACGTCGACGCCCATGTCGAGGATATAGCCGACCTCTTCGTCGAGCACCGACGCAGGCAAACGGAACGACGGAATGTTGATGCGCATCAGCCCGCCCGGCTCAGCGAGCTTCTCGAAGATCACGACCTCATAGCCGAGCGGCATGAGATCGTTGGCGACGGTCAGCGACGACGGCCCGGCGCCGATCAGCGCGACGCGCTTTCCATTCTTCTCACGAGGAGCTTTCGGGATGAGATCGCGCACGTCGTCCCGATTGTCCGCGGCCACGCGCTTGAGCCGACAGATCGCGACCGGTTTCCCGTCTACACGGCCGCGCCGGCACGCTGGTTCGCACGGTCGATCGCAAGTGCGTCCGAGGATGCCCGGAAAGACGTTGGACTCGCGATTGAGCAGGTACGACTCGGTGTACCGCCCCTGCGCGATCAGTCTGATGTACTCAGGGACGTTCGTGTGGGCCGGACACGCCCACTGGCAATCCACCACTTTATGGTAGTACGCCGGATTGGAGACGTCCGTCGGCGCGCGAGGCGTTGGGGACGCGGCGGGGACGGGGGATAGAGAGGCGGACGGCGGTGCGACAGGTGCGGACATTTCGGCGCGGCTCCTGGCAGGACCATTGTATGTCGCCTATGATCGGCCACGGACTGTGACAGGGCAAGAGCCAAGGGTTCGAGCCGGTCTGGACCGATAGCTCGCCAATGTCTCTGGCGGTCCGGCGATTGCCTGACAAGATTGGAGAGACGAGCGACCCCGCGCACCAACGAGCCTCGCGGCCGTGGAGGGATGTCATGGGTCAGACGCTGCATTTGGGAATGCCGACCGTTGTGGAGTCGAACGCCGATCGTACGCCGTACGCCGTCGTGTTCGAGGACGACGGGAAGTGTGCGTACTTCTACGGGCTCGACACTCGCCTAGGCAATCAACCGGTGCTCGATTCGGTGTACGTCTACCACGTGAGCTCCATTCTCGACCACCCGACGGCGGATCTCGACGTACACGTACCCTGCGACGTCGATATCGTCTGGTCGACTGACCAGGAACGCGTGGCATTGTTGCTCAATGGTCATCCGCATGCGGCCTTCGATTTCGCGGCGAAGCATGCGTACTGTAAGAGCAATTTCCCGGCGGCGTCGCGCTGGAGTGCGGACGGTCATGCGTGGGACGATCACGCCGTCGACTTCCTCGATTTGCCGACGTAAGCACGACCGTCCGACCGACCGGTCGCACGACGCGTGTCGGTCGCGTCTCCGAACGCCGCTTGCTTCGAGCAACCCGGTCAGCGTTACGGCGGAAAGTGTCATTATCGGCCGCGTCCTACTTCTTAATTAGGCAACAGAGAAGAGGTGCCCGGTGGCCTCCTGGCGGTCCGACTCTGCGCCGTCGAGATTTGCAGAGTCGCGCTGGACGCATGGTCGCGCCCAGCCAATGAACGCTCAGGAGAAGTCATGCGAAGGGTGATTGTTCTTGCAGGTTTGATCGCTGGACTCGGCCTCGGGAATGTCCAGGCGCAACAACCAACGGGGCGCGGTCGCGGCGGCGGACGCGGGACGCCGATCCAGGCGGGCGAATCGTGTCCTCCGGGAACGACGGAGATTCGCCCACGGAGCTGCATGGCGCCCGAGCTGCCGGCGCCGAGCATCGTGGACTATCGCCCGCACTCGACGCTTGTCGTGCCGGTGCACATGGTGAAGACGGCGAAGTATCCGGCGATCGACTTTCACGGACACCCGCAAGGACTGCTCAGCTCCGCCGAAGGATTGGCGACGATGGGCGCGGCGCTCGACAGTCTGAACGTCCGCATGATGATCTCCGCCGACAACTCCTCGGGCGATCGGCTCAAGAACGCGCTCGCCAACATCCGCGCGTCGGAAAAAATGAAGGACCGGGTGAGGATGCTCGCCGGAATCAACTTCCAAAACGTTGGACCGGGTTGGGCGCCAAAGGCGGTCGCGCAACTCGAGGCCGACGTCGCGGCGGGTGCGGTCGGCGTCGGCGAGATTCCCAAGAGTCTCGGACTGTCGATCAAGAAGCCCGATGGCTCGCGTCTCAAGATCGATGATCCCGAGCTCGATCCGATTTGGGACGCGTGCGCACGGCTCAAGCTGCCCGTTTTCATTCACACCGCCGATCCGCAGGAATTCTTCCAGCCGATCGACTACACCAACGAACGTTGGCTCGAGCTCGCGCTGTTCGGCGATCGCCGCTATCCGCAGGATCGGTTTCCGAGCTTCGAGACGCTGATGACGGAGCGCGACAATCTCTTTCGCAAGCATCCGAAGACGATCTTCGTCGCCGCGCACCTC
>JAICYT010000154.1 GCA_025934075.1 Gemmatimonadaceae bacterium
CGCACGATCTGTCGGTCGTGCGCCACGTGAGTAATCGCGTTGCGGTGATGTATCTCGGCACCGTCGTCGAAATCGCGCCGGTACGCGAGCTTTACACGCACGCGCGGCATCCATACACGAACGCTCTTTTGTCCGCGATGCCAATTCCCGCAGCCGAACGCACTGGCGATCGCACGGAAGTGATTCTCGCCGGCGATCCGCCATCGCCGATGGAGCCGCCCGGCGGTTGTCGCTTTCATCCACGGTGCCCGCGCGCGCAGGCGCGGTGCACGGTCGAGGCTCCGGCGCTCATCCACCGATTGCATGACGCAAGCGAGCACGTGACGGCGTGTCATTTTCCGCTCGCCGACGGTGAGTCGCTCGTCAGCGGAAAACCGCCGATGGCCCTGTCATGACCGTAGCTGTGAAACCGGCGGTTCGCGTTCGCGGTCCATGGACACTCGCGTTCGAGCGTTTGCGGAATGACCGAGCGGCCAACGTCGCCGGGTTCGTGATTTGTGCGGTCGTGCTGTTGGCGCTCCTCGCACCGCTCTTTGCGAGGCTGACCGGGCACGGACCGGCCGACCAGTTTCTCGACGTCGGCTTATCGCCGGAAGGTGTTCCCATGGGACCGAGCCGTCGCTTCCTGCTCGGCACCGACGGACTCGGCCGCGATCTGCTGGTGCGCATCGTGTATGGCACGCGTGTGTCGCTGCTCGTCGGACTCCTCGCGAGCGGCACGGCGGTGCTCGTCGGAACGGTGATCGGGATTGCCGCGGGGTGGTACGGGGGCATGGTCGATCGAATTCTGTCTCGCGCCATGGACGTGTTTCTCGCGCTACCGTTTCTCGTGTTCGCACTGGCGCTCGTGGCGGTGGTGGGCTCGAGCTTGGCGATCAGCGTGACGGTCATCGCGATGTTCAGTTGGGCGTCCGTGGGTCGCATCGTTCGAGCCGAAACGCTCTCCATCCGCGAGCATGCGTACGTGCAGGCCGCGCGTCTGCTCGGGGCGAGTCATGCGCGCATCATGTTCGTCGAGATTCTGCCGAACGTTGCGGCAACGGTGATCGTGTACACGACGCTTCTGATTCCCGGCGCCATTGTCGCCGAAGCCACGCTTTCGTTTCTCGGGCTCAGCGTCGTTCCGCCGGCGCCGTCGTGGGGCAACATTCTCGCCGACGCGATGGCGTATTACCGCGTGGCGTGGTGGTTCATCTTCTTTCCCGGTGCCGCGCTCGTCGTGAGTACCTTGGCGTTCAACATCCTCGGTGACAGTGTGCGCGATGCCCTCGATCCGAACCTCGATCAGCGTCCCGGCGCCGCGCGCGAGGCCGCGCCATGATTCGCTTTGCAATGAGGCGCCTCGCTTGGAGCCTGCTGGTCGTCTGGTTCGTGGCGACGAGTGTCTTCGCCATCTACTTCGCCGTGCCGCGCGACGTCGCGCGCCTCGTGGCGGGAAGCCGCGCGAGCGAGCAGACGCTCGTGCTCGTGCGCAAGCGTCTCGGTCTCGATCAACCAGTCCGCGTGCAGTACATGCAGTTTCTCCTGCGCCTGGCGCACGGAGATCTTGGACAGTCGTTTCAAACGCAGGAGGCGGTGACGACGATCGTCGCGCGCGACCTGCCGGTGACGACGTCGCTCGCACTAGGCGCGAGCATACTCTGGCTCGTTGTTGGCGTCGGCGCCGGCACGATCGCGGCGACACGACGACGCTCTCGTACGGACCGCATGATCAACACCGCCGCGCTGGGCTTCTACTCGATGCCCACGTTCCTCGTCGGCCAGTTGCTGTTGTTTTTCCTCTTCTACCGACTCTACGTGGCGGGATACGAGCTGTTTCCGCCGGGTTCCTATGTGCCGTTCACGGAGAATCCGCTACAATGGGCAAGGTTTCTCATTCTCCCATGGGCGTCGATTGCGCTCGTGTCGGCGGCGACGTACTCGCGTCTCACGCGCGGCGCGATGCTCGACGTGCTCCACGAGGATTACATTCGCACGGCACGCTCGAAGGGCATCTCCGAACTCAGGGTGACGACGCGCCACGCGTTGCGCAGCGCACTCACTCCTGTCGTGAGCCAGTTTGGGATCGACGTCGGCAGTCTGATGGGCGGCGCGATCGTGACGGAGGTAGTATTTGGCTTGCCGGGCCTGGGACGCGAAGCGGTGCAGGCGATCGCGAATCAGGACCTGCCGATCATCATGGGGATTGCCATCTTGTCGGCGGCGCTGGTCGTTGCGGCGAATCTCGTCGTCGACATTCTGCAAGCCGTGATGGATCCGCGCGTGCGGCTCGAATGATCAAGCGAACATCATGTCCGGCCTAGCAGCACCGCCCGCTCGGCGACCACCGAATCGCGTTGCGACCGCAGCGGTGCATCGGGCGCCGTGCGCAACGAGAGATATGCATCGTACGCGCGCATCGCACCTGCACGGTCTCCCGCCAGGGCGGCCAGTCGTCCTTCTTGTCGCAGGAACGCCGCAAGGCTCCACATGTAAGCGGGAAAGTAGTCCACCTCTCGGCGGCGGATCGCGGCGAGTGCGCGCGGCAAATCGCCCTGTGCTTCACGCATCCGCGCGATCGTAAAGTTGGCGAACGCGGTGGGAACGAAGTCCGCCGCTCCGCCCAGGAATCCCCGCGGACCGCGCTGCATGAGAGCGTCGAGCCGGTCGAGAGTCGGCCGCTTTTCGCCAACTGATGGTGGTCCCTCGGCAAGAACCTGAATCAACGATTCACATATGCTGAAGTCGACCTGGCTCACATCATCCGAAGAGAATGCCGCGTAGCCGCTGGTGCCGAACGCCCGAAGACGATGAACCGCTCCATCCGCGTCAGTCTTCTCGCCACCGGACAGTTTAAAGAGCGTTCCCACACAATCCTGGAAGGGAGGCCAACGCACGCTTCCAGCCCGTGCGGGAATCCGATAACGTCCGGCCTCTTCGGCGGCAATCGACGCAGCGCCGACGGCCCGATAGGACGGCTCGATCATCGCGTGTTGAATCAACGTCGACGCCCATTGTGGACCCTCGAGGCCGATGTCGACGTTGCCGAGATCTGATCGCCCGCCAGCGAAGCGGATTGCGAGATTACTCAGGATCGTTGCGAGCTGCTCCGGCGTGGTCGCTGCGTCGCGCCGCAGGACGTCGTTTGCCCACTGAGCATCCGACAATGGCAGCGAGAGCGCCGCACTATGCAGTGAAATTCTCACGAGCTTCTGCATATAGTCGGTGCGGCTCAATCCTTCTTTTCTGTCGCGCCAATATCTGGCTTTCGTGCTGTCGCCGAGCGCCTGCGAGGCGGCCCAGAGAAATACGTCGTCGGTGAAACCGGCTCCGACCCGCGGCTCGAGCAGCGCGGAGAACCGCGCGATCGCGTCGTGATCGTGAGCCACGAGCGCGGTGAAGAGCCGCTCATTGATCGCCGGCGTGAAGCTCGAGTCGAGTGCAATCGCGCGGTCGAGCGCTGCCGCGGAACGCGCAGCCCAGTCATTTCGGCTTGCACTGGAGCCATAGTGCGATAACAACTGTCCGAGCAGAAGCCACTGCTCGGGACCGTCGACCGCCGCGCTCGCGGCATGCTCGGCTTGCTCGATGATCTCGGCGTTCGTCGATGGCCCAGGGTACTTCGGGCCAACCATCGGCATCGCGAGAAACAGATCGAGGTCACGCGGGCTCAAGCGGTCGCGCAGTCGTGAGACGCGTGACACCACCTCGAAGCCGGCCTTCTCGAACACGTTGCCGATCCATGCATTCGTGCTCACCATAGCGAACCCCGCCTCGGCGAACATCGAATCTCGCGCGAACGCTCGGCTGAAAAGCGTCATCGCGCCGAAGAAGTCGCCGCGGCGCGATGCTCTGCGCCCAGCGAGATAGTCTTGCAGGGCATCGAGCGGCGCTCCGGCGATACTGGTGCCCTTCGAGCGCGCCACGCCGGCTTCACCAGTCAAAAGGGCTGCTGTCAACCGGTCGACGAGGACCGCAATGCTGTCGGCTGGTCCAGACACGGATTCTCGCGCGAGCTCCCGTCCATCGGCGACGCGCGACAATGACCCGGTCAACGTGAGCGACTTTGGCGTCGCGATCGCGCTGCCAAGTAACACACGTCCGGCACCAAGCCTTCGTGCGAGACGGCTGGACGCATCGCCCGAAAGGTCTTCGTTCTCATTGGCCACTGATCGCCGCCATGCCGCGAGCAACGTCCGCGGCTCGACGATGCGCGGTCCGACCGCACTCATCAGCCGCGCTTGCAGCAGATCGAGCATCGATTCGCGAAGATATGCGATCGATGGATCGCCTCCGACGCGGAACGGCAACACCGCGATGACGTTCGAGTCGAGACCGGTGTTCAAGTCTGGCGCGAGCGTGCGCCACGCGACGGCGGCCACAGCGACCGCGAACGCCGCCGCGAGGACAGCAAACTTCGCTCGCATCGGGACACGTGTCGCGGTCGGCGCCGCAGTCGGTCGCAGCGCCGCCGCAAACTCTGTCGGTGTTGCGAATCGGTCCGACGGATTCTTGGCGAGCGCGCGATCGAGCGCGTTCGACACTTCCTTCGGAAGCACGGAGCGAAGTTGTATTACGGGGCGCGGCGCAACCGCCAGGTGCTGCTGGACGACGCTCGCAGCGGTCGGGCCGGTGAACGGCGGCCGACCGGACAGCATCTCGTAGGTGAGACAGGCAAGCGCGTATTGGTCGCTGCGGCCATCGATGTCCGATTCACCGGACGCTTGCTCGGGACTCATGTACGCCGGTGTGCCGATCGCAAGTCCGACTTGCGTGAGCGACCCGCCGCCGGCGGTGCTGATCGCGCGCGCGATGCCGAAATCGGCGACGATAGCATGTCCGTCGTCGATGAGAATATTCTCTGGCTTGATGTCGCGATGTATCAGGCCCCGCAAGTGTGCGTAGCTCAGCGCCTCGGCCACCTCGGTCGTGATGCGTAAAGTCTCATCGAGCGGGAATTGCGGCTCGCGATCCATCCGGCTGCGTAGCGTCTCCCCCTCGACGTACGGCATCACGTAGTAGAGAAACGGCCCCGCCTCGCCGGAGTCGAACAGTGGGAGGATGTGTGGATGCCGCAGGTTGGCGGTGTTGGTGATCTCACGAAGAAACCGCTCGTGGCCGAGTGTCGCGGCGAGATCGGGACTCAGGGCTTTGAGTGCGACCTTGCGATCGTGCTTGAGGTCATGCGCGAGATAGACGGTCGCCATGCCGCCCGCGCCGAGCTCGCGCTCGATGGTGTAACGTCCAAGCAACGACGCTTGGAGCTGATCGAAGGGCATGCGCCTAAGGCCGAGGAATGTGCGCGGCGAAGTAGAGCGGCCGCGGGGAAGGGCCCGTCAATAGTAGAGGAGGCCTTGCAGCCTGTCCAATAAAATGCCACTGAACTCGATCGCTATTTCACTCGGCCAGCCAACGTCGTTTCGGACATTGGCCGGAAGCGCCGCAGGCTGGACGTTTGGCCCGTGCCAACCACATCTCGTTGTGCAGCACGAGACCTCAGGTACCCACGCTGGGCCCCTGGAAATGCACGGCGCGCAGCATTGCCGCGCTCTCGGGATCGGCGAGCAATGGCGCCAGCGCCGGCGTCGTGAATTGCCAATACGTCTCTTGATCGGCAATGCCGCGTGCGAGGAGCGCGCGCGCTTCCGACGCGAGGCCGACAGACGCCGCGACGGCGGCAAGGGTGGAGCGTTCGACGAATTCGCCAGTAGCGCGTTCACGTAACTCATCGAGAACCGCACGTGCGCCGGCGACGTTCTGTCGCTTCGCATGAATCGCCGCGACCTCCGCCAACACGCGCGGGTTGCGCCCGGACATTCCCAAGGTCTCTTCAGCCATCGCGATTGCTTCGTCGTCGCGACCGAGGACCGCGAGCGTCCAGATGAACGCCCACCGACCTGTGAACGCCTTCGGGTCGAGCGCCACGGCATGACGTGCCTCACGCATCGCTTCTTCGTCCAGCCCCAGCGCAGAGAGAGCGAAGGATTCGAGGCCGGCGGCCCAGGAATTCAGTGGATCGGCACGTCGCGCCAGACGAAGATGGTGAAGCGCCTGAGTCTGACGTTGTGGCGGGCAGTCGCTGCGTAACGACGCCACCAGCGACCGTTCACACAGCGACGGGATGTGCATCGGATCGCGCGAAAGGATACGATCAGAGATCGCCAGTGAGCGCTCGATGTCGAGATCGCACGATGCGGTGATGTTGGCGAGTACCGCGAGCGCCGTCGGCTGCGTCTCGTCGACGGCGAGCGCACGAGCGACAGCCGCCCGACAGCTCGGCAGCGTGGCCGCGGCCGGCGCCATTCCATAAATCCACATCAAACGATACGTATCGGCGATACCCGCGTGCGCCTCGGCCAACAGGGGATCGAGCTCCACGGCGCGCTCGAAGCAGGGAAGGGCGTCGAGGATCGAGCGTCCGCGCAGCCATAACAGCGCGCGGCCTTTGAGGAGCAGTTCGTACGCCTCGACATTCGCCGGACCGGCGCGAGTGTCGCCGTCATCCGGCGCACTGAGCAGAGAGACCTGAAGCTTTTTCGCAATCGCGTTCGCGATCTCGTCCTGCAACGCGAACACGTCCACGAGCTCGCGGTCGTAGCGCTCCGACCAGAGATGCTGCTCATCATCCGCCTTGATCAATTGTGCCGAGATGCGGAGTCGAGTCCCTGATTTTCGCACACTGCCCTCGAGCAAATGCTGTACGCCGAGCTTTTCGCCGATGACGCGCGCGTTGTCGTTCCGGTCCTTGAAGGCGAAGGACGATGTTCGCGTGGCAACGCGCAGCCCTTTGAGCTGGCCGAGCACATTGATGATTTCCTCGGTCATGCCGTCGGCGAAGAAGCCGTCGTCCGCATTCGCGCTCATACTCGCGAACGGCAGCACCGCGACAGATTTGCCAGACGCGTGTGGCGCCGGTGCGACGAGCTCCCGCGACTGAAGCGCCGCCACCATCTGCGCGCCGCTCGACATCCGCGACTCCGGCGCCTTCTCGAGAAGCCGCGCGATCACGTCGCACACGAGTGCGGAGACTTCGGGGCGTCGCACAGACGGCGCCGGAGGAACGTGATGAAACCGCTGTGCGATCACCGCCTGGAGCGTCGCACCGGTGAATGGCTGCTCTCCGGCGAGCATTTCGTATAACACACATCCGAGCGAGAAGAGATCGCTGCGACCGTCAACCGCATCGCCGGCGGCCTGCTCGGGACTCATGTACGCCGGAGTTCCGACGGCCACGCCAATCTGCGTGAGCATCTCATCCGTTGGCGCGGCCGCCGTCACAGCTTTGCCGATGCCGAAGTCCGCGACGAGAGCGTGTCCCGCGTGAAGAAGAATGTTCTCAGGCTTGATGTCTCGGTGGACGACGCCGTGACCGTGGGCATAGTCCAGCGCGTCGCCGATCTGCGACGCGATCCGGATCGCTGTATCAATCGCCAGTCGAGGTTCGCGTATGAGACGATCGCGGAGCGTCTCACCTTCCATCACTGGCATGACGAAAAACAAGAAGCCGCCGGCGTCGCCGGAATCGAAGAGCGGCAAGATGTGCGGATGCGACAGCCGCGCGGCGAGGCGAATCTCCTGGAGAAATCGATCGCGGCCGAGCGACTCGGATAGGTCGGAGCGCAGCACTTTCACGGCGACCGCGCGATCGTGCCGGACGTCGTGTGCGAGGAACACCGTCGCCATGCCGCCGCGCCCGAGCTCCCGCTCGATGCGATAGCGGTCGGCTAGGGCGATGCCGAGGCGCGCAGAAGTGTCAGCAATCCCGGCAGTCATCTCGGATTCGTGATGTGCATCGACAGGATCGGAACCAGTCTTTTCAAAGTGAAGAAGCGGGAGGGAACGTCACCCCCAAACATGACACTTGTTCGCCTTGGGCGATACCGGGCTGCCGCGATCACACGAACCGAACATTGTCGGTGTGCGCCGCAGCGCGGAAACGATCTGCCGGGGCAGTGCGTATGACACAGTGATGACGTGATGCGAGGCAACCTTGGCAGACGACGAGCTCGAACGATTTGAAGCAGTGATGGGCGCGCTCTCCAAGAGTCTTTCAGGCGAGGACGACGACGCGCTCACCGGAGCGCGCTGCCCGAAATGCGAGGCGTCGAGCTTCGTCCGTGTTTCGGAGCTATATGCGGACGCGGTACGCCGCCTTAGCGACGCGGGGAGTGAACCCAGCGACGTCGGGAACGTTGGTCGCGAAGGCGGAAGAACCGACGCGGAAATCGTCGAGCGCCTCGGTCCACCGCGACGACGATCGGCCCTCCGGAGGGTGATTGCGATTGCGGCGCCGTTATCGATCGCCGCGTTTTACGCATACCGGCGATTCGGCGACTCGATTGGCCAAGCCGCGATCGCAGCGACAATCGTTGTGACGGCGATCGTGTTCTTGACCACTGCTCGGCGACTCAGCGATGACTACTACGCGCGGCGCGCCCGCTGGAATAGGCTGCACATGTGCCGACGTTGCGGCCAACTCATCTCGTCGTGACTCGCTCCCGGCACTCGCGCGCATCGACCGCGCCATGAGACATCGGTGAATGAAAACGGCGCCAGAAGTAGGCGCCGTTCTTCTTTTCTCGAACTGATCGAAAGCTACTCGAACCCGCTCGAGCACTACGAGTCGGATCCTGACGAACTACGTTCCGCGCGGTGTTCCGTGTGTCGTCGACCCCACACGAACCCGATTGCGATCAGCCCAGTACCTACGAGCCACACACTCGCGGGCTCCGGGACTGTCGAAGCCGGGGAGGAATGATCGATCGGAATTGGAATCGGGATCGGGATGATTCCTTTGCCGCAAGGCGTCGAATCCGGCCGGACCAATGTGTCGAACGTCGTGAGCGGTCCGACGGCTCCCGCGGCAACATATAGAGTGTCGGTGCGACGCACCGTGACGGTGTCGGTGAGGCGGAGGACCACAGTATCGACCGGGATCCGGTGTTGCTTTCTGATCTGGATGCGCTGCTGCGAAGTCGCTTGCGCGCCGAGATGCGCTGCCAACACGAGTGAAAGAATCGAGACGAGTTTCTTCATGATATGCGCTCCCGCGTGACGGCCGCGACGCCAACCCGCAGGGAAATCAGGACGGCGCTATGGGATCCAATGCCCGCGGCGGCGTCAGCTGTTCAAGCAAAAAATGCGCAATGCCGAGTACGCTTTCGGACGGAAGGAGACGCGCTTTGATGGGCGAAGCGGTGGGCAGATGGCATCCAGTCAAGATCTTTCGCTGCCAGAAACTGCCGTAAGTGTGGCTGGCGTATCGTGTTAGCCTATTTGTCGGGCGGAGCCGGAGCGGGCGCGCGAGCGTCACCGTGAGATTCCGACAACGGGCCTGCAGTGCCGGCCTCGGTTGAGATTGCTCACCCCTTGCCGAAGTCGAATGCACCAACGGCTGTAGCGTGAGGACAACAATCTCGTCAAGCGGCCGCAACATTGTGGTGCGCGGACCTATTGCCTCAGTTCGCGAGGCCTCCTAGCGGGCCTTCCGGATGGTGCTCGCCTGCGAACATACGCTCGAGGTTGGTATATGCTCTGCCTATCACCCCCTGCATCGAAGCATCGCTGTTCACAGCGGCTAGGCTCAGGACGCCGACGACGGGGTCGGTGTCGAGACCTCGCATCCGACGGAGGAGGAG
>JAICYT010000271.1 GCA_025934075.1 Gemmatimonadaceae bacterium
AGAGTCGCTCTTTGATGACCTCGCAAAGCGGGCTCCAAGTTCCGCCGGTTTTTATTTCGATGCTCACGGTGCTTTGATTGTCGTGGTTCGCGACTCCGTTGACTATGGACCAGCGCAGGATGGACTGTGGGGACAATCGCCAATACATGCATCGATTTCCGTAGCAGCAGCCGAACCGGCAACGCATCCGACGTCGCGACCTGCTCGGTGCAGGGCGATTACTATGTCGAACCCGGGGACAGCGGATCGCCAGTGTTTCTGTGGAACGGTTATAGCTATGACGTGACCCTCGTTGGGATGATTATTGGACAATATGGTGTGTACTATTACAGTCCGCTCTCGCGAATTAACAACGACCTTGGCACCCTAGACGCAGTTCGGACGGCAACGTTATCTGCACCTGTAGTGACGCCGTCGCTAGCGGGCTCGAACCCCAGTCTCACGTGGACCAGCGTTCCGGGAGCGACGATCTACTGGGTGTTCCGGACCCTCCAGGACTCGCATTGCCGTGATACCGGCATTTCGGTCTATAGCACCACAGGTACCTCCTTTGTCGACACCCAAACGTCGGCGATCGCCGTCGGGCAAGGGCAGTGCCCGTATGTGAGATATTATGTGACAGCTCAAAACGTGACGGAGCGCTCGAGCCAGAGCACGACCCAGTTCTTCCAACTACCAGGGGGAATTCAATGATCGCGGCACGGGCGTGGCGCGCAGGTAGGTGTCGGGAGAGCAAGCACGCTGGGCCGGAGTTATCAACTGTCTTGAAAGTCAAGCAGGAATAAGTGTGGAAGCGGAGGCCGCCGCCGACCAGCGCTGCTCCGTCCGCGCCATCGTGTTGAGGATTGTTAAGAGTTTCCGCATGCGACGAGGGCGAGCTTCTTCGGCTTGCCGGCCGCGAGCAATCGCTGATAGAAGGCCCGAATGACCGCGTTCCGGTTCGTCGCGAGTGGCATCACAACTTTCGGCCTAAGACATCTTTGATCGCGGCGTTCTCGAGCGCCAGGTCGGCGTACATGCGCTTGAGCTTTGCGTTCTCCTGCTCGAGCTCACGCAACTGAGCTGAGCCGGGTTTGGTGGATAGAGAGTTAAGCTACTGCCGCCCGTTCAAACGCGATCGGGCTGATGTTACCGAGGGTCGAGTGTCTCCGGATCGGATTGTAGAAGCGTTTGATGCAGTCGAACACGTCGGCACGGGCCGCGTTCCGGTTGGGATAGTGTTTCGAGTTCGTGCGTTCGGTCTTCAGCGTGGAGAAGAAGCTCTCCATCACGGCGTTGTCCCACACGTCGCCGGAGCGGCTCATACTGCAAGTGATCCCGAGCTGCTCGAGCAACCGCTGAAAGTCCTCACTGGTGTACTGAGTCCCGCGATCGGAGTGGAGCAGTAACGCTTCGATCACCCCGCGTCGCCAGATTGCCATGGTCAGCGCATCAGTCACGAGTTGCGTTGTCATAGCGGCCTGCATCGACCACCCGACGACGCGCCGCGAGAAGAGATCGAGCACGACCGCCACGAACAACCAGCCTTCATGGTTCCAGAGATACGTAAAGTCCGCGACCCATTTGTGATTCGGCGCGGTCGCCGTAAACTGGCGGTCCAACACATTCGGTGCGAGCGTGTGCAGCGCGCGTACGCCGGCGTCCACGGCCGCGCTCGGCGCTTCGGGCGTGCACAGAGCGCCGCCTCGCGCCCGCGCGAATCTGCGACGGTTGATCGCCCGCCGCCGATCATCTCGATCGTCGCGTTTTCGAGCGGCCGGTCGCGCAAACTGTCGAACGCCTCGCCATTGACGGTGACGACTGGCGTCGAACCATTTTTCTGCGCTCGAGCGCGACCGCCGAGTCCAACCAATCCAACGGCGCAGCACAACAAAATGCGCCCGCACGCAGGCTCGTCTCAGCGCGCGGCCCGTTCGAGACGGGCCTTCAAGATGTCGAAAAATCGAGTCTCGAGCAGACCTTTCGAGGCGCAGTGCGAGTATTCTTGCGCGAACGTCGCCGGGCGAGCGACGACGTCGATCGTCGTCGAGACCGTGGTCCCACCCGCATCTGCCGCATGCAGCTCCGCGAACATGGTAATGTTCACATCATAGGCGTCGGCGTTCGGGCCAATCTGAGTCGAGTTGCCGCAATCGATGTAGCGGCTCAGTGGGACGCCCTTGAGCCGGCTGCGAATCTTGAAGCCGGAATTGCCGATGGTGCGCTTGGCCGGATCGAGCGTACCAACTGGAATGCCGATGGAGTCGAACACGAAGGGCAACGCCCGCCACACCTGATCCATTCCGAACGCGAGCGTTCGGACGGTCGACGAATTGTTGCCCGGCATCGTCAGACTTGCGCCTCCCTGACTCCCGACGACGGTCACCGTCTGGGAAGCCGGAGTTGCCGTCGAGCCGGCGCCTCCGCTCGCGCAGGCGGCGAGCGGTAGCAAAAGTAGCAGCGTAGCAGTGCGCATATTTCCCTGGCCAGGTGCGGATCAATCACAATGCATGCTGATCCGCAGTCTGTCCAGCATCTTCAGCTTCCTGGAAAAATGCGAATCCTGACGAACCCAGACGAGGAAACTGTTATTGCACTTTAGTTCTGAACGCCGGTGGATCCGGCGACCCTTCTGGCTCGCGTGGACTTAGACTCGTCGCGAGGCTACTCGTCAGCGATTCTTCAGCCCGTACTTGGTCCAAACGAGAATCATACCGCACTCGGGCTGAAAGCCGGGGGGGACGAACCGAGCCGGAATGTGCGCGGCGCGCGGATACACCTCGATGCCGCCGACCTCCTGCGACGAGAGGTCGATCAAGTTGCCGAAGCCGGCGTGCGCGCCATCGATCAAGACGTCGGGAGGGCATGCCCCGCCTTTGCCATCGGGCACCGAAATCGTCAACGTCGCCGCGCGATATTGAACAGTCAGACTCGGCACATCTCTCAGCACGTTCAAGAACTGATCGTATTTCGCGATCTCGGTCGAGTCGCGCATATAGCCGAAGCCTTGCCGGCGCCGCTCCGCGAATTCAGCGGCGAACACGCGCGTGGCGCGCGCGGCACTGGTATGCGCCGTCTCCAGCATCGGGACGTGCCGCAGCGTTGCGTTGACTGTCGTTGTGGTCCCGGGCGTGACGTCAGCGATCTCCAATAGCGGTACCGCGCCGATCTCGAAGATCTCGATCTGACGCGTACCGACCGGCACGTTAGAGAACGTAAATCGACCGTCTGCGTCGGTCCGCATCGCGGGCACTCGCTCCATGACGACGCGAACGTCGACGAGCGGCTGCCCAGTG
>JAICYT010000244.1 GCA_025934075.1 Gemmatimonadaceae bacterium
AGCTCGACGGCTCGCTCCGAGAGCAGGATGCTGACGTTCGACGCGCCGACTTGCACGACCTGAGACGCCGGACGGTAGCCGAGGAGGCGCGCATTGAGCGTCACGCTCGTGCCGGTTACTCCGGTGATGCGGAACCGGCCATTGGCGTCGGTGACGGCGCCTTTTCCGATCTGGCCTTGCACGCTGATCTCCGCGCCAGGAAGCGGGCGACCAGCGCCCGTCTGCTGCACCGTACCGCTAATGGTGCCGCCCTGTGCGCGTGCCGCAGCTGGAATCGCGGCAAGCACCGCGACGACAGCAAGCGGAAGAAGATGCGGCAGCCACCGTTCGACCGCCGGAGCGTACGCTGCTCGAACGAGCCGTGCCGCTGAAGGAATGAATCTCATGACCTTTGTGTGTCTTGCTCGCATCATCTGCTCTCCTCGGCTTCCTCTAACTGGGAGTCGGAACGTGGTGGAACAGCGATCCTCGTGAACGAACCATGGCGTCGAGCCGGCGAGTTGCCACCAGGGCAATTCGTCGCCGGGCAACAGTGCGGCCCGGAGTCGCGGCTCGCAAGATGGTGCACCACTCTGGTGTGCCCGTTCGGTGGACGGCATTGCCAATCACGTGCGCTCGCGTCAGGTTCGAAGAACGAACACGCGTCGCCCTCGTCGATCGATCCGCGCGTCTCACGTCGCGTCTCGCTCGACCGGCGGCGCCAGCCCGGCGGTTGATATAACCGCGCTGGTTATCACCGCCGTCACATGCTTAACACGTCCAGTAACGGCTCTACCTCTTGCCCTGAGCGCAACGTCCATGCGTACTTCGCTCGTTCTGATTCTGATTGGCGCCGCGGCGTCGAGTGGCGCGCAGTCCCGCATACCATCGCCGGACACACAACTCTTTCGAGTCGCGCCATCGGTGGAGCAACCGGGACGCGCGTCGGCAGACACGACCTACGACATCGTGATTCGCAACGGTCGCGTCCTCGACGGCGAGGGGAATCCCTGGATTCTGGCCGACGTCGGCATTCGCGACGGAAAATTCGCCAGGATCGGGAAGATCACGTCGCATGGCAAGAAAGAGATCGACGCGACAGGCAAGTACGTGAGTCCCGGCTGGATCGACATGATGGATCAATCCGGATCCGTCCTTCCACGAAACGGACTCGCCGAAAATAAGCTGCAGGAAGGCGTCACGACGGCGATCGGCGGAGAGGGCGGAACGCCCGTACCGGCGGCCCGGGTCGGCGAGTATTTCGCGAACCTCGAGAAGAACGGCATCAGCATCAACTTCGGCAGCTACTTCAGCGAGACTCAAGCGCGCGAAGCGGTGCTCGGCGAGTCCGCGCGCGCGCCGAACGCCGCCGAGCTCGCACACATGCGCGCGATCATGGATACCGCGATGCGCGGTGGCGCGATGGGAATGACGACGGCGCTCATCTATCCGCCGTCGAGCTACAGCACGACCGACGAGTTGGTGGAAGTCGCGAAGGCCGCGGCCGCATACGGCGGAACGTACGCGAGCCACATGCGCGACGAGGGGAAAGGCAACATCAGCGCGATCAACGAGTTGATCGCCGTCAGCGAGCGAGCCGGCTTGCCGGCGGAGATCTTCCATCTCAAAGTGGCGTACAAGCCGGGTTGGGGTGTGCTGATGGATTCGGTGCGTCAAACCGTCGACGCGGCGCGGGCTCGCGGACTCGACATCGCGGCCGACATGTACGTCTACACGGCGGGCGGCACCGGGCTCGAAGCGACCATTCCGAGTTGGGCGCACGAAGGCGGCGTCGATTCGCTCAAGGCGCGATTAGCAAATCCCCAGATTCGCGCGCGCCTCAAGCGCGAGTTGACGACGGGGTCGCCGGGTTGGTGGAACATCGTTGAAGCGGCGGGTGGATGGGACGGCGTCGTCCTCGTGAACGCGCGCAATCCCGCCAACGCGAAGTACGAACAGAAGACCATCGCGCAGATCGCGAAGGAGACGGGCAAGGATCCAGCCGACGCCGCGTGGGACTTGGTCGCGCAAGGACACGGCCGCGTCATGGCCATCTACCATATGATGGGCGAGCCCGACATCGAGACAGCTCTGCGCTTTCCGTGGACGAGCATCGGCAGCGACGCCGGCGCAGTGGCGCAGATTGGCGTGCCCGACGAAACCGGTCTGCCGCATCCAAGAAGCTTCGGCAATTTTCCACGGGTGATCGCGAAGTACGTGAAGCAGCAACACGTGCTCACGCTGCCGGAAGCGATTCGCAAGATGACCGGCTGGCCGGCGACGCGCATGCGTCTCGCTAATCGCGGCACGATCAACGTGGGCAACTGGGCCGACGTCACGATATTCGACCTCGATAAGCTCGAGGATCGAGCAACGTACGAGAAGCCGATGGAATTCCCGACTGGCATCGAGTGGGTGCTCGTCAATGGCGTCGTGACGATCGACCACGGAAAACACACCGGCGCCAAGGCGGGTCGCGCGTTGCGCGGCCCAGGAGCAGTGCAATGATCTCGCAAAGCCACCGTGCCGTGCTGGTCGCGTCACTCGCGATCGCGGCTGCACGAACGTCATCCGCGCAAACTCAGGCACTCACGGCAAAGATCGCCGAGATCAACGCGCGGCCGGAGCTCGTACACGCCGAATTTGGCGTCGCAGCCTACGATCTCGACGCAAAGAAGATGGTCTTCGGCTTGAACGCCGAGCAGCTGTTCACCCCTGGCTCGACGACGAAGCTCCTCACCATGGGGACGGCACTCGGCCTGCTCGGCGCCGACTATCGGTTTCATACGCCCGTGTATCGCACGGGTCCGATCGATCGCGGCGTCGTGAAAGGCGACATTGTGCTCGTGGGATCGGGTGACGCGAATCTGTCCGGCCGCGCGGCCGGCGACACGCTTGGCTTCAGCGATGAAGATCATTCATATGCGGGTGGCGGCGATTCGGTGGCAAAGGCGATCGGCGACCCACTCGCGGCGATGCGTGACCTCGCCGGGCAGATCGCGTCGCGCGGCATCAAACAGATCGACGGCCGCGTTCTCGTCGACGTGAGTCTGTTCCCACAGGGTGAGCGCGAGCTCGGGACGGGCGTGACGATCTCGCCGGTCGTGCTCAACGACAATGTCGTGGATCTCTTGATCGCGCCCGGCGCGAAGTCCGGAGATGCGGCGAGCGTGCGCGCGTCGCCCGACCTCGGGATGTTCAATCTCGTGAGCGAGGTGACGACCGGCCCGGCACATTCGGCGTCGAGCCTCCATCGCATGATACGGCGTGACTCGAGCGGCGCCGTTTCGGTTCGCCTGGTTGGTAGTCTCGCGGCTGACGCGAAACCGCTCGTGATGAGCGTGAACGTCGACGATCCAGCCGAGTACGCGGCGCGCGCGCTGGTCGCGGCGTTGAAGGATCGCGGCGTCGGCGTGTCGGGTGGCGCGGCCGGAATGCACGCCGACTTCGCGCATCTCAGCAGCCACTACGCCGACTCGACGCGTCTCGCCGAGCATGTATCGCTGCCGCTGAGTGAAGAGATCAAAGTGACATTGAAGGTGAGTGAGAATCTTCATGCGAGCACAATGCCGTATGTCATCGGTGCGCTCGTCGGTCACACGACTGGACGTGGCGCATTGCAAGCGGGGTTCGACGCAGAGCATGATTTCCTCGCCAAGGCCGGACTCGACTTGATGGCCGCGGCACAAGGAGATGGTGCCGGTGGCGCGCCAGGCGCGTTCTTTTCGCCCGCGTTCATGGCCCAGTATCTCGCGTACATGGCCACACGGCCCGACATCGCCGTCTTCCGTCGTGCGCTTCCGATTCTCGGGCGCGACGGTACGCTGTGGAACATTCAGCCGAATACGCCAGCCGCCGGAAAAGTGTTCGCCAAGACGGGAACGTTCGCACTGTTCGATCCGCTCAATCGCCGACTGATCGTGACGGGCAAAGGTCTGGCCGGCTACATGACGACAGCGAGCGGCAAGCATTTGTCATTCGCGATTTACGGAAATCGCATTCCGTTCCCGCACGGGTATCAGGGCGACGCAGCGCTGTTGGTCGGTCAGGCGCTCGGAGAGATCGCGGTCGCGATGTGGGGGATGTGAGCTCGAGCGGTCCTTATACGGAGCAAAGCGATGATCTGCTTCCGTAACGCCAGGTACTGAATTTCTCGAGCTCACTGCCGCCGGAAGACGCCCACCATCGCCACGTTGATTTCCGTCGGCCGCCCATTGGCGTCGACCGAAAATGTCGCGAAGTGCTGACCGCTGCTGTACAGACTGGGTTGCTGCCAGTCGATCTGAAACGTGTTGTACTGCCACGGCTGCAAGATCGCGGTGAGCCCGGGATAGTAATTGAGCATCAACTTCCCGTTCTCCAACGACACTTTGACGTCGCCATCGAGCGAATCGGTGTACGTGCCAGTGTACTTGTCGAGCGGCAACCAGACCGACGGGTTCGCGGGACGTGCAGCCTCGCCCGCGGTCGTCACGATTGGAGCCCTGCCTCCGCCGCGCAAACGCGCGTCCCATTCGCGCGGCGGCAACCCGAGCACCACGTCGAAGATGTGATGAATGAGCGGCTGATGCATCGAATGAGGCTGATAGTTCGTGAGCACGACGACGCCGACCTGCTCGTTGGGCAGCATGCGCAGATCAGAAAGCATTCCATCGATTGCACCGGTATGTCCAACGACTGGATGGCCGCGGAAATCGTCGAGATACCAGCCGAGCCCGTATCCGAGAAACGAATCCGTGGTGTCGGTGCGGAACGTCGGTCCGTTGCCGGTCGGCGACACCAGCGCGCGCATCTGCGCTTCGCCTTGCTCCGAGATGAGACGTTTGCCCTCGTAGACGCCGTTCCCCAGATGCATGCGCAGATACTGGGCGAGATCGGCCGCGCTCGAGTACACCGATCCCGCGGGTCCGACATTCGACGCATCTCGGTGCGCAATCGAAATTTGCTTCCCACGAAACATCATGTGCGGCGCCGCGACATTGCTCTCCGGCGTCAGCATGCGACTGCTCGTAAGGCTCGACGTCATCCTTAGCGGCGAAAAGAGTCGCTGCTGAATCAGAGTCTCCCACGTCGTGCCGGCCGCCGCCGCCGCGGCCTCGCCGGCCACCGCCACCATCAAGTTGTTATACGAGTAACGACTGCGAAACCCGAACTCCGGTTTGAGATAGCGCAACTTCTC
>JAICYT010000123.1 GCA_025934075.1 Gemmatimonadaceae bacterium
GACAAGGCAATCGCGCGTTTCTCGCGTATTTGCATCAGGCCCTGGGCTCAGCGGCCGAGATGCAATTTCAACTGCGGGTTGCATCACGCCTAGAGTTTGGTGATCGGGACCTCGTTGAGACGTTGATCGATCAGGCCAATCACGTCCAGCGCATGACAGCCCGCCTGATCACGGCCCTTCGCGACAAAGGCGACTAGCCGCGGCCATTGCGCGTACCACCGTACCACCGTTCCACCGTTCCACCCGTTCCACCCGTTCCCACTGTTCAGAACGAAATGCCCGACACCACATAAACCTGCACACTCTTCTGACCAAAGAACGCAGCATTGCGCTGCGGTGAAACCACGCCGAGTCGGAAACGATACGGAGTGTCCCACGACAGCACGCCCAGATTCAAATTCAACTCGGCGCCGACCGACGCGATGCTCACGCGATGCGTCTGCAAGGTCGTGTTGGAGTTACACACTTCGCGACCCGCGGCAATATTCGGACACCAGGCCGAACCGTAATCGCCGAAGAGTGAGAGCGAGCTGCGATCGAAGAAGAATGGCAGCGGACCCGGCGCGCCGCCGGTGAGGAAAAGCGGAACTCGATACTCGGCCGACCCAGTAAAAGCGCGCGTGCCGGCGAGAGTGCCGGCGGAGAATCCGCGCACCGGGAAGGTCTTGCGACCTTCGCCGAGCGTGTAGCCGGGGATGATCTGGAAGCTGCTGCCACTCACGCCGCCGACCAAGAAGTATCCTGCGGCTCGTTCGTCTGCATAGCCCGCGGCACCGCGAAGAGCGAGAACGTGGTGCGCAAAGCCCGGGAAGTCGAGCGACTTGTAGAGGGATGCAGTGCCGACGGTGCTCAAGCTCTGCCCGCCCGTCGCGTTGGCGCCGCTGCGCAAGCGATCGCGAACCGTGGCGGAAACGGAGATTCCGTCTTCGGGCGAGATGCTGAAGGCGGGGCGTTGAACGTTCGAGAAACCCGCGGCGGCGATGAGGCTCGGAAAGGTCAACGATCCGAGCGCGCCGCTCGAGTCGATTTCGGGTATCAGATCGCTCGGCGTCGTGACGTGCGTGCGATGCTCGACGCCGGCTCCGGCCGTGAACGACATGGACGTGCGATAGCGTTGGCGAATGAGCGTTGCGAGAAGATCGGCGGTTTGCGTGCGTCGAAAGAGCTCGCCGATAGTGTTGCGATTCGCGCTCCGGTCGGAGATGCCGCCGAGGCTTTCCCCGTCCTGCGAGGCGTCGGCTTGGATGATGGGGAGACCGAAACCACTGTATTGGTAGACGACACTTCCAGTGACGCCGCCGCGATCGTTCGTGGGCACCTCGATCTGCGCGGTCATCGCGTGACGACCGATGACGTCGACGCCGCTCGTGAGCGCGCCGACGCGATAGCCGTTGTCGATGCCTTGGTCGATCTGCGGTAGCCAGTAGCGCGGATAGAACGTGCGCCACGGGCTGTACCTTTTCACCGGACCGGAATCGACAAGTAACGGTGCGGTCATGTGCGGAACGGTATCGAGGTATTCGTCGGCGCGTTCTTCGCTGGATGCCGCGCAACACTGGCCGACGCCCAAGTGATAGCCGTCGGCGCGAAAGATCACGGCGGCGGCGCGCGAGGTCGTCGGTGCGTTGGTCGGCTCGAACAGGCCGGTTTCTACGTTGCTCAGGCGATACGTCGTGGCGCCGGCGAACGTGCGCGGATCGTCGAAGCGCTCGACGTAGATTTGCGCGCTGCCGGTCCTATCAGAGCTGTAGAGAATCCCGGCATCATTGGGCAGCCAGCTCGGCGTCGCCTCGATCGAGGTACCGCTCGAGACGATGTGGACGATGCGCCCGGTGGTATCGACGACGACGATTTGCGAGATGTTGCCGCGCAGCCAGCGCGACGTCGCGATGCGATCGCCCGAATGTGACCAGCGCGGCTCGGTCCACTGCTCATCATAGTTGCCGTTGGCGATCGGCGTGATGCGCTTTCCGTCACGCGAAACGCGGACGAGACGTGTGGCTCCGGGGATGATCTGCGTCGCGACGATCTCGCCATCGGCGCGCGCGTCAGGACTGTTGAGACGCTGGCCATGCGTGAGCTGATGCTCGCGTCGACCGCGTTGAATCCATAAATCGGAGCGCTGCTGATACGGATTCACGTAATCGATCTGCGCGTACAGCAGCTCGTTGTTGCCGACGGCCACGTTGGCCGAGCGGCTGTTGCGGCGACCGACGCTCGATCGGTTGCCAGTGAGGTCGACGCGAAAGGCGCCGAAACTTTCACGGCCCGACGAACCGCTGTAGACGATCGACGAATCAGACAACCAGCGCGGCGCGAAGACGAACACCCCGTCGCGCGTGAGCTCGCGCCAGCCGGCGAGGGGCGGCGTGGGCGACGCCCGAATCGAGCGCGCGACGGAATCGCTGAACTCGCGCCACGCGCGAGAGAAGCTGACACCGAAGCCTTGGCGCGCGGGAACGTCGATCAGGAACGGAATGATGTCGGCGCTCGACTTCTCGACGAACTTGCGAACGTCTGCCTCGCCGCGCGTCTTCGCCAGGTAGTCGACGAACAGTGAGCCGAACGAGTACGCCGTCTCGCCGAATGGAAAGCGTCCCTGCGCGAGACTGAGTGCGCCGAGCGATGGGAAGGTATGATCGATCGCGGCTGCGCGGGCGATCATGCGATGCTCGGAGCCCTCGATGCGTCCGGCGCCGGTGAGCTTCGATTCCTCGTAGACCGCGAGTCCTTCGACGAGCCACGACGGCGAGTACGAATTCGGGAAGAGTGCCGCGGCGCGACCGAACACCATCTGCGCGGCGGACCAAAGTCCGCGCGTACGGTCGAGATGAAAGATGTGAGTGAGCTCGTGCGTGATGACGAGCTGGCCCCAATCGTTCGTGTAGCGAAGCGCCGACTCCGACACGGGCGGATTCGCGAAGATGACGATGCGGTTCGTTGGAAACGTTGTGGCCGAGCCATTGGAGAGATCGACGTCGTCGGAGATGACGACGTCGATCATCCCCCGCGGCGGATGCAGCTCACGTGACAGTTCTGTATACGCACGCTCGGCGTCGGCGGCGATGCGCCGCGCCAAGGACTCGAGGGGAGGGTTGAAGTGAACGTAGAAGTGCTGGGTCTTGAGAGTGCGCCAATCGAGATTCGGCGCTTGCGCGAGGCACGGCCGGGCGACCGACAGGACGAATAAGGCTGACAATATCGCCCGCTTCATTGTTTCGTACGCGCGTTCGTTGGCATTGTCCACCATAGTTGGCATTGCGATACTTCGCTTGCGCGACCATCCCGGAGTCACGCCTCAACGTGCGAAGGTCCGGAAGTACGCCTCAATCCCGTCAGCGACCCCGCGCGCGTAGCGTTCTTGAAATTCGGGGACTTTCAGCGCGTTCTCCTGTTCGGGAATCATCATGAACGCGCCCTCGCAGATGAGCGACGGCATCCACGTCGTGCGGCCGATCGCGATGTTCTGATAGTGAATGCCCAGATCGCGGAGGCCCATCTCGCGCATCATGCCGGCTTGGACGAGTCGCGCGAGCGGCTCGGTCTGCGGATGGAAGAACAATGTGCTCGTGCCGTTGTTGACGAATGGATTCACTCCGTCGCCGAACGCATTGAGATGAATCGACACGAGCACGTGCGAGTTCGCGCGTCGCGCGATCACGCTTCGCAGGTGGAGATCGACGGCCTGCATCGTCGTGCGGGTCATGACGACGTGAGCGCCGCGCTGCTCCAGGATCTGACGGAGCTTCTCGGCGATCGGAAGAACGGCCTGGGCCTCCGTGAGGGCGGTCGGTCCAATCGCGCCGCCGGGTGGATGGCCGGGATCGACGGTGATCGTCAGACCTTCGAGTGGGCGCGCGAGCGAGACGCGCGGCGGACGTCGCAGCCGCAGGACGAAGCCGCGCGTCGAATCCCAGAGCGCGAGATATCCGAACGGCGGTTGGCTGAGCTCCATCGTGATACGGACGCGGTCGGATTGCTCGGGCGTCCAATTCATCACGCGGACGAGCGAATCGTTTTGCAGGTACTTGATGATGTCGGGCGTCGCCTGCGTTCCGTAGAGCGTGAGCGTGAGATGATTGAGGTCTTGCTCGAGCAAATACGGTGGCGGCGACCCGACCGGCATTACCACATCCACCCACTCGGCCGATGGCACGAGTGTCATCGCGCCGACGACGCGTCGCGGCGCGGGAGTGCCGAGCGAGAGCGTGCGAACGTTCTCGGAGTCGATCCAGGTCTCGAGCTGCGAGTCGAGTCGCACGCGGATGTTGTCCCCGCTGCGGCCGGTCACCTGCACGACCGTTCCGGGGAGCAGCATCCATTTATATGTACCGGCGGGCGTCGAGCGACCGATGACCGCGGCGTCGGTGTCTGGTCCCGCCGCCGCAACGAGCGTCGCATAGCGCGCGGGCTCGGTGTCGACCGGAGCAACGCGAGCGAGCGCGAAGCGGACGGTGTCGCGATCGCGAGCGACGTAGAGCATCGCCGGAACGCGCAGATCGCGCGCCGGTAGCTCGGTCGCGAGGAGGCCAGCCGGCAACGAGACCAGTGGGTGCTCTCGCCCATTCTCGATCACCCAGGCCGAGGTGTTCGGTGCGGCACGCACGCTCACGCGCACTGACTCGTTGTCGCGGAACGCGAGTGTGCCTCCGCGGGGCGAGACGGTGCCGCTGTCGACGAGCAGTGGTCCATTCGTCGAGAAAACGACCGGCGCCCGCGGCACGCGGACCGGCACGACGAGTCGCGCGCTGTCGAGGCCCACGTGCGCGATCAGCTCGTAGCGCGGCGCGGTGGGAGGCGGCACCGGCAGGTAGCCGAGGAACGTTCCGTTGGGCGCGACGGGGACCGGTGCGCCATTAATGGTCAACGTCGCGTGACCGTTGCCGAGCGAGCCGAAAATGAAGTCGGAGTCCCGAACCGGGATTGTTTGGTTCGCCTCGGGAAAGACGAGCTTGGGGGCGAGCGGGCCGCTGACGAGAGGCACGGGCGGCAAGGGCGGCGCCTTTCGGGGCGTGATGCCGCGCTCGTAGGCCGGATTGGGCGGATTGGAGGGCGGACGGGTCTCGGACGTCGTCGGGGTCGGGACGGGTGCCGAACGGCAGCCGGCGATCAGCGCAACGAGTGCGAGGCGAGAAGTCCGCATGTGGAATGGAATGTAGGTCGGAACAGTCCTAAATCGTTAGGCCATCGCGCGGTGCAATTCATTGACCATCCCTCTCCCGGAGACCTATATTCGCCCGCCATGGATGTTTCCCGCCCCAACCCGCGTACTCCCCACCCATCGGCCGAGAAAGTCTGTCCTCGTTGTGGCGCTCAATATCCCGCCATCGCTCGCTTCTGCGAAACCGATGGGACCGCGCTTCGATTCGCGGCTGGCGGGAACGATCTCGAGGGTTCGATCGTTGGTGATCGATATCTCATCCTCAAGAAGCTCGGCGAAGGGGGCATGGGTCGGGTGTACTTGGCCGAACACGTGAAAATGGGCCGCAAGAGCGCGCTCAAGGTCCTTCACCCGGGGATGGTGAAGGACTTGAACGCGATCACGCGATTCAATCGCGAGGCGGCCAACGCGAGTCGCATCAGTCATCCGAACGTCGCGGCGGTGTACGACTTCGGTGAGACCACGGACGGTTTGATCTATCTCGCCATGGAGTACGTGGACGGCGAGTCGTTGGGCAACGTGATCGAACGGAATGGACCGCTGTCGGCGAGACGGGCCGCGGAGATTGTGAGGCAGACGGCCGACGGACTCGCCGTCGCGCACGAAGTCGGACTCGTGCACCGCGATCTCAAGCCCGACAATGTTCTGCTCGTCCTCACGCGCGATGGCGGCGATCTCGTGAAGGTCGTCGACTTCGGCATTGCCAAAGCAGCAGACGACGAGTCGGAAAAGATGACGAAGACCGGGCACGTCATCGGCACTCCAGACTATATGAGTCCGGAGCAGTTCGCCGGCGACACGGTCGACGGACGCAGCGACATCTATTCGTTGGGACTCGTTGCGTTCAACATGCTCACGGGCAGGCTTCCGTTCCTGAGCGGTTCGGCGCGCGAGTCGCTGATCATGCGACTCACCGACACCCCGCTGTCGCTGCAGCGCGTCAATCCGAGTGTCGAGTGGCCCAAGGACGTTCAGGAAGTGATCGGCAAGGCATTGGCGCGCGACCCGAACGAGCGATATCAGAGCGCGAGCGAATTTGGCCGGGCGTTCTACGAGGCCGTGAGCAAGATGCCCGACACGACGGCGCACCGGCCGAGCCCGAGCGACGTCCGAATCGTGCCACCGACGCGCGTCGTTCGTCACTCCGGAGAAGTTGCGCCGCAAGAAGACCGCTACGTGTCGACGGTTGGCTTATTGGCAACATTAGTGGTAATCCTCACCCTGGCCACGGTCGTGGCAAATCGCGATTCGGGCAAGCCCAGAGGTACTTCGCGCCCAGCCACGCGCGTGGCCAATCTCGATTCTGCGGCGGCCACGACGACAGTGACACCGGCGGTGAGCGACAGTGACCAATTTGCGCGGCTCGATAGTCTGGCAAATGACTCGACGACGGCTAGTGCGGCGCTGACGGCGCTGGCGTCGGTGCCACGTACGTCGGATGAGAATCGCGTACGTGCCGCGCTGGTTCGGTTCGCGGCGGGGCTCAGTCTCGGCGACAAGAAGGCAGCTTGTGACGCGTTGAAGGAAGTTCGTACGATCGCTCCACGCACGACGAAGGCCGCACTCGTTGCCGGAAAACTCACCGACCTCTGCGCAAACTAGCCACCGACTCGTACGTGCCCGTCACCAATCCCTCCTCGTCGATGAACTCCCCGTCCAACCGCGACTCAGCAAGCGCCGAGGTTATCGTTCGCGTCGCCTGTCTCACCGACGTCGGCCGCACGCGCGAGCACAACGAGGACGCGTTCGTCGTCGCCGACCTCACGAGCGGTAAGACCGCGGCCGAGCCGGCCGCGTCGATGGACATGATCGGGGAGAAGGGATCGCTGTTCATGGTCGCCGACGGCATGGGCGGCGCCGCGGCGGGTGAGATCGCAAGCGCCATGGCCGTGGACATCGTGGTCGGCGAGATGCGAACGAATTGGATCGCGTCGAACATCGGCAACGCCGAACAATTCGTGCGCGCGATCAAGGAAGCGACGAAAGCGGCGAACGCGCAAATCAACGCATTCGCGGGTGCGCATCCCGAATATCGCGGCATGGGCACGACCGCGACGATCGCCGGCTTGCTCGGCGACACCTTGTATCTCGCACAGGTCGGCGATAGTCGCGCGTACATCGTTCGCGACGGCGTGACGCGACAGATCACGAAGGATCAGTCGTTGATGCAGAAGCTGATCGAAGCGGGCGAGCTGACGGAAGAGGAGGCGGAGCACAGCGAGCGTCGCAACATCATTCTGCAAGCGCTCGGGCCGGAGCCGCAAATCAAGGTCGATCTCACGCATCAGAAGATTCGGCGCGGCGACACGTTGGTGTTATGCAGCGATGGATTGTCGGGCCAGGTGAACAAGGATCAGATCGCGGAGATCGTCACGAAGGAGCCGGATCTCACGAGGGCGAGCCGCAAGTTGATCGATCTCGCGAACGCGGCCGGCGGTCCCGACAACATCACGGTCATCGTCGCGCGCTTCGATGGACCGGGGCTCACGCAAGCGGGCGACGAAGACGAAGTGGGACACCAGGTGTTTTCGCTCCGTGACTCCGGTGCGTCGGGCCCGATGGATCGCGTGATGACCGGTACGACGCCGACTCAGCCGATGCCAGTGGTGGAACGTCCCGGCATGGTGCGTCCAACGCCGATCCGAGCGATTGAACACGCGGTGTTGCCGCCGCTCGAAGCGATGGCGCCGCCATCGCCGGCGCCATCGCCACCGCCCACTCCCGAAGTGTCGCCGGCGCGCAAAAGCGCGGGGAGATTGATCGCCATCGGACTGTTTGCGCTGCTCATCGTTGCCGGCGTGTGGTTCGTGATACACAGCACGCGCTCCGCGACCGATTCGACCGGTACGAGCGCGCCCAAGCGGTAATGGCCATCGAGCTGCGCATCCTGAGCGGAGCGCGCGCCGGTCAGTCGCAAACATTCTCGAAGCCGACGATCACGATCGGGCGTCATCCGGACTGCGATCTCAAGTTCGATGCGACGCGCGATCTCGATGTGTCGACGAAGCATGCGGAGATTCGCGCGACGGGCGGGCAATACACTCTCGTCGACGCGCAGAGCACGAACGGCACGTTCGTCAACGGCAAACGCGTCCCACGAGGAGAGACGCGCGCGCTGACGCAAGGCGACGTGATCGGGTTTGGGGCGCGCGGACCGAACGTGGCCGTTCGCATCGGCGCCTTTACCGCGTTCGCTCGGCAGCCGACGACGGAACGCGTCGCGATCGCCGTCAAGAAGCAGACGCGCTTCCTGCTCAGTGGTGTGCTCGTGCTCGCCACTCTGCTCGCTGCGGCGGGAGCATATGATGTGTGGTTTCAACACCAACAGGCGATCGAGCGCGAAGTCACGCGGGAGCGCCTGCGAAAGATGTATGCGCAGCAGGCGGTTCAGCGCGCGGAGATCGAGCGACGCTCACTCAACGAGCCGGATTGGGTGGCGACGCGGCAAGCGCTCGACCCCGCCGTGGTGCTGATCTCGAGCCAGCTCCGCAGCCAGAAATACGAGGCGACAGGTTTTTGCGTGAATGCGTCGGGGCTCATCCTGACGAGCCGGCACGTCGTGGCGGACAAGACCACCCGTGCGACGCGGATCGTCACCAAGTTCGCCAACACGCGCGATTGGCGCACCGCGCATGTCGTCGCGGTCGCGTCCGATCCGACGGTGGATCTCGCGCTCGTGCAGCTCGACGACGCGGGCAAGTATCCCGTGGTGCAATCGCTCGCGAGCTCGGTCGACATTCCCGCGGGCGGAACGATCGCGACGATCGGGTTTCCACTCGGCACCGACATTCCCATGGGTCAATCAGCGAATGATCTTGTAGCGAAGACGACGCTGACCGTCGGCACGGTGAGCAAGACGCCCACGCGCGACTTGCTGCAGATCGATGCGTTCGCGTCGCACGGGTCGAGCGGCAGTCCGGTGGTGGACGGACACGGTCACGTGATCGGCGTCGTGTTCGGTGCGCCGAAGGAATCCGGCGGGCGCATCGTCTATGCAGTGCCGGCCGAGCGCATCACGGAGTTTCTCAATGAACGAAAAGCGAGCGGAAAGTGAACGGAGCAAGCGCAAAGTGAGCGTGAAGTGACAGGGCCCCTCGGATTTCGAATTCTGCCGGCGCCTCCGCGATTGAGTGACGAGCTCGTCGCGCGCTTTCGCGGTGTGGCAAGCCCCAACCTCGCCGACGCGATGGGACGGTTCCATTTCATGGATCCGGGTATCCGATCGCGCACCGGACTGTCGCTGTGCGGACTCGCGGTGACAGTGCTCTGTCGGCCGGCGGATAATCTCATGGTGCACAAAGCGCTGCAAGTCGCCGAGCCGGGCGACATCGTCGTCGTGAACACCTGCGGAAATACGACGAGCGCGGTGTTCGGTGAATTGATGGGTCACACGGCCGCCGCGAAGAAGCTTGGCGGGATCATCGTCGATGGTGCGATCCGCGACGTCGATGGCATCAGGCGACTCGGACTTTCCGCGTTCAGCCGCACGGTGTGTCCGGGCGCGTGCGACAAGGATGGTCCGGGTGAGATCAACGTGCCGATCGCATGCGGCGACACGGTGGTGATGCCGGGCGACATCGTGGTGGGCGACGACGACGGTGTGACGGTCGTGCCGCGCGACGTCGCGGAGAGCGTCCTGCCTCTCGTCGACGCGCTGGTGAAGCGCGAGCGGGCGCGAATCGCCGAGATTCAGCGGGGCGTGTTGTACAAGCCGGAAATCGACGAGGCGCTGCGAAGGAAAGGAGTGATCGAGTGACGATGCGAGCGGCCGACGGGCCGCTCTTGATGACGCCCGGTCCGACGCGCGTCCCCGATCGCGTGCTGCAAGCGGGCGCGCGGCCGATGATACATCACCGGAGTCCGGAGTTCTCGCGCGAGCTCGCCGACGCGGTCGAGTTGCTCGGTCCCGTGTTCGGGACGCAAAGCAAACCGCTCCCCGTTCACACGACCGGGCGCGGCGCGCTCGAGGCAACGATCTGCAATTTGTTTTCGTCCGGCGACGAGATCGCGGTGTGCTGCAATGGAAAGTTTGGCGAGATGTGGGCGGGGTTCGCGGAATCGTACGGTGTGATCGTCCGTCGGTTCTCGACGAGTTGGGAATGCGGCGCCGACGCCGGTGAGCTCGAGCGGCTGCTTGGCGCACGGCCCGGAATCCGCGCGGTCGCGCTCGCGTATGTAGACACTTCGACGGGAGTCGCGAGCGACGTGGCGGCGATCGCGCGCGTCGCGAGAGCGCACGATGCGCTCGTGCTGGTCGACGGCATTCCGTCGATCGGCGGAATGCCGTTCGCGTTCGACGAGTGGGATCTCGACATCACCGTGACCGCGTCGCAGAAGTGCTTGATGTCCAGCCCCGGATTGTCGTGGGTTGTGGTGAGCGAGCGCGGCTGGCGCGCAGTGGCGACATCGCGGCTGCCGCGCCACTATTGGGACTTCACCGCGATCAAGCGCACGATCTCGGCGCCGAAGCCCGAGACGCCCGGCACCACGCCCGTGCACCTCGTGCTGCAAGTCGCCGAAGCGCTCCGCATGATGCATGAAGAGGGATTAACGAATGTATATGACCGACATGCTGCGATGGCGCTGCGCGTGCGAGAAGGCATTGCGTCGCTCGGGTTGTCGCTGCAGTGTCCGGAGGCTGACGCCTATGCGGCAACCATGACCGCAATCGCGCTGCCGACCGGCGTCGCGCCGCGCACGATTCGCGACACGCTCAAAGCCGACGGCATCTGGACCGCCGCCGGACTCGGCCCGTACGAGCGCGGTGGATTCCGCATTGGACACATGGGCGACATTCGCATGGCCGACGTCGAGCGCACGCTGACCGCGCTGCGCAATGTGATGGCGACCACGACGGGTAGCGCACCAGCCGCAGCGTCGTGAGTCAGGTAAACCGGTGAAGCTCGAAAAGAAGATTCTCATCGGACTCGTCGTCGGCATCGCGTTCGGCGGTTTGTCGCGTGCGCCGGGAATGCACTGGCTGCAGCCCGTGCTCATCGGCGTCGAGCCGATCGGGACGATATTCATTCGGCTGATCACGATGGTCGTGGTACCGCTCGTGATCGCGAGCGTGTTCGTCGGAGTCGCGTCGCTCGGCGACATTCGCTCATTGGGGCGCATGGGCAGCAAGACGCTGGCGTATTTTCTCGGGACGACGTTCATCGCCGCGTTGATCGGGCTGGTGGTGGCGCTCGCGTCGCGAGTCGGGAATGCATTCCCTGGCGGCCCACCACGCGAGGCCCTCGTCAACCTCATCGGCGACCAGACGGCGGCCGCGAGCGCCGCCGCGCAATCCGCATCCGCACCGACGCTCGTGCAAACGATCGTCAACATGGTTCCGCAGAATCCATTTGCGTCGGCGGCGCAGGGCGGCGCGGATTTGCTGCCGCTCATCATTGCGGTGTGCATCTTCGGCGCGGCAACGACGGTGGTGTCGGGCGAAGGGCGGCGTACCGTGCTCCGCTTCTTCGAGGGCGTGAATGAGATCTCGATGGTCGTCGTCGCATGGCTGATGCGGCTCGCACCGACCGCGGTGTTCGTGCTGATCGCGGCGATGGTCGCGCGCTCCGGGCTCGTGTTGCTCGACCAACTGCTCGTGTTCGCGGCGGTTGCCGCACTCGCGTTGCTGATCCACACGGGCGTCGTGCTCTTGCCTGCGCTAGTGTTCGGAGCCGTCGTCGGCATCGGAACCTTCTTCCGGTCGGTCGGCGACGCGGTGCTGCTCGCATTCTCGACGGCATCGTCAAACGCGGCGTTGCCGGTGAGCATGGAGTCAGCGCGCGATCGGCTCGGCATTCCGAGCGACGTCGTGAGCTTCGTGCTCCCTGCCGGCGCGTCGATGAACAAGAACGGATCAGCCGTCTACAAGGCGGTGACGGCGGTCTTCATCGCGCACCTGTATGGCTTGTCGATCGGTCCGGCAATGGCGATCACCATCGTGCTCATGTCGACGATGGCCGCGTTCGCGGGCGCTGGAGTTCCGGGCAGCTCGCTCGTGACGACGTTGATCGTACTCAACGGCATCGGACTTGGACCGCGCGCGGCGGCCGGCATCGCGCTCGTGGCGGCGGTCGATCGGCCAATCGATATGTGTCGCACGGCTGTGAATACGATCAGCAACCTCGTTGGCGCGGCGTGGGTTGCGCGGAGTGAGCGCCGGTCGGCGCCCGTGGACGCGTTCGATCCCGCGACCATTCCTGGCTGGCCGATGCGCGACGACGAGCACGCGGCGTTCTACGAAGTCGAATGACCACGATGACGACGCCGCGACCGAAGACCGTCAGCGAGAAGATCCTTTCAGCGAAGTCGCACACCGACGCGCACGCCGGCGACATCGTCGTGTGCGACGTCGACCTCGTCATCGGCACGGATGCGTCGTCGCCGATGGCGATCGCTTACTTCGAGAAGATGGAAGGTCGTC
>JAICYT010000254.1 GCA_025934075.1 Gemmatimonadaceae bacterium
CGACATTTATGTAACCGCACCGCGGGCGCGCGAGTATGCGAGAGCATGGGGCAGCGAGTACGTCGATGTCGGCGCGGCGGGGCACATCAACAGCGTGAGCGGGCTTGGCGCGTGGCCCGACGGCTATGCGCTGCTCGAGCGCCTTCGGTCGCCGCGTTCGCACAACGACGACATAAACCGGGACGCTGTGGGATCCGCGACAACGTAGTTTGTGGGAATGCGGAGGCGATAATGACTCTACAATCGATCCAACCCTCGGTGACGACGAGCGCGTACGCGCTGTTCGACACAGCGATCGGCACCTGTGGCGTCGTGTGGAATGATCGCGGTATCTGTGGTCTGCAGTTGCCGGAGCGCGACACATCGAGGCTGCGGGCGCGACTACGCCGACGATTGTCTGATGCGCGCGAAGCGAAGCCGCCGGCGAGTGTACAAGCAGCGATCGATCGGCTCGTGGCGTTGTTGCTCGGCGAGCGAGTGGATTTGCGCAGCGTTACGCTCGACATAGACGGACTGCCTGATCTCGAGCGCGACGTCTATGTTGCGGCGCGCGAGATTCCGCCTGGTGCGACCCTCACCTACGGCGAGGTCGCGCGGCGCATTGGCCGGCCAGGCGCGGCGCGAGAAGTCGGTGCGGCGTTGGGCCGGAATCCGTTTGCCATCATTGTTCCCTGTCACCGCGTCGTGGCGGCGAACGGGAAGACCGGTGGATTCTCGGCTGTCGGCGGGGTTGCGACGAAGCTCAAGCTTCTCGCTATCGAAGGCGGCGCCGGGCCATTATTCGAGTAATCATATCCGGCCCGATTTAGTTCGTCGTCGCCCGCCACGACTGGGCGCGCGAAAATGTGTGTCCGTGTTCCACGCCTCGCTGCGTGTTTGAGTATACGCCCTGACATCGGGGCGCGGGCCGCCAACCATGAAGTCTGTGCTTCACGCGCTGGTATCGAGCCCGTGAACACACTCCATGGAGACACGATGCTTCAGAGATCAAACATTCACGCCGCGCTGGTTGGCGTGATGGCAATGCTCGCCGCTTGCGGCGATAGCCAGACGACCACTCAGCCGGGCGCAGGCGCCAACGTATTGGCGCCGGTGTCCGTCGCGAAGCGAAAAACACTTACCGAGCGGAACGACGCGCAGGTCGTGAGCGCGACGGGCAACATCGAGTCCGCCGTGCAGGAATACCGCGATCTACTTGGCACACTGAATCCGAACGCCGCCGGAGAACAACCCGGCGACCGTCGCGAAATCAACTGGGACGGTGCGGTGGTACCAACCAACACCGATGCCTTCCCGGGTAATTTCTTCAACGTGAACTCGCCGCGCGGGGTGTTGTTCACGACGAACGGCTCAGGGTTCCGAGTGAGCGACAACGGATACGTCGACGTGAACGCGAATTATTTCGGCGAGTTCAGCGCGTTCAGCCCAAAGAAGCTGTTCGTGGCGCGGGGCAGTACGATCATCGACATCGATTTTGTCGTCGCGGGGTCGAATACACCGGCATCGGTGACGGGGTTCGGATCGGTGTTCTCTGACGTCGGCGACGCGAACTCGACGACCATCGAGTACTTCGACGCGGACGGCCATCGCCTGCTGAAGATCGCAGCGCCGCGACGCAGCGATGAGCGCGGACTGTCGTTCCTCGGCGCCAAGTTCGATTCGCGGATCGTGGCGCACGTTCGGATCACGGCGGGCGATACGCCGATCGACGCCGGTGTCGACGACAACGTGAAAGGCGCTGGACAGAAGCGTGACATCGTGGCGACCGACGATTTCATTTATGGCGAGCCGCGCGCGCGCAACTGATCGATGCAGTCGTAGGTGATCGGAGCGTCCGCGCGGCGTTCCGCACGGAAGCTCGGGGTCAGCCGCCTCTCGCATTTGCGCGGATCGAGCTCTATCCTATCCGCGTCCGCTGACCTTGGAGCCCGGGTGTTTCGTTACGCCGTCACAATCATTGCCGTGTTGCTCGCTGCATGCAGCGGCAACGCGGCAATGCGTCGTTTTACGCCGGCAGACGCGGACGCCAGATCGCGAAGCTACCTTGCGTTCTTCACGCGGGGCGAACTCGATTCTGCGGAGGCGCGACTCGCGCCGCGCTTCGCCGGCCCACGAACGCACGACGCATTGGCCAAGATCGCGTCGTTGCTCGACGGCCAGCAATTTGATTCGACTCGAGTCATTGGCGTCAACGTGAACACCGTCAACGGCGTGCGGCACGTCAACCTGTCGTACGAGCTTCATTCGCCTCCGAACCGGTGGTCGGTGGCGAATGTGGCGACCTTCGACTCGGCACGGACTTGGTTCGTCGAGGGCGCGACGGCGAGGACGATTCCGCATCCGCTCGAAGATGACGTGCGCTTTACATTGGCCGGGAAAACGTGGCGGCATTATCTCTGGCTGCTCATCAGCCTTGTTTGCGTCGCAACCTCGGTCGGCATGGCGTTCTTCATCGCGACACGCCGCGGGATGCCCAAGCGTTTTGGCTGGGCCGTTCTGTGTCTGGTCGGCCTCGGGATGTTCAGTATCAACTGGACCACCGGTCAGAGCGTCACGAACTTGTTCTCGGTGCTAATTGGTGGAGCATCGTTGACGCGAGGGGCGCCGGTGCTACCGTGGGTTCTCTCGTTCTCGATACCGATCGGCGCTTACTATGCATGGCGGCGATACCGTCAATGGCAAACGCAGCCGAGTCAGTTGGTCGAGGTCACGCCGACCCCCGAGTCTCGTCCGGATGAAACCACATGACGTCCAAGGGACTGTGATGAAAGCGTCTCGGCGCGATGCCGCGATCGCGGCGGCGCAGTTCGTTGCGAAGCACCGCGACGTGGAGGCGAACGTCCGCCGCCACGTGCGGCTCGCATCGCGAGCGGCCGACCACGGTGCGCGAATGGTCGTGTTTCCTGAACTCTCCCTGACGAGCTACGATCTCGCGTTGACGGTGAGCGACGCGCTCACGCCCGACGACTCCCGTTTGCGCCCGCTGGCCGAGCTCGCGCACGCCCGCGATCTGATTCTGGTGGCTGGAGCGCCAATTGCCGTGGATGACAGTTTGTACATTGGTGCGATCGCGTTTCGTCGCGAGGGGCGGCCGACAACCTATCTCAAGCGGTATCCTACCATCAAGGAACAACGAACGTTCATGCCCGGACCGACTGGTGTGACGATTGCGCTCGCAGACGACATCGTGGGGCTTGCGATTTGTGCAGACGTCGGTCACGTCGAGCATGCGCGCGACGCGGCGAAATGCGGCGCCACGATTTACGCCGCCGGCTCACTCGTCTCCGACGATGGCTATGCGGCCGACGCGATGCTCCTGCAGCGGTACGCTGCCGACCACTCGATGCTCACACTCCTCGCCAACTATGGGGCGCCGACCGGCGGCTACACAGCGGCAGGACGCAGCGCGGCGTGGTGTGACAAAGGCAAGCTTCTGGCGACTGCGCCGCCGAATGGAGATGCCCTGGTCGTCGCACGCCGCGCTGATGGCGAATGGACGGCGACAGGATTCGCCTGCCCCGAGTGATAATCCGAATTGCCTACCTGAGGACTCTGCGTGCGAATCTCGGACATGAACTGGATGCAGGTCGAGACATACTTGAACGGCGACGATCGCGCCGTGCTGCCGCTCGGAAGCACAGAGCAGCATAGCTACCTGCGGCTCACGGTCGATTGCATTCTGCCGGAGCGCGTCGCGGTCGAAGCGGCGGAGCCCTTGGGGATTCCGGTGTTTCCAGTGGTGGCGTATGGAGTGACGCCTTACTTCCGTGAGTTTCCGGGATCGATCTCTCTGCGCGTCGAAACACATCTCAACGTCGTCCGCGACATTCTCGACAGCATGGCACACAGCGGATTCCGCCGGATCCTGATCGTCAATGGCCACGGCGGGAACGGTGCCGTGCAGCAGTTCGCGCAGGAGTGGGCGGCCGATCATGCGACGTGTCGCGTGATGTTTCACAATTGGTGGAACGCCCCACGCACGTGGGCCAAAGTGCAAGCGATCGACCCGGTCGCGTCGCACGGATCGTGGATGGAGAATTTTCCCTGGACGCGACTGCCCGCGTCGAGCGTCTCCGTGCCGGCGTCGCAACGCGAGATGGTCGATCTGGCCCGGGTGCGCTTGCTCGATCCCGTCGCGTTGCGCACATACCTGGGCGACGGCAACTACGGCGGCCGGTATCAGCGGTCCGACGAGGATATGTTCGCGCTCTGGCAAGTTGCCGTCGACGAGACGCGTGCGTTGCTCACGGACGGCTGGGGCGAGGGGTGACGTCAACGCAATGAGATTTCTCGTATGGGGCGCGGGCGCCATCGGAGGCACGATGGGCGCGTACCTCGCGCGCGCCGGGCACGACGTCACGTTGGTTGATACCGTTGAGGAGCACGTCGTCGTCATCAACGATCGTGGGCTTCGCATCACCGGTCCAATCGCGGAGTTCACCGCGCGCATGCCCGCCTCCACCCCCGATGCCATTGCCGGTGACTGGCGGATGATCATTCTTGCCACGAAGGCGCATAACACTGAAGGTGCCACGCGAGCGCTGCTGCCTCACCTGAGTCGCGACGGGTGCGTGATCTCTGCGCAG
>JAICYT010000030.1 GCA_025934075.1 Gemmatimonadaceae bacterium
AACAGGGGCGCCGGTCGCGTCGGCTTCTTTAGCGACGGCCTCGAGCAAATTGCGGATGACCTTGTGGCTGTTCGCGGCGACGCCAATCCGTTTTCCTTGGGCGACGAGCGCGCAGATCATGCGTCCGCCGCAAAAAGTTTTGCCGGACCCGGGCGGACCTTGAATTGCGAGCACCGTGTTGTCTAGCAGACCGCCGATGCGTACCGCGAAGTCGACGGCATTTTCGCCGGTCTGCTTCTCGAATGTGCCGCCACTGAGACGCGGCGGAGCCATCGCGAGAAGCGCACGCGCCGCACCGTAACCATGCGGGACCGCGGCGACACTCTCGCCGACACGGAGCAGTGCATTCTCCATCGCGTCGCTCCGAACATGTGAGAACGCGAACATCGCCGATGGATGAATACCGGCGCGCGACGGTCCCGTCTCGACATCGAGCGTACGCTTGACGCGATCCACACTCGTGATCTTGCCGAACGCCTTCTTGTCTTGCAGCCAGACGTCGTCACGCGCGTCGATCTCCATTTCCTGCTCTGGATACCGATATCGATCGATCACGGACTTCGTAGGCTTGCCGGTCTTCTTGCTGATTGCCGGTCCTACTCGATCCACGAACTCGAGTCCGGCGACAGCCGCACGCTCGTCGTAAAGATCTTCTTCGGCGAGCTCGCAGAGTCGGAAGTATTCCCACCAGCTCGCCTTGTCTTCGCGTCGATGGTAGTCGAGCATGTAGGCGAGCAGCCAGCGTCCCTGTTGTCCGTCGTTTCGTTCCGACCGCACCTCGGGAATGCCAGCGAGCAAACGCGTGCGGAGCTCGTCGACTTTCCGCGCGCGATCGTCAACGGCCGCCGGCGCAACGCCGTCCGTCAACGCTCGTCGGGGAACCTCCGTTCCGTTTGCAACCAGCTCCGCGCGAATGTGCTCGAGCCACTGATGCAGCCGCAACGTCGAGATGCAGTCGTCGCGATTGTAGCCTTCGACGACTTGCCGTGCCTCATGCGGAATGGATTCGGGGGTTCCCGACTCCAACCTGTATTCCATCTCTCGCAGCCCCTGATTCGCGCGAGTGAGCGAAACCGCGCGCTCGAAACTGTACAGCGGCTCGAGGTTCTTGATCGAGTATCGCTCGACGCCGGCACGTAGAGCCTGTCGCACGACGGCGTAGAGATCGATGAATCGTCCCGCGCGCAACATTTCGTCGAGCTCGCGCTCTCGCGTCGCGTACCGGCCCATCAACCGCTTGAACGCAGCCGGCTCGTATGGCGCGTAGTGATAGACATGCATGCCGGGATGCTCGCGCGCGGTCCGCACGATCGCATCGATCACCCACTCGAAAGCGCGACGTTCCTCGTGCTCTGTGAACGCCCACTTGGCATCGTAGCTCCCGTCGGCATGCGCGACGCCGAACAGGTATTCGCGTCCGCCCTCGGCGGCGAATTCATCGCCCTCGAGATCGAGAAAGAGGTCGCCCGCGGTCGGCTCGGGCAGGCGGCACAGTCCTTTCTCGGGTTCAATCGTAAGCAGCTCGTGCAGCGGAGGAATCTTGCCGCGCGAATCGAGTTGAAGACGCGCCTGCTCGCGGACGCGAACGTAGGTCTCGGCAGATCCACGCCGCGGCTTGAACGTGAGAGGGACGAGAAGGCCCGCGAGGCTCGTCAGCGTCTCGACCGATCTTCCCTTCAACTCTCTCCGCTGCGCGCTGGTGATTCCGGCGACGAGCGACAAATGATCGTCCTTCCGCCGTCGCGACGAACAGTCTGGCTTCCATTGACAGGTCTCGCAATGCTCGACGGGCTCCGGGTAGTTCTCGTGCATCACCTGATCGAACCCGAGCGAAACGGTCTCGATCATCTTTCCGCGAACGAAACGGAAGTACGCCGCGTAGTCGTCGACGCGGTACGTATGCACGGGCGTCGTCGTGTCGGGTGTGACGACGTGAAACCATTCGGGCCGCACACCTTGCGCTGCGCCGAGCATCTCCGAATACAGGCCAAGTTGCAAGATCGTACCGGCCCGCGTCTCGCGCGCCAGCTTCGTATCGGAGATCTCGTACGACCAATCACCAAGTCGGCTTGGCCGAGAGACTCGGCGCATCACGTCGGGCTTGCCGAACCATCGATTGTCGCTCAGGCCGCCCTGAACGATGACGTCGGTCCCCTTCGCCATCTCCTCGAGCGTCATTGCGACGCGCTCGACCGGATCGTCGAGAGGGCTCAGATCGACGACACGTCGTCCGTCAGCGCGCAGGGACTCGACGAATCGCTGCTCGTGCTCGAGTCCGCGCTTCCACAGCAATTCCAGCAATGGATCCTGGCGATACGTCCGCTGGAGCGCGCCGTATGCGACCGCCATATCCAACCCCGTGCGATGGCGGCAGCCGAGGAAGTTGGAGAGATCGGTCGCGGAGAGGACGAGCGCACCCTTGAGAATGTGCATCAGTTGATCTGAAAGGGCCCGGGTGGTGATCCGGTTACCGAAGAGACGAGCGGCTGCACTTCGTCATCGAGACCAAGCCAGCTCCTGAGTCCAGACGAGATTCCTTGCGCTAATGCGTCACGAAGGGGCGCGCTGGCAGATTTCGCGGAACGCATCCACCGCCGGTGGGCCGGATCCAATCCCTTCGTCGTGTTTAAAGAAGACGTATGCTTCACTCCACGGCTGCGCGGCCAGACGCTTCGACCACTCCGCCATCATCGCGTCGTCGTAGTCGAACCGATGGAGCCGCACGTAGCCCCACGTCGCCGTCGACACCACTGGCGACGCGAAGTCCGGCTGCTCGACGATGCACATCGGGATGTCGCGCGCGCGAAGCGCGCTGAAAACATCGTCGTCGAACCAACTCTCGTGGCGAAACTCGATCGTGTAGCGGCGATCGGCCGGCAGCGTGTCGATGAACGCGCGCAGTCGATCGACGTCTTTCTTGAGGTTCGGCGGGAGCTGAAACAGGATCGGGCCGAGTCGACCGGCGAGCGCCGACGTGTTCTTCAGTAGAAACTCGACGGCGCTTGCACATTCTGGCTTGAGTCGCGCGCGATGCGTGATGCGCTGACTCGCTTTGATCGCGAATGTAAATGGTTCCGGCACCTGCGACGCCCAATCCTGCAGGACGTGCTCTTTCGGCAAACGATAAAACGTGTTGTTGATCTCGACCGTCGGGAACTTGCTGGCGTAGTAGCCGAGCATCGCGTCGTCTTTGAGATCCTGCGGGTAGAAGGAACCCTTCCACTCCTTGAACGCGAAGCCGCTCGTGCCTGCGTGAAGCTTCATGACACCTTGACGGCGGCTTCGGCCGGCTTACTCGCCGCGAGGCTCGCCTTCAATGCTTCCATGAGGTCGATGATCTTTCCGCCGCTATCCGGCGTGACGTCCGACGTGATGTCTTGTCCGTCGATCTTGCGTTGGATCGTCTCCATCACGCGTTCGCGCACCGTGTCCTTGTACTTCTCGGGCTCGAAGGCGTCGGTCGCCGTCTGCTCGATGAGCTGCTTGGCCAGCGCGAGCTCGGTCGCCTTGACGTCGCCGTCGGGAATCGTGACTTCGGTGGTCGCGCGAACCTCGTCGGCGTAGTGCAGCTGCTCCATCACGAGCACGCCGTTCAGCGGTCGAAGCAGCACGAGATGCTGCTTGCCGCGCGCGGCGTATTGGCCGAGTGCGGCGCGGCCGGTGTCTTTCAGCGCGGCGGCTAGGAGTCGGTATGCGCGATCACCGCCTTTGTCCGGTCCCAAGTAGTAGACCTTGTCGAGATACTCGCGATCCACCTTCGCCAACGGAACGAATTCGACGACGTCGATCATGCCCGTCGCCTTTTCTTCGAGCGCCTTTACTTCTTCGGCGCTGAGCACGACGTATTGATCCTTCGCGAACTCGTAGCCTTTCACCGTGTCATCGCGCGTCACCACTTCGTTGTCTTTTGGACAAGTGTATTGCTGTTTGAGACGCGAGCCACACTTTTTGTGTAGCATATTGAACGACACGCTCGTCTTCGACTCGGACGACGAATAGAGATTGACCGGGACCGAAACGAGACCGAATGAGATCGTGGCGGTGCCGATTGAGCGAGCTGGCATTGTCGGACTCGGGAAGCGGGAAGGCGACGGATGATGACGGATCCGTTCGCGGTTCTGCTGCTCAGCGCCATCTGGCGCGGGTGGAAACGCAAATAACGAGCAACGAGTGACGATCGTCGCATGTCCTACGCAACACTTTTATCTGTGGCATGCGGCAGTGCAAGTCGTCGCGCATGATTTGCAGCAAGAATCTTTTCGACAGAGTTTTCGACACAATTTCCACACGTGTCTCGCCACGTGCATCGCATCACGATGTAACTGCGTAGCTTTCGAGCACCTCCCGCTCGCGTTTCTTCAGCGCCGCCAGCACCGCGACCCTCGAATCCGTGGACGATAGTCTCAGCGCATATCGCGCCAAACGATCGCCAGATACGTCACCGGAGCCGATCGGCACCGTATCGATCGTCCCCGGTCGTTTGTTCGTCGTTCACAAACATGCCGCAACTCGTCTGCATTTCGACCTCCGACTCGAGATGGCCGGCGTCCTCCGCTCCTGGGCCGTGCCAAAGGGTCCGTCGTACGACATGAACGACAAGCGGCTCGCCGTCAAAGTCGAAGACCATCCGATCGAGTACGGCGATTTCGAGGGAATCATTCCGCACGGCAACTACGGTGCGGGCGGAATCATCGTGTGGGATCGCGGCGAGTGGGTGCCGCTCGAGGATTGGCGAGAAGGACTCGAGAAAGGGAAGCTCTTGTTCGAGTTGCGCGGCTACAAGCTCCACGGCAAGTGGACGCTGGTGAAGATCAAGAAAAGCGAACGCGATTGGTTGCTGATCAAAGAGCGAGACGCGTGGGTGACGTCGCCCGGCGATCAATTCGACGAGACGTCCGTGCTGTCGGGACTGTCCGTCGAAGAGGTGAAAGCTGGCCGCAGTCCCGCTCGTGACCTCCGAACGAAAGTCGAGCAGACGGGAGCACCCCGCGCGCGCGTCGACGTGAAGGCGGTCGGGGTAATGCTCGCCGAACCCTGCGACAAAGCGTTCACGCGCGATGGCTGGTTGTTCGAGCTCAAGCTCGACGGCTACCGGTTGCTCGCGGCGAAATCGCGCGGTGAGGCGTTACTACTCACGCGGAATGGCAACGACTACACTGCCGTCTTTCCCGAAGTCGCGCGGGCAATCAAGGCGCTGCCGATCGACGAATGCATCGTCGACGGCGAAGTGGTCGTCATGGACGAGAGTGGGAAGCCAAGTTTCGCGCGGCTTCAGCAGCGCGGCCGACTCAGCTCGACGATCGACATCAAGCGCGCCGCGGTCGAGCTGCCGGCGACATTCTTCGCGTTCGATTTGCTCGCGTTCGAGGATTTCGACCTCCGCTCACTGCCACTGACGACGCGCAAAGTCCTGCTCATGGAAGCGCTGCCAAAACTCGGCGCCGTCCGCACGCTCGATCACATCGAGCGAGAAGGCGACGCATTCCTTGCGCAGGTCGCGGCGTTGGGACTCGAGGGTGTGATCGCCAAGCGCGGCGACGCGCCGTATCGCGGTGGGCGCAGCGATGTGTGGCTCAAGATCAAGACGGAGCGGACCGGCGACTTCGTCATCGTCGGTTTCACGGAGCCAAAAGGATCGCGCAGCCACATCGGCGCGCTGCAGCTCGCCGACATGGTCGACGGCTCGCTGGTGTACGCGGGACGCGTCGGATCTGGCTTCAACGACGCGTTGCTGACCGAAATCAAGGCGTTGCTCGATCCGATCGTTCGTCGCGATCCGCCTTGCGGACCGCCGATTGGCGCGGGCGCCGTCGAGATTCCGGAAATCAAGACGACAACATGGGTCGATCCAGTCCATGTCTGCGAAGCACGATTTCGCGAGTGGACACCCGACGGCGTCTTGCGCCACGCGACGTTCCTGCGAATGCGGCACGATAAAGCGCCGCGCGACTGCGCACGTCAGGGAGTCACCTCTGAACCAGTGACTGGGGAACCTGTAGCTGTCGCGCACGAGCCGCCGGCGCCACCACCAAAGGCAGCCGTCGAGAAGACATTCAACTTCTCGAATCTCAAAAAGATCTACTGGCCTGCCGACTCATACACCAAAGGCGATCTCGTCGACTACTACCGCGCCGTGTGGCCATGGATGTCGGAGTACCTGAAAAACCGTCCGCTCGTCATGACGCGCTTCCCGGACGGCATCGACGGCAAATCATTCTATCAAAAGGACGCGCCCGAATTTGCCCCGGAATGGATCCGCACGGTTCCCATCTGGAGCGAAGACTCACAGCGCGACGTTCGCTACTTCATCTGCGACAGCGTCGAGGCACTTCTCTACGTCGCCAACCTCGGCTCCATCCCAATGCATATTTGGAATAGCCGTGTGGGGTCGTTGGAGCAGCCGGATTGGTGCGTGATCGATCTGGATCCGAAAGAGGCACCATTCTCCGACGTCGTACGCACAGCCATCGCGATGCGCGAGTTGTGCGAGACGATTGGTTTGCCGAGTTATGTAAAGACTACCGGCAAGACGGGCCTTCACATTCTGCTTCCGCTCGGACGTCAAATCACGTACGCGCAGTGTCGCACGCTCGGAGAGTTGCTCGCACGCGTCGTTCTCCGCGAGCTCAACGACATCGCGACGATCACGCGACACGTCACCAAGCGCGGCGACAAAGTCTATCTCGATTATTTGCAGAATCGCCATGGGCAGCTGATCGTCTCGCCGTTCAGTGTGCGGCCGCTTGCGGGAGCGAGCGTGTCGATGCCGCTCACGTGGGACGAGGTGAACCAATCACTCGATCCGCGAGCATTCACCATCAAGACGGCAATCGAGCGAATGGAACGACTCGGTCGAGATCCGGTGGTGCAGGTGCTCGACGACAAGCCTGATCTCAGCGTCGTGCTCGAGCGGCTCGCCGAGATAATGGCACGTCCCTGAACTCAACGCGGATGATCTAGCCGCGTCGCGTACGCGGCGACGGTGGTGTCGGTTGCGGACTCGGGCTTTTGGCCAGCGGGCCCGGCAACCGTGCGCTCGGCCCGCACGCAACGATCAGAGCGCCAGAAGCGAGCGCGACGCAGTGACGCATGAGTTTGACGGATCGCACGACGGCTCCCGGTGGACTGTGCATCGGGATTTTGTGAGAATCAGGGCAAAGTTCTCTAAACAACGGTTGATTCGTGATCGAATGCCGCGTGGATCCGAGGGACGCGGCACCGTCCTCGCTACCCCGGTCCGAGGACGCAAAGATTGGAGGAATCAATGTCGATCTTCGAAACGTCGCGCTCGCCGTGGACCGGACGCGTGCTCAGCATATGTCGAATCGTCGCCGGCCTGGTCTTCGTCACTGAAGGAACGATGAAACTGTTCAATTATCCGCCCGCTCCGGTGCCTGGATTCCCCGCACATTTTCCATCCGAGATGGCTGTCGCTGGTGTGATCGAGACGTTTGGAGGGATTGCGATTCTCATCGGCCTGTTCACGCGACCGGTCGCGTTCGTGCTCGCCGGCGAGATGGCGGTGGCGTACTTCCAGCGGCACTTTCCCAAATCGATCTTCCCAACGGTGAACGGCGGAATTCCGGCGATTCTTTATTGTTTTCTATATCTATATCTCGTGTTCGCCGGCGCGGGCCCGTGGAGCATCGACGCCACGATCGCGCGCGCGAAATACGGGGATCGGGCTGCGATCGCGGGGATCGGACGGCGCTACACGCGGAGAGCGACAGACGCGGCTGCGTGATCGCCGCCGGTGAGCAACACCGTACGCGAGGTCCCTAGCGCCCGACAAAAATGGATTTGGGAATCATGACGTGGACTCCGTAGGGGCCGTCCACGAGCTGCGTGACGTCCACGTCGCCCGCGACGCTCACCAGCTGATACGCATCCTCCCGCGACATGCCTTTCACCTGCACGAGAAGATCGATCGCCTGCCGAATGGCGATCTTCGTCGCTTGCATGAGTGACGAATCGACGCCCATCGCGATGTAGTGCGTCGACGTTTCTCCACGCGGCCAAGCGAGATGCATGTCTTTGCGAACGACGAGCTGCAGATGTCCGATGAGCGACGTCTCCATCGCCGTGATGTCGACTTCGCCGTTGCCTTGGCCCGCGTGTCCGTCGCCGATCTCGAGCAGCGCACCCTTCGTCCACACCGGGATGTACAACGTCGAGCCCGCGACGAGCTCTTTGTTATCGAGATTGCCCGCGTGAATGCCTGGTGGTGCACTGTTCACGCGTCCCGCCGATGCTGGCGGAGCAACACCCACGCTCCCGAAGAACGGGTGCAGCGGAATCGTAATGCCGCTCGAGAAATGTCCGAGCATGCGCACCGTATCGAGTTCGATGATCTTCGAGCGAGACGTCCCGGGAAAATCCTCGCGCAGAAATCCGCTGCGCGGCCCGAACGAGTTGCACGCGTAGTTGATCGCCGGCGTGATCGACTTGAAGCGAACCTCCAGGACGTCGCCCGAATCGGCACCTTCGACGTAGATCGGTCCCGTCAGGATGTGGCCGCCGGGGCCGGTCTTCATCGTGGGACGCGCGGCGTAGATGGCTTTCGCGAGCGGCTCCACGCGCGACGAATCGAGACCGGCGCGGACGAGCGAGGCAGGACTGCATGTGGACAATGCGCGCACGATCAACTCGTCGCCGCTGCCGACGCGAAGCACTGGCTCGCCAGCCGCGTCGTACCAACCCCACGCGACGGTCTCGGGCGTCGGCATCAGGGTGAACGTTCGACCGGGTGCGGGAGCTGGCCACGTCATGCGCGCGGCCAGCGCATTGTCCGTCATCGGGCCCGCTGTCATCGGCGCACCGGCAGACGTCCCAACAGACGACGGGGTGCGGCATCCGACTGCCCACACCCCGCCAATGATCGCCGCAATCACGCCTGCTCGTCCACGAATCGTCATTCGCCTCATCCCTTGTCGGCTCCGACCTTCGAGCCATTGAGTTTGTTTCGCAGCGTGCGCACGCTAATGCCGAGCAAATCCGCCGCGCGTGTTCGATTGCCGCCCGACGTCACGAGCGCCCGCTCGATGAGCTTGACCTCCGCCTCACCGACATCGAGCGACGTCAACACCACCGCGCCATCCGGGATCGCCAGCGCCGCGGCAATGCCATCGCCGTTCGTCCCGAAGAAATCGCCTGCAATACGAGCGGGTGTTGGCCCGCTCCACGCGCCGCTCAAGCCAAATCGTTGGCCATCGAAGGCGTGAACCGGGATCAACGGCTCCCCGGTCAGGATCACGGCCCGTTCCACCGCGTGCTGCAACTCGCGGACATTACCAGGCCAATGATAGCCCTGCAACAGCTCGAGTGCCTGTGGCGAAATTCCAGAAATCTCTTTCTCGATCTCCTGCGCATACTGCGTGGCGAACCGATAGGCCAGAAGAGGAATGTCTTCCTTTCGCTCGCGAAGCGGAGGAAGCCGAACCGGGATGACGCTCAGTCTATAGTAGAGATCCTGCCGGAAATGACCGGCGGCGGAAAAGGCCGCGAGATCGCGATTCGTCGTCGCGACGATGCGCACGTCGACTTTGACGGCGGCCGAGCCGCCGACGCGCTCGAACTCCTGTTCCTGTAGAACGCGTAACAACTTTGCCTGGAGGTCGAGTCGCATCTCCGAAATTTCGTCGAGCAGCAGCGTTCCGCCATTCGCGCGCTCGAACGCGCCTTCGACACGCTTGATCGCGCCAGTGAACGCGCCCTTCTCATGGCCGAATAGCGCGCTCTCGACCAACCCCTCGGGCAGCGCTGCGCAATTCAGCTGGATGAAAGGTCCGTCGCGCCGGTCGCTCTGCACGTGAATCGACCGCGCGAACAATTCTTTTCCCGTGCCTGATTCTCCCTCCAACAAGACCGTGGCGCGGGTCGGCGCTGCTGTCGCGACGGTCTGCAACACGCGTCGGATCGCCGCGCTGTCGCCGATGATCTGCCGCTCGTTCCAGAACTCCATGACCTCGCGACGCAGTCGATCGTTCTCGCGGCGTAGGCGCACGACCTCGAGTGCCTGGTTCACCGCCAGCTCGAGCTGTTCGGGGCGCACCGGCTTCGTGATGTAGTCGATTGCGCCAGCTTTGATCGCAGCGACCGCGTGCGCGATGCTGCCGTGCCCCGTCAGCATGATCAGCGGCGTCTCGTATCCCTCCTGCCGAAGCAGGGCGAGGAACTCGAGCCCGGTAAGCCCGGGCATGCGATAATCGGAGATGATCAGGTCGACCGCCGCGTTCTTCAGGGCCTGCAGCGCCAGCGGAACGTTATGAGCCGACACAGCTGTGTGCCCAGCTCGCTCGAGCGTGTCTTGGAGGATCAATCCAATCGCTGGCTCATCATCGAGGCAGAGAATCGTTGCCATAGAATGATTTAGAACGCTTGGCTCAAGTGTCTCCGCCGCGGGAACGATACTCCAGAAGGACGCGCATGATCGCGCAGCGGCAACTTTTGCCGGGCGCAGTAGCCCGGCTCGACCCGCTCAAGCGCCGCGCGAGCGCCGCGCGAGCGCGAGAACGATGCACACGGAAAACCTTGCCGATTAAGAAGCATTCGGCGTCGCCGATACTCGATGGCGGAGGAAATCAAATGCAGATCAATCCGACCTACGCCGGGCCGATCAGCCCGGAACCCGTACGCCAGTCGCAGCCTGCCGATGCCGCGCATCCACCGCGTCATCTGTTCATCGCGACCTCTGGTCTGGCCGACCGCCATCACGCGGCGGGCTTGGACCCCGCGCGCGCCGAGCGCATTCGTAGTCGCATTCTCAGCGGTACCTACGACACGCTCAAGGTTGTCGACGCCGTCGCGCGCCGCCTCCTCGATGGCGAGGATCTCTGAGCAGCGAGCATCGAAACTCGCGACGACCGGAACGAGCGCACGATGGCGTGACGCGGTAAGATTCGTCTACTGCTTCACCCGATGCCGGGGGTAGCGTTTCGGCTCGTTGCTCAGCGTGCTGGAGATCGCTCGACCTTCGCATGTCAATTACGCCGGTGCACTCACGCGAACCATGGACGCGAATGGTCATCGCGATCTCCGGTTCGAGCGGTCTCGTTGGATCGGCCTTGAGGGCCGCGCTCGAGGCACGGGGCCACACGATCAAACGACTCGTGCGGCGCCCGGCGCGCGGCCCTGAGGAGATTTCCTGGGATCCAGAGCGCGAGCAGCTCGACGCCCGTGGCCTCGAAGGCGTGGACGCCGTGGTGAATCTCGCCGGGGAAAGCCTCGCCCAGCGCTGGACGACCAATGCGCGAACGCGTATTCGCTCCAGTCGGGTGAATGGCACCATCGCGCTCTCGCGAGCGATTGCCTCGCTGGCGGTGAAGCCGCGCGTCATGCTGAGCGGTTCGGCGATCGGGATTTACGGCAGCCGCGGCGACGAGAGCCTCGACGAATCGAGTGTGCCGGGGGACGACTTTCTCGCGTCAGTCGCCAAAGACTGGGAGACGGCGACAGCACCTGCCTCGGAAGCGGGAATCCGCGTCGTGCTTCTCAGGACGGGACTCGTGCTTTCACGCCAAGGTGGTGCGCTTCCAAAAATGCTGCTCCCATTTCAGCTCGGCGTCGGCGGCCGGCTTGGCGACGGAAATCAGTGGATGAGCTGGATCGCGATCAGCGATCTCATTGCGGCGCTCGCGTTTTTGGTGCGCGCCGATTCGGTGTCGGGGCCGGTCAATCTGGTCGCACCAAACCCGGTGACAAACGCCGAGTTTGCGCGCACGCTCGCGGTCGTGCTCGGCAGGCCGGCGATGGTTCCTGTGCCGCGATTCGCGTTGTCGGTCTTGCTCGGCGAAATGGGCGAGGAGACCGTGCTCGCCAGTCAACGGGTTCTCGCGCGACGCCTGCTCGAGAACGGATTCAAGTTCAAGTTCCCGACGCTCGAGGAGGCGTTATGGGACGCGGGCGTTGGGCGGCCGGCAGTTGCCGGCGAGCAACGGTAGGCTGGGTCCGGCGCCGAGCGCCGCCGATGCCCGCCGGGGCGCGAAGACCCCGCAGGACCCGAACGTCTACGCGATCAGCGCACTCAGCCTATCGCTGAAGACACGGCTTGCCGTGAGCCTCGTCCCGTCGCGCATGATCACGATGTACTCGCCGTGGAACCAGGGCTCGAGCTCCTTGATGTGATCGATGTTCACGATCGCCGAGCGGTGGATGCGGACGAAGGTCTTGGGATCGAGCTTGCCCTCCATGTTCTTCATGCTTTCGCGGAGGAGATGCGCGTCGTTCTTCGTGTGAATCTTGACGTAGTTGCCCGACGCTTCCACCCAATCGATCTCTTCGGTGCGGACGAAGAACACCCGGCCGCTCGACTTGACGATCAGTCGCTCCGAGTACTTTCGCTCTTCGTGCAGCTCTTCGAGCAACGTGACGAGGCGCGAGTCGAGGACTGGACCCTTGGCTTGGCTCAACTGGCCGCGAGCACGCTCCAACGCCTTCTCGAACCGCGCTTGGTCGAACGGCTTGAGCAGAAAATCGAGCGCGTGAATCTCGAATGCCCTCAATGCATGCGCGTCATGCGCCGTCACGAAGACGACGGCCGGCAGCTTCGTGCGCTCGAGATTCTCGACGACCTCGAAGCCGTCCATGCCGGGCATCTGCACATCGAGGAACACGAGATCGGGCTGCGTGCGATCGATCATTTCGACGGCGCTCGGCCCGTCGGCGCAGACGCCGACGACTTCGACGTCGGGCTCGAGCTCGAGCAGGGTCTGAATGCGATCGCGCGCGAGCTCTTCGTCGTCGACGATCACAGTGCGAATCTTGTTGGTGTCGGTCATCAGTCAGCCGCCGTACGTTCAAATGGGTGGAAAGGAATCGCCATCGTTACATGAACGCCTTCGCCGGGCGCTCCGCGGACAGCGAAGGCGTGTCGGTCGCCATAGAGATGGGCCAATCGCTGGCGCGTGCTGGCCAGACCGACCCCTTCTTTGTGGCCGGCTCGGAGGCCGCGTCCGTCGTCGATGACGACACAGCGGAGCATGTCGCCGTCGCGCCGCACGGAGATCGCGATCGTGCCTTGTCCGAGATCGCCGAATCCGTGACGGAATGAGTTCTCGACAAGCGGCTGCAGGAAGAGATTGGGCACGCGCGCGTCGCGCGTCTCCGGCTCCACGTCGATGGACACGCGCAGCCGTTCGCCGAAGCGGAGCTGCATGATCTCGACGTAGCGCTGGAGAAAGTCGAGCTCGGATTGGAGGGGAACTTCCTGCGCGCCGATGTTCTGGAGCGACATGCGGAGCAGGTCGCTCAGCGCGGCGATCATCGAATCGGCGCGACGAACGTCCTTGTGCATGAGCGCCGAGATGGAGTGCAGCGTGTTGAACAGAAAGTGCGGCTGCAACTGCATGCGGAGCATCTGGAGCTGTGCTTGGGCAAGGCGCGCCGCCAATTGCGACGCGCGCAACGCTCGATCCTTCGAAACGCGATAGTAGACGACGGCGTGGTGCACCGTCACGAGCGCGCAGAAGACGATTGCGTCGAGGACGGTCCATGACAGCAGATACTGACCAAACACGGTCGGCACGGCGCGAAGCGTGATCGTCGGCTCGAGGGCTGCGGCAGCGAGTGCGCACATCGCCACGTGGGCCATGATGAAGCCGATCATTCCCGCGATCTGCACGAACCAGTTGCGCGCACGCTGCTCACCGCCGCGCACCGGGAAGCGCTTTGCCATCAGCATGACGACCGGTGTCAGCAGCGCCCACGCGTACGTGAAGACCAGCTCTGCCGGTACGAGCTTCGACAACGACAGCGGCTCGCCGACGAGCCGGCTGTAGAAGTAGCGTTCGATTGAGTAGAGCAGCGCGATGATGGTCGCGACGCCGAACAGGATGAGCGTGAACCCGACCTGTCGCTCGCGCACGATCGCCGAGTCGACGGCGTGCGTCAGCCCGAAGATGCTGTACTCGCCAGTCTCGGCGAGCGACTCGGAGGCGACCGGCGTGCGCGAGTGCGCGAGTGGCCGGGTTGGCGGCGATCTCAGAATGTCTACGTCCGAAAGCGGGGAAGCTGACATTAGCAACACGACTTCGCGGTGGCTATAGCACTACCGGGACCGGGCGCGAGGGGTTTCGTCCCGGGCCTCATCCGTTAGACACCGCAAGCCGCAATCGGGTCGACTCCGGCTGTAGAGGAATTGTAATTTGTTGGGTCGCCCGGTGTGCCCGGCGCTGGCGGGGGACGCAAGAAACCCCTCCAGCGACTTGCAGCACTCAGCCGGAGGGGTTTCGTCTTTCCGGTGGCCGGAAAGCCAGTCGCTTCCCTGCAAGCCACCGGTCATGAGGCACGCATCGCGCGTGCCGCCAGCTACGCGATTCGCTTAAACGCGATTCGCTTACGCGAACTGCGGCGGACGCTTCTTATGGAAATCGGTGACCGACTGAAAAGCGTGCGCGACCAGCAGATTCTTCTCATCCTGGAAGATCGGACCCATGATGTACATCGACGTCGGCAGCGGAATCGTCGGAGTCGGCCGTGGCGGCGTCGGAGGAGTTGCGCCTCGTGCCGTGTCGGTTCCGCGGCCGGGCGGCAGCGTCACCTCGACCGCGCCGCGACCACCGCGGCCCTGCTGCGGCGCCGGAATCGCGAACCCGGTCGGAACCACGATCGACGGCGTTCCGGTGATGTTGGTGACCGACGTGTTCTCCTGCGGCGACAGCACGACATCGTACTTCTCGAACAGGTCCCAAGTCTGATTCATCGCGCGAATTCGCGCGCGATTGGCGTTCACGTAGTCGACCGCCGGCACGAACTGCGCGGCGCGGAACGTGTTCGGCCAGGAACTGTACGACTCGAGCTCTTTGATCTTCCCGCTGAGCGTGTCCGCCTCGAACGCCGCACCGCATTCTGCGTCGAGAATGATCGAGTCCAGGAATCCATAGTTCGGGGTCGGCTCTTCGATCTCGACGAGCTTGGCGCCGAGCGACTCGAGCACCTTCAGGAAGTTGAGTGCTTCCGCGTTGGGTACGGTTGCCCCAGTCGAGTCCCGGCGCTCGAACAAGTTGCGCCCATTGCTCGTCTTGATGTACGCGATGCGCAGTTGCGACAGCTTGTTCGCGGCGTTCCAGTTGAACGGATACTGCTTGACCGAGTAGTCCTCGCCGTCCGGTCCCTGAATCGCGTCGAACACAAGGGCGCAGTCCTCGGCGCTCCGGCAGATCGGGCCGAGCTTGTCGGTGGTCCAGGAGAGCGCCATCGCCCCCGTGCGTGGGACGCGGCCGAACGTGGGCCGAAATCCGCTCACGCCGCAGGTCCGCGCCGGCGAGGTGATGGAGCCGTTTGTCTCCGAGCCGATGCTGAAGCCGACGCAGCCCGCTGCCGTCGCGGATGCGGGTCCGGCCGACGATCCGCTCGACCCGGGGCTCAGCTGCTCTGGGATCCACGGGTTGCGCGTGTACTCAGCCCACCAATGGTTGCCTTGCGCAAGTGATCCGAGCGTCAGCTTGGCGACGAGAATGGCTCCGGCGTCGTCGAGCCGTTTCACGACCGTGGCATCGTAGTCGAACGTTTGATCCTTGTAGAGGCTCGCGCCCCACGTGGTGGGGTAGCCTTTCACCGCGAGCAAGTCCTTCGCGCCCCAGGGAATGCCGTGCAGCGGGCCGCGATACTTCCCGCGCGAGATTTCGGCGTCCATGTCTTTCGCCTGCTTGCGGGCGCGCTCTTCGGTCAGATTGATGACGAAGTGAAGCTGTGGGTCGTAGCGCTTGAGTCGCGCCAGGTACATCTCGGTCAGCTCCGACGGCTTCACCTTGCGCGATCGCACCATCTCGGAGAGTTGCGTCACAGGAGCGTATGCCAGCTCGTCGAGGCTGCCGGGCCGCGACATCACCGGCACCTTTGCCCGAACAGCCACCGCCTTCGTCTTCTTCGCCAGGGTTTTCCCCGGCGGAACGGGATCGAACACGATTGCCGGGAACACACTCATGTCGAGTGGGACCTGATGCAGTTGCTGGATCGCATTCCGCATTTGCTGGAGATTGCGCACCATCTGCGTGCGCTCCTCGTCGGAGAAATGAACTCCTGAAATCTCCTCGGCCGATGCGATCATTTCCTTCGTGATCTCCGGCCCCTGCTGCTGTTGTTGGAGCTGACCCCACAGCACGCCAGGAAGCAGGGTGCTGCCAAGACCAATGGAGCTGAAATAGGCCATGAAGGCCCGGCGATCATACTTGGCGGGAGCAGTAGGCTCGGACATTGTGAATGGGGCGGAGGTCGAGTGTGGGGTGACGGACTAATCCCTACCGCGCTGTCGTCGTGCCCGCAAGGGATTGGCGCGGACGATCCCGCTTGCCGCGGAGTGGCGGGACAGCGATGCTAGTGGGGACGAGTCCGACTTGCAGCGGAGGTGGATCGACATGAAAGTCGCCGAGCTGTTCACGACAAATGCGCATCAGAGTCCGCGCGTCCGCGACAATGAGGTGGATCTCTTCGGGCTCACACATCCCGGCAAAGTGCGAGCGGAGAATCAGGATCACTTTCTTGCCGCGACAGTGCATCCGGAAGTGACCGTACACGCGACGAGCTTACCCAGCATCGATGATCTGCCCCTGCGAGGCGAGCGGCTGGCGACGATCATTCTGGTCGCCGACGGCGTCGGCGGACAGTCAGGCGGCAGCGTGGCGTCGCGCATCGCGACGGAGACGGTGACCCGATACGTGTCGTCGACGCTCCGTTGCTATCACGCGGCGGGATCGAGTCACGAGGAGCTGTTTCTCGAATCGTTGCAGGACGCGGCGCTCGAGGCGCACAATGCCGTGCGCGATGAGGCGTCGAACCGCCCCGACGAAAAGCGGATGGCGACGACGCTCACGCTCGGCATTGCCGTATGGCCGTGGCTCTACGTCGTGCAGCTTGGCGACAGCCGGTGCTACTACTATTGGAATGACAAGCTGCATCAGGTGACGCGCGATCAGACGGTTGCTCAGGACCTTGTCGATCAAGGCATCATGCCGCGCGAGCGACTCTCGGCGTCGCCGTATCGGCATGTGTTGTCGAGCGCCGCGGGAGCACAGGACGCGCTGCCGGAAGTCAGTCGCGTGCGCATCGACCGGTTCGGGTCGGTGCTGCTGTTTTGCAGCGACGGTCTCACGAAGCACGTGTCGGACGAAGAGATCGCGCATCAGATCGCGACCCACTCCGGAGCGGAAGACGTATGCAAAGCGTTGCTCGACCTCGTATTGGAGCGAGGCGCAACGGACAACGTCACGATCGTCGTCGCGCGCCGGCGAGCGCGGGTTTGAGTTCTCTAGTCGCGTGCCGGCATCATCCTATCCGCCGAAGGTGCATTGGCCCTTGTAGCTGAACATTGGATTGCCCTCGGCACTCATCCCCGTGCCGACGACGTCGAGTGTGCATTTGACCTTTGGTCCCGCGATGTGGTCGGTGAAGTACACATGGCCGCTCTCGGCTCCCGTCTTGAGATTGACGTCGAAACGGAAATGGTCGTCGTGGATCATTACGGGCGCCGACCCTGTAATAGTTCCCGAGTAGACCTGGTCGCCGGTATTCACTAACGTCGCGTGGATCGAGTCGATCACGGTGGTTACGTGGTAGAGTACGCGTCCTTCGAGGTCGCCTTTGAGGTCGACGATCTCGGTACTCTTTTGGATGGTTCCGGTTGCGGTGTTCTGCTTGGAATGCACGATGGCGCCGACGAGATGGTCGATGCCTGTTCCCGAGACCGCGACAACAGTCGGCCTGTTCGGTCGGCTGCCAGCGGCGCTGAGCATGAGCGCGATCGTGCTCGAACCGAGCAGGATGGGTCGAATCATCACAACCTCCAGAGAAAAGATGAGACCTTTGATGTCGACGCCAACGTACGAGTCATGGCGGATGGACCAAGATGACAAAGGCGGCCATTGGTCGAATGGCCTTCTTTGGCCCGCTCGCGATGCATGTTCGTCCGATGTCAGAGACGTGATCTCGTGACCGTGGCGCCGAATCCGGCTGACGATCGTCTCGAGTCGTGGAAAGCGATCGCGGCGTACTTGAAGCGCGGTGTGCGGACCGTTCGCCGCTGGGAGCGTGAGGAAGGACTCCCGGTGCACCGGCATGTACACCGCGTGTTGGGCAGTGTATACGCCTCGAAGCTCGAGATCGACGCATGGCAGCAGCAAGATCGTCGGTCCGCGGTGCGCGAACCCGACAAGCCCGACGTTGAGAGTGGCCCATCGTCGTCGATCGCGGTCCTGCCGTTCGCGAACCTCAGCACGAACTCAGAGAACGAGTATTTCGCCGACGGTCTCACGGAGGAGATCGCGGCCCTCCTGTCGAGAGTTCGTTCGCTGCGCGTTACGTCGCGCACATCGTCGGCGCGATTCAAGGGCGGCGTAAAGGACGCGAAGGTGATCTCCCGCGAGCTTGGCGTCCGATACCTGCTCGAAGGAAGCGTGCGCCGGGTTGGCGAGCGGCTGCGCGTGACGGCGCAATTGATCGACGCGCGCGCGGACGATCATCTCTGGGCCGAGAGTTACGACGGAAATGTCGAAGACGTTTTCGGAATTCAGGAGCGGATCGCGCGCGTCATCGTGCGCGCACTCGAGCTTCGACTCACGCGTGAGGAAGACCAGCGTCTCGCTGAGCGCGCAATCGACAATTTTCATGCGTACGAATGCTATCTTCGCGCGCGGCAGCAAGGATGGCGTTGGCGAAAGGATGCGATCGACCAGGCGGTACAGTTGCTGCGCAACGGCTTGACGCTTCTCGGCGACAATGCGCGACTACACGCTGCCCTTGGCGTCGCATACCTGCAGTATCGCGAGGCTGGGATCGATTTCGGTGAGTGGCCGATCGTCGAGGCCGAGGCGTGCGCGCAGAACACATTCGCGCTCGGTCCGGAGTCGGCGGCGGGGTTCCAACTGCGCGGGTGGATTCACTATGCGCGCGGCCAGATTCAGGATGCGGTTCGCGATCTCAAATTGGCCCTTGCCCTCGAGCCGAACGACGCCGACACATTGCTGTTGCTGAGCAATTGCTATCTCATTTCCGGTCGAGTGTCCGCCGCGCGCCCGCTCCTTCAACATCTCGCGGCGGTCGATCCGTTGACGCCGCTGACTCGCTGCATGCCCGCGTTTGCGGACTTGGTCGAGGGCCAGTTCGCCGCGGCGATCGGGCCGTATCGGCAGATGTTCGAAATGGATCCTGGAAACCCGATGGCGCGATTGTTTTATGTCTGGGTGTTACTCGTCAATGGCCGCGACGAGATGATTCCGCAGCTCGTCGATGATTTTCCGGTGGAGGTTCGCGACACCGTACCCGGACGCGTCGCGTTCTTCATCAAGGACGTCGTGAGCGCGAAGCGCTATGGCACGTCGCTGCCCGAAATCACAACCGGAATCGAAGCGGCCGCGAACGGAACCGACGTGTTCGCGCGAATCTTGGCCGATGGCTATGCGCTCGCCGGGCTCACGGGTCCGGCGATGCATTGGTTGGAAGTCGCGGTCGCGCGCGGTTTCATCAACCATGAATTCCTAAGCCGGCTGGATCCGTTGCTTCGGAGTCTTCGAGGCGAAGCCAGTTTCCAGCAGCTGATGCTCGTCGTTCGGGGTCGGTGGGAGCGCTTCGAGTCCTGATTTCAGGCTTCCGACCTCTGGGCGCCGGTGTCTTCGCGTACGCTCGCTTGAACGGTGGAACGCTGGCAGCCTATAGCGCGTTCCACCGTTCCACCGTTCCACCGTTCCACCGTTCTACGGATTGATCCGCGATCGGAGCGACACGTACACTGTTCGCGGCTGGCCCGGCGCGACGATTCCACCAGCGACGATCTCCGGGTACGCGCGATCGAAGATGTTCCGCACGCCGACATCCGCCTCGAACCTCCGGACGCTCCACGCCGCGCTCAAATGCGCGAGGCCATAAGAGCCAAGCACGACACCCGGCTCGTCGAACGGCGAATAAGGTCCGACCCAATTGCCGCTCAATCGAATTCGCCAGGGCGCGCGGCCGGGTAGCAGATCGAGCGCTGCCGCGCCGACGTACTTCGATGTGTTGTACACACGCAATCCGTTCAGCACGACCGGCTCGCCGTCTCCTTCTTCAGGCACGGCAACGCGACTTCGGTAGCGGGCGTCGTTGAACGTCCAATCGCCGGAGAGCATCGCGTGCGCGGGCACAATCGGTGTTCGCCACTCGAGCTCGAGGCCTTGGCGACGACTCGCGCCACCGCTCGACGCCGCCAGCGTAATCGGATTGAAAGTTTGCTCATTGCTCACGTCCATGCGAAAGAGCGCGGCTGACAGACTCGTTCCGTCACGATCGACCTTCACGCCGCTCTCGTATGCCCATGCGGTGATCGGCGCCAGTGTCGGATCGCTGATCAGGCCATCGGGCGACCGGAATCCACGCGACACGTTTCCATACACACCCACAGCGGGCGTCACACGAAAGAGCGCGCCGACCTTCGGTGAGACGACGCCGTGCGTCGCATCTCTCGTTTCCTCGCCCACCGGCGACGATCGCGTCGCCAACGCATCGTAGCGGACGCCGAGGTCCACGCGGAGAGCATCGGACAGATCGAAATGGGATTGGACGAACGGAGAGCCCGAGAGCTGTCGTCCCGTCACTTGTTCCGCGATCGAATCACGCACTCGCGCGGTCGTGAAATAATTCTCATATCGCGAGCGATCCCAGCGTGTCTCGCCGCCCACTGTGATCTCTCCGGCCGGCAGTGACCACGTCAGCGCACTCGTCGCGCCAGCGCCGGCACGGGAATCTTCTTCCTCGGTCTGGCTTCCGGATCCCTCGAATCGTCCGCCGGCCGGAGGAATCGTCAGCAGAAGCTGCCAGCGGCCCTCCGTCGCGTACGCGGTCGTGCGCCACAGCATGTTGCCAGTGAGCACACGCAAGCTCACGCGTTCTTGCGCGCGACGCTTGTAGCCGCCGTCGGTTGGATTCGACACGATGTTGTAATCGTGACGCGCGAACTCATCGGCGCTCAGGAAGCCCGGAGAATTCCAGTTTCCACCATACAGCTCCGCGCCGGCGTCGATCGCCACGCCCGGACGCAGGTCATGGACGACGCGCGCGTGCCCCTGGACGATGTCATAGCGCGAATTCGGACGGAATCCATCGTCGCGCTCGTAGCGCGCGCCGAGAACACCGCCGCCGCGCGCACCATGATCGAACCCGGTCAGCGCCAGGACGTCGGCGCGGCCGAACGAACCACCGGAGCCCGTGAGCTCAGTTCCGCGCATGCGCTCGAGCGTTCGCACGTTCACAACCGCGGCGAGCGCAAAGTTTCCAAACAGCGCACTGGTGGGCCCGCGAATCACATCGACGTCTTGAATGCCGCCCGGGAACAGCAACGACCAATCGTTGTATCCTTCGGAATGCCCGTTCATGGGCTCATTGATCGGCACGCCGTCGATCCAAAGCGCGACGTCGGTCGAATGGTCCGATGAGAAGCCGCGCAGTGACGCGTTCGACGCGAAACCCGGCCCTTGTCCCTGCTCGTGCACCTCCATGCCCGTGGTCTGACGCAGCAGCTCATACGCGTTGTTCGCCGGGGTCAAGCGAATTGTCGCCGCATCCACGTGCGTTGCGGTTACCGGCTGCGCACGTTCAGCCGGCGTTGCGGTAATGGTGAGGACCTTGAGTCGGGCAACCGAATCGGCACGGGCCGTCTCGCGCCGACTGGCTTGAGTCGTGTCTTGGGCGGCGGCGATGAACGCCGCCCCGACAATGAGAACTATGGCGCGCGCCAACAGCCGGCGCGGCGCCAAGGATGGCACTGAAGACATTCAGCCTCTCGGCAGATGAAATGTTTTTTTGGAACGCCAGGAACGCCAGGAACGCCCGGAACGCCGGCACGCCAGAGCGTCGTCTGCCCCAGTGAGATCGTGCCGTAAGTCGTGGCTCAGCGCTCGATGTGCGAGCGCGGCGCGTTAGGCGCGAGGTGGTCCGGTCGTGTAGGGCCGAGAGTACTCAGGTGCCTGCTGCGGCAGCGATGCGACCGCCGAATTCTTGGCGCCGACGTCGAAAACAACTTCCACGAACGCCGTCACGGGCGTGGCGGGCGCCGGCGCAGCAACTACGCTGCCGACACAGCAGCTGATGCACGTACAATCGTGGTGGTTGTGCCCCGGCTGGGAGTCGTGCGACGCAGCATGATGATGCGCCATCGCCACACTCGACGTGGACGATGTGGCAATCCCGCCGTGAGCCGGGCAGACGTGCAGGATGCCCGGCTCCCCCACGATGAGGGGAAACCAGACCGCGAGAACGGTCGCAACCGCGCGGAACCAGCTCTTTCGGCGCATCGCCATCAAAATGCGTCCGTGACTCAAACAGTTCCAGTGCCCCCCCCAACTACAGGCGCAGCAGTGCCGGGTCCAGGCGTCTGCATCTTGCAGAACGAGGGTCCCGGTGACGAATATGGTGTCGCCAGAATTCACCGGACAGCGAGGCTCCCGTGACTGTCGCAACGAAGACCGTCCTGCTCGTCGAAGACAACGAGGACAACCGCATCATTTACGCGACGGCGCTTCGTTACGCCGGCTACAGCGTTCTGGAGGCGATCACCGGAACTCAGGGCGTACAGCAGGCTCGCGACGGCGCGCCTGATCTGATCCTGATGGACATCTCGGTTCCGGAGCTCGATGGCTGGGAGGCGACAGCGATCCTCAAAGCAGATCCGCTGACCCGACACATTCCAATCATCGCGGTCACCGCGCACGCCCTGCCCGACGACGCCGAGCGAAGTCGCAAGGCCGGTTGCGACGGGTATCTGGCGAAACCGATCTCGCCCGCGGCGTTACTCACGGAGGTCGATCGGCGGTTTGGACGGCCCACGCCGTCGTACAAACCGCTCCGCCCCTCGGATCCTGAACTGTCGATGGGCTCGGGTTTCTAAGGAATTTCCAGCACAGTCCGGGAATCGGTCTAGCGATTGGTGCGCGAATTATCTTTCGCGCATGCCAATGGTTCCGTTCGACGCGCTTCCAGACTCGGCGCGCATCTGGGTGTTCGCGAGCGAGCGTCCACTGCTCGGCGCCTCCGCGGACACGCTGCTCGCCGCCGTCGATCAATTCCTCTCGGAATGGAAGGCGCACGGCGTTCCGCTCCGCTGTGGTCGCGAGTGGCGAGACGGTCGCTTTCTCGCCGTGGGGGTCGACGTCACCGCTGAGAACGCGTCAGGCTGCTCCATCGACGGTCTGTTCCGGACGCTTCAGCAACTAGAGAAGACGATTGGGTCGCGGTTGGTCGGCGGCGGCCGCGTGTTCTACCGCACGAAATCGGGAATCGAGACAGCGACGCTGGAAGAGTTCAGCGAACGCGTCAAGCGCGGGGATGTCGCGCTAGAGACGCCGGTGTTCGATATCAGTCTGACCGACGCGGCGAATTGGAGAACGCGATTCGAGCAGCCGGCGGGCCGGAGTTGGACCGCACGGTTCTTTTAAGCGGTTTGCGGGCGCGGCGCCAGCGAGGAGCCTCAAGGCGAGCCAAACCGGACGCGCGGATAGCTTCGCTCGACTCGGCTGATCTCCTCCGCCTGTCCGGGCGACAGGGTCTCGTTGGGATCGAGACACCAGATTCCGTCGAGCAGGCCCTCGCGTCGCAACACTTCGTGAATCCCCGGGATGCAACCCTTGAAGCCATGCGCCGCGTCGAAGACAGCGGCGTTCGCATCCGTCAGCGCAGCGCCAAGTGACAACAGATCAGGGTCGATCGTGGCGCGGCTGCGTGCGGCTCTTACCGCGGCAAACATCTCCACCGCCGCACGCGTCCACACAGCCCACTGGCCTAACAAGCCGCCGTCGATCCAGCGCAGCGTCGTGACGCCGCCGACGCTGATCGGGAACGCCGTCAGCAGATCGGCGACGATGTTGTCGTCATTCCCGGTGTAGAGCGCGATGTCGTCGCGCCCAGCCTCGACCACAGCGCGCACGACGTCGAAGGTCTGATACCGATTGAACGGCGCGATCTTGACCGCCCACACGTTCGGGATCTCGGCGAATTCGCTCCAGAATTCGAATGAGAGAACTCTTCCGCCAACCGCCGGCTGCAAGTAGAACCCGAAAAGCGGAATCACCTCGGCGATGATGCGGCAGTGATCGATCAACTCTGCTTCCGTCTCCGTGCGCCAATCGCCCAGACTCAACAGACCGGCGTCATAGCCGAGCGCAGTCGCGATCTCCGCTTCCGTGCGCGCTTGCGCGGTGTGACCGCAGACGCCAGCGATCATCGCGAACGGTCGCGCACTCGGACCGAGCGTCGAGCGAGCCTCGTCCATCGCAAGCTCGAGAACCGGACGATAGAGGCCGACGCTCGAGTCACGAATGGCGAACTGCGTCGTGTGCACGCCGACAGCTACGCCGCCCGCGCCGGCGTCGATGTAGTAGCGCGTCAGACCGCGCTGGCGACGCTCGTCCAGTCGGCGCGACGCATCGAGCGCGAGCGGATGCGCGGGAATGACCGTGCCGGCACGAAGGTGCTGCCGCACACTTGGCTGCTCAGAACCTTCCATCGCGCGCCTCGAACTTGGTCGGCTTGCCGAGCAACGATCCGCCGCGCTCGATCCAGCTCGCGATCCACTCGCGCATGTCATCGAGCGTGGTTTCCGGCGCGGCAAACGACGTTTGCATGCGCTCGGTATTGCTCAGCAGCGCATCGGGACGTTCAGTCCCCACGAACGTGACGCGCTTGCCGAACCGCGAACCAAACCATTCGGCGAGTGCTCGCACCGACAGCACTTCGTTTCCGGTGACGTTGAGAATGAATGGCGGCGCACTTGCGCGCGGCAAACACTCGAGCGCTAGGCGATTCGCGTCGCCTTGCCAGATGACGTTGACATAGCCCATGTCGACGGGAACCGGCTCCCCGCGGTGAACGCGCAACGCAAGATCCACCAGCACCCCGTAGTGTAGATCGATGGCATAGTTGAGACGCACGATCGCGACGCGCGTTCCCGATCGTTCGGCGTAGAGCTCGAAGATTCGCTCTCGACCGACGCACGACGCGGCGTATTCGCCGACCGGTCCCAGCGTGTCGCTTTCGCGTGAGCCGCCAGCGCCCACTGGAGTAAGCGGATACACATTGCCTGTCGAGAACGCCACAATTCGAGAACCCTTATACCGTTCGGCGCAATTCGCCGGGACGAGCGTGTTGATGGCCCAGGTCATCGCCGGAGCGCCGGTCGTGCCGAACTTCTGGCCGGCCATGAAGACGACGTTTGCCGCATCGGGCAGTCGTGCGACGGCGTCGCGGTCGAGCAAATCGCACGCGATCGTCTCGACGCCGGCATCGTTCAATGCACGCTCGGCATCGTGCGACGACCAGCGGGAGACGGCCATCACGCGGCGCGATCCGCTGGCAGTGCTCGCCGCGCGCGCGGCCATTCGAGCGAGCGTCGGCCCCATCTTACCACCGGCGCCGAGGATGATGATGTCGCCGGGGCATGCATCGAGTGCCGCTACAGTTTCGCGCCGCGGCGTCGACAGAAGATCGTCGAGCGCGATCTCGTTCGTGATTGAGGCCGGCATGCGTGCAATGTAAGACGCCTACACGACGTTGAACTCTCCAGCGGTCGTGCCGCTGGCAAACCGGTCCCAACGCAGCGGATCGATGTCGATAGTGCGCGCACGACCATCGAGGATCTCCTCGGCCATCAAGAGTCCGGCGCCCGGGCCATGCATGAGACCGTGACCGCTGAACCCGGCGACTACAAAGATTCCATCGGCATGCGGGAGCCGGCCGAGAATCGGTTGATCATCGGGCGTGACTTCGTACAGTCCGGCCCACTCCGCGAGCAGGTCGGCATCGGCAAGCATCGGCAATCGCGCGACCGCGTTCTCGAGATGCGTGAGACGCCAACCCTCGTCGACAGTCGTGTCGAAACCCGGCCGCTCGTCACGGTTGGACATTCCAGTCAGAATCCCGGCGCCTTCGCGATGAAAGTAGAGCGCGCGTGAGAAGTCGATGACGAAGGGGAAGTCCGCGCGCAATCCGGGCACCGGGTTGGTGACGGCGATCTGTCGTCGAATCGGTTCGATCGGCAAGTCGATTCCCGCCAGAGCGCCAACCTGCGCCGACCACGGTCCGGCGGCGATGACCACCGCCGGAGTCTCGATGACCCCGCTCGTCGTGACGATTCGATGCATGTTCGATCCAGCGCGATCGATCGCCGTCACGGGCGCGTGTGTTCGCAACGTGACTCCGAGCTTCCGGGCTTGCGAGACATAGCCTTGAAGCAGCCCGTGCGGGTCGACAAGCCCGTCGCGCGGGCACCACGCACCGCCAATGATCCCGGTCAAATCGGCTTCAGGAACAAGCCTCGCGACGGCGCCGACATCCAAGATTCGACTCGGCACGTCATGCCGATTTTGCAATTCGACATTGCTGCGAAACCGATCGAGGTCGGTCTGAGAATCGAGCAGGAACAGATAGCCGCAGCGGCGCAACGCGACTTCCTGTTCCATCTCGCCGGCGAAGCGCTCCATCATCCCGATGCTCAGCTTCGAGAGCTCGATGTTCACCGGAGAAGAAAATTGATGGCGCACGCCACCGGCGTTCAGTCCGGTCGAGCCGAGCCCGAACATCTCGCCACGCTCGAGGACGACGACGTTGCGACATCCGCGCTTGGCCAGATGATACGCCGTGCTCATGCCCATGATGCCGCCACCAACGATTACCACATCGGCCGAGTCGCTCATAGCGAGACCATTGTGCCGATGTCTTGCGCGGTCGCGATTTCGAGAACGCGATGCGCCAACGCGACGTCTTCGGCGGCGTGGCCAACAGATTTGAACAGAGTGATCTCATCCTGGCGCGTGCGGCCCCGTTTCGAACCGTTCACGAGCTCTCCCAGCTCGGCCACGATGTGCTCGGCGCCGATCGTTTCCTCACGCATTGGGATCAGAAGATCCCCCGCCTCGACAAGTGCGCCGTGTCGCGTGTCGACGACCACCCGCGCGCGCCGCACGGCCATGGAATCGACTTCTCTCATGTGCGCCGTGTACGCGCCGATTGCGTTGATGTGAGTTCCGGGATCGAGGTCCTGTCCGTTGAAGAGCGGTGTCGAGCTTGTCGTCGCCGTGATGACGATGTCGGCGCCTCGAACGGCTGCCGATGCTTCCCGCAGCACGCGAACGTCGAGGCCGACGAGCTCGCGCGCGAATTGCTCGGCGCGCTCGGCGCGACGCGACACGATGCGCACTTCACGGACCCCGCGAACGGCGCACACACCCGCGAGTTGGGTTCGCGCTTGCACTCCCGCACCGAACAGCGCGACGACATGAGCATCGTTGCGCGCCATGAATGTTGTCGCGAGGCCGGAGGTCGCGCCGGTCCGCAGCGCGGTGAGATGACTGCCTTCGATAAGCGCCACCGGCGCGCCGGTCGGCGCATCGAGGACGAGCACCAGGCCGTAGATCGATGGCAAATCCAGGCGGGCGTTTCCCGGGAAGACCGTGACGATCTTGATGGCCAGCGCGCGTTCGTCGGGGAGGGAGCCTGGCATCGCGAGCATCAGGCCGTCGTCCGTCGTCAGCCCAAGGCGTTGTGGCACGTTGGCGCGACCAGCGGCGAGCTGGCCGAATGCGGTGGACATCACGTCGATCGACGCGGGCATGTCGATGGCGCGATCGATGTCCGACGCGCTGAGAACGCGCAGGCGCGTTGGCGATTTCGCCACTTGCCGTCAGATCTCTTGCGCGGCTCGCCGCGCATACTCCCGGATGCGACCAACCATCGCGTTCAACCCGACCTCGCGGCCTGAAAGTCCGATTCCTTCCATGATCCGATGGACGAAGTCGCTCGGGATGGCGAGTGTCGTCGCCGGCGGCTGGTCGTTGATCGCCGCAAAGAGAATCGCGAGGAACGCGGCGATCGT
>JAICYT010000227.1 GCA_025934075.1 Gemmatimonadaceae bacterium
AGGCAATGGCGCAAGATGCCGTGAATCGCTGGTGGTGGCCGTCGCTCATGATGTTCGGTCCGCATGACAGCGAGTCTCCGAACAGCGATGAGCTCAAGCGATGGGGCGTCAAGAAGAAGAGCAACGACGAACTGCGGCAGCGCTTCGTCAACTTGACGGTCGGGCAGGCCAAGGCGATCGACCTCACGTTACCCGATCCGGATCTCGCGTTCGATAAGGAATCGGACAACTGGCGCTTCGGTCCGATTGATTGGGAGGAGTTCTGGCGGGTCGTGAAGGGCGATGGCCCGTGCAATCGTGAGCGCCTCGCCGCCAGACGGAAAGCGCACGACGATGGTGAGTGGGTGCGCGTCGCCGCGGCGGCGTACGCGGCGAAGCACGAGCGATCGACATCCGAGGCGGCTGACTGACCTTCACTCGCGGCGGCTCCGGCCGCCGTCTTCATGAACATGCCAGACTCGCGCGACGACAAGACAAACGGCGGCGGTGTCCAGCCCGCGGACTCACAGTGGCCACTGTGGGAGGTGTTTCTTCAACCTCCGCACGGCGCGGCGCACGAGCACGCGGGCAGCGTTCACGCCGTGAGCGCCGAACAGGCGCTGGAGAACGCGCGCGACGTGTATGCGCGTCGCGGCGAGGCCGTCAGCATCTGGGTCGTGCCGAGCGACGCCATCACGGCATCGACCCCAGACGACATGGGTCCGTTCTTCGATCCCGGGACTGACAAGCCCTATCGGCACCCGCAGTTCTACAAGGTTCCCCGCGGTGTTCGTGTCTTCTAACGCCACGGTCCGATGAGTGATGCTTCATCGTTCTCATACTTGCTGCGCTTGGGCGACGACCGCCTGGTGTTGGGTCATCGACTGTCCGAGTGGTGTGGACACGGCCCGATTCTCGAGGAAGACATTGCGCTGGCGAACGTCGCGCTCGACTTGATCGGCGAAGCAACGCTGTTGCTCAAGCTCGCTGGACAGGTCGAGGGCAACGGACGGAACGAAGACGCACTCGCGTATTTCCGCGACGCCATCGACTACCGTAACGCGCTGCTCGTCGAGCTTCCGATCGGAGACTTCGCGGTCACGATCGTCCGCCAACTCTTCTTTAGCGTATTCTCATTGCTCGAGATGGAGGCATTGCGGCGCAGCGCAAATGCGGATCTGGCGGGCATCGCGGCGAAAGCTGTGAAGGAATCGCGATACCACGTGCGGCACAGCGCCCAATGGGTCATCACGCTCGGCGACGGTAGCGACGAAAGTCATGCCCGCGCCCAACGCGCCGTTGACGACCTGTGGCGATACACGGGTGAGCTCTTCATGGCCGACGCGGTCGATCGGGACGCGGCAGCGGGTGGGCTCGGTGTCGACCCGAGCACTTTGGCCGAACCCTGGCGCGCGCAAATCGAGGAAGTATTGCGCCGCGCTACGTTGAACGTACCGAGCGCAGCGTACATGCAGCGCGGGGGGCGCGAAGGTCGACACACAGAGCACTTGGGACACATGCTCGCCGAGATGCAAATTGTCGCGCGCTCGCATCCAGAGGCAACATGGTGAAGCGCGCTATTCCGTCTCGCGAAGAACTGTTCGAGATCCTGCAGAGCGTAAAGGATCCCGAGGTGCCTGTCCTCAGCGTCGTCGAGCTCGGCATCATCAGAGACGTCGTTGCCAGCGATGCCGGCGTTGTCGTGACGATCACACCGACCTACTCCGGCTGCCCGGCGATGCACGCGATCGAGCTCGAGATTCGACGAGCACTCGCGGCCGAAGCGCTCGGCCCGGTCGAGATCAGAACGACGTACTCGCCGGCATGGACCACCGACTGGATGACGGCGGAAGCGCGAGAAAAACTCGAGGCCTACGGAATCGCGCCGCCTGGTCGAGCCGAGTCATCCGAGTTGATTCCGCTGCGCCGTCGAGCAGCGACGATTCGTTGCCCGTATTGCAAGTCGCACAACACCGAGCAGAAGAGTGTCTTTGGATCAACGGCGTGCAAGTCGATCTGGTTCTGCAACGAGTGCCGGCAGCCGTTCGAAGAGTTCAAAGCGATCTGAGCTAGCGAATGCCCGCACTCTGAGTGGCGCCTGTTCTCGGCTTCGCGAACCGTCATCGCCGGCTGCCGGTTACTCCCTTCGGGAAATTTTCTCGATTGACGACAATCGCGCGCGATCACATTATGTACGCCCGAACGCGGACACGGTCTAACCCGCGGTCGGAATAGCTTTGGCGGGACGCTGCTGAAGCACTGTGAGTCGGCGGTTCGACGCCGGTTCACCGGTCGTGGGGTTGCTGGTCACGACTGTCGTTCTGAAGAATTCCAGAACACCGATTCGGACCGATGCGAGTCGGGAGAGGGAAGTCTATCGGTCCACGCACGTTGTGTAGTCGAACCGATAGATCGACTCCCGCCAGCTAGGATGAGCCCGTCAGGCAGCAGCGTGCTGCTCCTGAGGGGTTTGTCGTTTCAGTCCGTTGCGCCGCGACGTCAAACAGAAAGCAACGCGTCGATGCGCGCCGCGATCATCTCGGCGCTCGGCAGTACCGCCTCGAGCAGCACCTGGTGATACGGCATCGGCACGTCTTCGACGGCGACGCGATCGACCGGCGCGTCGAGATGCCAGAACGCATCCTTCGCGACCGTCGCCGCGATCTCGGCACCGAAGCCCGCCGTGAGATTGTCTTCATGCACGATCATGCAGCGTCCGGTCTTCCTCACCGACGCGAGAACGGCCTCGCGGTCCCACGGTGCAATGGACCGCAAGTCGATCAGCTCGACGCGCCCATCAAACTGCGCCGCCGCGTCGATGCAGCGATGCATGAGCGCACCCCAGCTGACGACAGTGATGTCCGCGCCCTCTCGAACCACCGACGCTGAGCCAAAGGGGACGACGTAGTCGTCGCCCGGATAGCGCGCGCTGCCATCGCTCGTCATGAGCAGCGACCGATGCTCGAAGAAGATCGTTGGATTCGCGCCGCGCATCGCCGAGCGGAGCAATCCAACGGCGTCGGCCGCGTTCGACGGCATGGCGACCTGCCATCCATACGCATGCGCGAAACGAACCTCGTCGCTCAAGCTGTGCCACGGGTCGCCGACATCCTTTCCGAAACCGCCGGGCATGCGCACTACGATCGGAGCCGCAAATCGATTGGCAGTTCGCCAGCGCAGAGTTCCACAGTTATTCAACTGCTCCGTTGCGGGATCGGCGTATTTCCGAAATTGAATTTCCGCGACCGGCATCAATCCGGAGATCGCCATCCCGACGGCACGTCCGATGATTCCTTCTTCCGAGAGACTCGTATCGAATACGCGATTGACCCCGAATTGTTTTTGCAATGCTTCAGTGACGAGATGCACGCCGCCTTTACGGCCGACGTCCTCACCAAATACGAGGAGCTTCGGGTTCTCCTCGAGCTCATGACGCAGCGTGCGCCGCACCGCTTCAGCAAAGCGGACCACGTCCGTCCCAGACTCCGCCGATGTATTGCCGCCAAGTGCCGCGCGCTCGGCGCGCGATAAACCGCCGTAGGCTTCCGGCGAATTCGCGGAGTCGTCGGCAAAGACCCAGCGCGCGACCGTCGACGGATCGGGACTCGGTCGAGCACGCGCGGCGTCGAGGCCAGCTTGCACGTCGCGCGCGACCTCGCTCTCGAGCGCCGACCACTCCTTCTCCGAGAGCATTGCGGGGACGAGATGCGCGCGAAGTCGCGGAAGCGGATCGCGTTGCGCATCGGCCGCGATCTCTTCGTCGGTACGATAGCCGCGCTGATTGTCCGGACCCGAGTGACTGCACAATCGAGGAACGGTGAGACGCACGAGCGCCGGACCATTGCCCGCCCGCACGTGATCTACGCATTCGGCGAGGAGACGTGCTGTTTCATCTGGATCGGTGCCGTCTCCGCTGCGCACGAACAAATTGCCGAACGCGGTGAGGTTGCGAGCGATGTCGCCACCCGGAGTTTGCAGTTCGCCAGGCACGGAGATGCCGAGTCCGTTGTCTTCGATGTAGAACAACATCGGAAGCGATAGCGTGGTCGCCATCGTCAGCGACGACCAGAAACCATTCGTTGCGACCGAGCCCTCACCGCCGAGCACGACGCCGATCGCGCCGCGCCAACTGTCGTCGCGAAGAACGTCGGTGTGATACTGGATCGCTTGCGACCATCCGGCGCAGGGCGTGTACTGCGAGCCGACGTCGCCCGACATCGGAAGCACGATCGGTCCGTCGCGATTCGGGAGATTGCAGACGACGCCGATGTCGCGGCCGTCGCTGAATCCACCGGATCGTCCGAGCGGACTGGCGAATGCGTCTTCGATGCTGAGTCCGAGCGACAACAACAACGGTCGCGATCGATAGTACGCGCTCGCCGCATCGTGCTTGTGATCGATCAACGACCCGAGAATGACCTCCGCGACCTCATGCCCGCGCGCCGAGAACTGGTACAGCACCAGATCCTCGCGGCGGACGCTCGCTTTGTTCTTGTTGGTTGCCTCTTCGATGTCGTCGAGGGCGCGGGACACCAGCGCGTTGTACGCAATGCGGCGCCAATCGAAACGATGCTCGGGCGCGGCGGCCCGTTGTGCTTTGGCCGATCGGCGCGAGTGCGAGCCGCGAGGCACGGGAAGTGTCGTCACGTGCTGTAATCTGTCCGGGGGCGCGTCGCGAAGCCAGCGGCCCGGGCCTGCCGAGCTTGCGGGGTTCCGGGCTATCTTCCGCGCCGAGCCAGTAATCCCAAGGGAGGTGGAATGAGCGATATCCTGTTGGCGGTCGGCGATGGAGTGGCGACCGTCACACTGAATCGGCCCGACGTCCTGAACAGCATCCGCCGTTCGATGGCCAGCGAGATAGTCACCGCGTTCGAGCGTATTCGAGACGACGAATCGATTCGCGCGGTCGTGCTGACGGGTGCGGGCCGGGGGTTTTGCGCTGGCCAGGATCTCGCGGAGGCGTTGCCAAAGGACGGTCAGATGCCGGACCTCGGCGACTTCGTGCGAGACGGTTACAACCCGATCGTGCGTGCGATTCGCAAGCTCGAGAAGCCCGTGCTGTGCGCCGTGAACGGAGTTGCGGCCGGCGCTGGAGCGAATCTGGCGTTTGCGTGCGATATCGTGTTCGCGTCAACCTCAGCGACGTTCGTTCAATCATTCGCGAAGATCGGCGTCATTCCCGACACGGGTGGGACGTTCATACTTCCGCGCATCGTCGGGTTGCATCGTGCGACGATCATGACGATGCTCGCCGAGAAGATGTCGGCTGTACAGGCGCGCGACTGGGGGCTCGTGTACATGGTGACGGAACCCGAAGCATTGATCGAGACGGCTGCCGGAACGGCGCGACACCTGGCGACGCAGCCGACGCGCGCGCTTGGACTGATCAAGCGCGGATTCAACGCGTCGCTGGGTGTCGACTTGGACGATCAGCTCGACTACGAGGAAGAGCTACAGCGTGAGGCTGGTCGCACCGCCGACTACGCGGCCGGCGTCCAGGCATTTCTCGAGAAGCGAAAGCCAGTGTTCACGGGGCAATAGCATGGCGCTCGACAGCATGACGGTGGTCGGCGTGGTCGGCGCGGGAGCCATGGGAACCGGTATCGCGCAGGTGGCCGCGAGGGCGGGCCACGGGGTCGTGATTGCTGACGCGCGCGACGGTGCCACGGCGAATGCCAGAGCGTCGATCGCGAAGTCGACGGCCCGCGATGTCGAGAAGGGACGCATGAGTCAGTCCGATGCCGACGCACTGATTGGCCGCATCGATTTCCGAACGGAGGCGCTGAGCGATGATCCCGCACCGTACTCGAACTGCGGACTCGTGATCGAAGCAGTGATCGAAGACCTCGAGACGAAGCGTGCGCTCTTCCGTCAACTCGAGTCAGCCGTCGCGGCCGAGTGCGTGTTAGCGACGAATACGTCGTCGCTGTCCATCGCCGGG
>JAICYT010000017.1 GCA_025934075.1 Gemmatimonadaceae bacterium
AAGGATACCGTGTCGTCCATGCACTTCATTCTCGACGAGCGCGGCAAACGCACGGATACTGGCACCGACTTTAGCCCGGAGCTCGACCTCACGCGCGGCGAGCCGGTATCGATCACAGTTGTGAACCAACTCTCGGAGCCCACGAGCGTCCATTGGCACGGCATCGAGGTCGAGGATAGCTACGTCGACGGTGTGCCGGGCTTCAGCGGCGCCGGCAAACGCCTCGCGCCTGCGATCGCGCCAGGTGACTCGTTCGTGGCTCGCTTCACACCGCGCCGCGCGGGCACATTCATGTATCACGCTCACATGGATGAAGTGCGCCAGGAGTTCGCGGGGATGGAGGGAGCGATCATCGTGCGCGAACCGGCGGCGGTACCGTCACGCGACGATCACGTGTTCTTCCTCAAAGGTCGTGGCGTTCGTGATCCGGTCCACCCGCTCGAGATCAACGGTCAGGCGAACCCCGACACCTTGATACTTCATGCCGGCCAATCCGCGCGGTTTCGTTTGATCAACCTGTCCACCGTGAATCCGGCAGTGGCGATGTGGCTGACGGCGCGCCCCGATAGTCAAGCAACGTTGGTCACGGACACGATGGCGGTTCACTGGCGTCCAGTCGCCAAGGACGGCTTCGATCTTCCCGCGTCTCAGCAGACGCCGCGTCTCGCCCGACAGGCGTTCAGCCTTGGCGAGACGTACGACTTCGAGTACACACCAACTCGAGCGGGAACGCTTCGCCTCGAGGTTCGCACCGGTGGCATCAACGCGGCCGCGCCCCACCGCCTCCTTTTGAGAGTGCCTGTTCGGGTGGAATAGGTTCGGATACGGACACTCAAAGGTGGAATGCCAATGCCTGGGCACGTGGCATATCAAGACTCTAATTGCCGCGGGGACTAGATTGCGGGCAACGTTCGATTCGTGCCCGTCGACCGCTCCACGATCATGCGCATTCGTCTCGCCGATAACCCTTCGACACTCGATGCCGCCCGCGCACTCGTGCGAGCGCACCTGGAATTACACTCCGTCGAGCCGGCGAGCATCCAACGCGTTGTCGACGCATTGCCGGCGCCATACCTTCCGCCGACGGGCGCACTGTGGGTCGCGTACGATGGCGACGATCCCTTGGGTTGCGCGGCGTTCCAGACAATCGGGCCCGAGACCGCCGAATTGAAGCGGGTGTTCGTGTGGCCCGGCGCGCGACGGCGCGGCGTCGCGCGTGCGCTCACCGAACACGCGATCGAGGCCATCCGGGACGGGGGCTACACGCGCGTCCGGCTCGGGACGCAAGAAACGGCGATCGGAGCCCAGCGATTGTACGAGAGTCTGGGATTCCAGCGCATCGAACCGTACCGCGCGGCAGATTTCGGCACGGTCTGGTTTTATGAATTGCTAATGTAGACCACGGCTAGCCCTGCGTCCCCTCATCGGAGCACCGTAATCGGATCAACCCGGCTCGCCCGCTGCACCGGGACCATCAACGCGACCCCCGCACATACGATCAGTGCGAGCACCGCACCGCCGATCGCCAGCGGATCGAATGGCGCGACGCCAAAGAGCTGCGTGCGCACGAGCCGCGCCGCCGTCATCACGCCGAACGCACCGACGCCCAACCCGAGCACCATCCACCCGCCGCCCTGCCGCAGCACGAGTCGCACGATCGCGCCTCGGCTCGAGCCCAGCGCGACGCGCACGCCGAACTCGCGCTCGCGCGCCGCCGCCATGTTCGCGAACATCGCGTAGACGCCGACCGAGGCAAGCAGAAGCGCGAGCGCGCCGAACGCGGTCATGAGCACGACCGGCAGCCGCCGCGGTGCGAATGTATCGCCGAGGACCGATTCCATCGTCGCAACCTTGTAGACCGGAATGGTCGGGTCGAATGACGAGATCACGCGACGCACGCTGGTCAGCAATGACAAAGGGTCGATGCTCCCCGCTGCACGCACGACGAACGCGTCGGCCGACGGCGATTGCCGCAGCGTGAGGTACATCGTCGGCTCTGGAGTCAGATGCGTTGGATCGTTGCGCACGTTGCCGACGACACCCACGACCGTGATCCACGGCTCGGTGGGATCCGGCGGACCGATGTGAATCTGCGCGCCGACCGCGTTGCCATTGGGCCAGTAGCGGTGCGCCATTGCTTCATTGATGATGATCGACGGCGGCGCCGAATCGCGATCGGCGGTGGTGAACGTGCGTCCTTGCTCGAGCGGAATCCCGAGCGTCGCGAACAGGTTGTCGGAGACGCGCGACGTGAGGATGAACGGCACCGGCTCATTCGGCGCCCAGGGTTTGTCGCGAATGAACAGGCCGTTGCTGTTGGTGATCTGTGTCGGCAGCTGCGATATGTTCGCAGCCTCGGCGACGCCGGGCAGGGCACGAATGCGTTGCGCGAGCTCGTCGTACGCCTGCACTCGCGCGGCCACCGTGCGGTATTTCGCGTTCGGAAGCTGCACGGTGAACGTGAGCAGCTTGGCGGGCGTGAACCCGAGCGGTGCCGTCGTCATGGCGATGAGGCTGCGCACGAGGAGACCGGCGCCCGCGAGTAGGCTCACACAGAGCGCAATCTGTCCCGCGACGAGCACACCCCGCGCGCGCCGTGTACGGCGGCTTTCGCTCGCGCCACGCGTCTGCTCGCGAAGCGTATCCTGCGGGTCGGCCCGCCCGACGGACAGCGCGGGTCCCGTGCCGAATGCAAGTCCTGTAATGAGTGCGAGTGTCGCGGTGACGAAGATCGCGCCGCGATCGAGCGAGAGGTTCGCGTATGCAGGCAGCGACGAGAGCGCGAGCCCGCGCAGCAGCCCCAGTCCGATCATCGCGAGCGCGAGTCCGGCGATGCAGCCGGCGAACGCGAGCAACACGCTCTCGGTGAGCAGTTGTCGCACGAGTCGTCCGCGTCCGGCGCCGAGCGCGACGCGCACCGCGAATTCTTTGCGCCTCGAGATCGTGCGCGAGACGAGCGCGCCGGCGAGATTCGCGCAGGTGATGAGCAGCACGAGTCCCGCACTCGCGAGGAGAACGAGCAGCGGCGTCCGCGTGTCGCCGACCATTGCATCGCGAAGCGACACCCCATCGAGTCCAATGCCAAGGTTGTCTTTGGCGTACAGACGCTCGAGCTCCGCGCCGATGCTTGCGAGCTCATGGCGCGCGCCCTCGACGGTGACGCCGGGCTTCAACCGTCCGACGAAGCCCAGGTTGTGCGAGCCGCGCACGCTGATCGGGTCTTGCATCATCGGTTTGATGCTGAGCGGGAGATAGAAGTCAGGTGTCCCTTCGGGCGGCAAGAAGTCGCGCGGCAAGAGGCCAATGATCGTGCGCGGAATGCTGTTGAGGCGAATGACTTTGCCGACCACATTGGCGTCGTCGCCGAAGACGCGCTGCCAAGCACCATATGAAATCAGCACGACGCTTGTCGTGTCGTGATTGCCGTCATCGTCGGCGAACGTGCGACCCCGAGCGGGTGTGACGCCGAGTGTGCGAAGCAGGTCAGGCTCGATGAACATCGACTTCATCACCTGAGGCGCGTCGCTGCTTGCGTAAATCGCGTCGCGCTGCGGCAGGAATGCGCCGAGGCTCGCGAACGAATGTTGTCGCTCGCGGATGTCGCTCACCGTGCCGGCGCTGAGCGCACCGCGCTCTGTGAAGCCGGTGCGGTACGGGCAGTAGATGCGCATGAGGCGGCCGGCGTCGGCGTACGGCAGCCGGTCGAGCAAGACGGACTTCACGACACCGAAGACCGCGGCGTTTGCGCCGATCCCCAGTGCGAGTGTAACGATTGCCGCGAGCGTGAATGCTGGCGCGCGGACCGCGGATCGCAGCGCGAATCGGAGGTCTTGCGCGAGGTCGCCAAACCAGTCGCGGCGCGCCTCCGCCCTCCGATCTTCGGTGAGCAGCGCCGCGCATTCGTCGCGCACGCTCGCGACGTCGCCGAGTCGCTCGAGCGCTTTCTTCCGAGCGTCGTCGGGACTCATGCCGCTCGCGATGTAGCCTTGCACTCGCTCCTCGAGGTGGAAGCGAAGCTCGTCGTCGATCTCGGCCTGTGGTTTCGGGGGGACGATACGGAAGTCGCGTTTGGTCATGGATGCCTCGTCACTTCGCCCAACTGGGGATGGCCCGGGTGGTGATGGCTTGGGTGACGGCGCCGGCGAACCGTTGCCATCCGGTGGTTTGGTCGCGAAACTGGCGCCGTCCTTCAGCGGTGAGGTGGTAGTACTTGGCGCGGCGGTTGTTTTCGGTGACCCCCCACTGCGCCTTGATCCATCCTTTGCGGGCCATGCGGTAGAGGGCGGGGTAGAGCGAGCCTTCCTCGACGCTCAAGACGTCGTCTGTGGCGGACTCGATCCAGCTGGCGATGCCGTAGCCATGGATCGGTCCCCAGGAGAGTGCCTTGAGGATGAGGAGCTCGACGGTGCCTTGCAGGAGTCCGGACTCTTTGGCGAACATATGTGGGTAGACAACGGAAGCGAAGAAATGGTTTACTATGCGGGTCTAGGGGAAACTTACACGTGCTCCATTAGATGTGCATAGGGGCATGGCGGCTTCGGCCGGTTGCGATTCTCTCGAGTGAGCGGCGCGGCGTGAGAGCCGGGATTGTTGCCGCCGCGCTCGTCTTGAGTACGAATGCGGTGCAGGCGCAGGCAAACGCGTCGCTCGATGCGATTCGACGCCTCCGGCCCGCTGCGTTCACGACCCTCCCGCTCGCCGTGCGTCGTGACCTCGAACGCCGATCGTGTCTGGTTCCACAACCCTACGATGCCCGCATACCGAAAAATGTCATTCACGGGTCTTTTACGGCCGCACGCGTGAGCGAGTGGGCTGTGTTGTGCTCCGTCAACGACACATCGCGAATCCTCATCTACAGAATCGACCGGGGCGTTCGTCTCGCCAACTCGTTGGGTCGCGCATGGGACGGCGCGTCGGTGCAAGGAATCGGCGGCAAACGGTGGGGCTACTCGCGGCTCATCAGAACATTGGCGGTTCCCAAGATCCCTCTCTGGCGCGACGACGTTGACGGACATCCGATTCCTCAACCGATCGACCACGATGCGATCGAGGACATCTTCGAGGGCAAGGCTGCTGACGCCTTCTACTATGCGGCCGGGCGATGGTATCGGCAGGTGACCGCGAATTGACGGCTCGTGATTGCGCAGGGAGACGTCCGTCGGGCACCTTGAGGACATTCAATCGATCTCTCGCCCAATCCGTTCGCACATGCTGATCCGCGCGCTCTCTGCCACCGTCCTCCTCATCGGTACCGTCCACGCTCAGTCGAAGCCCGTCGCGGGACTAGACCCTCAGCGACTTCAGCTCACGACCGATTCGCTCGAGATCTACGTCATTCGCCAAGGCGATCGCCAACGCACGGGCACGATCGTCGACGCGCTCGACACGGTGCGCGTGAATGGCGAGCTTCGCTTGCGACGCATTTATAGAAGGGCGGACGCGGTGCTGGGGAATGGAGTCGACACTCTCGTCGATGCGTACGCCGACTTGAGGCTCCGACTGGTCGACTCGCGGTCTGATGGCGGCGGCGTGGAGCACACAGAGTGGCGGAATGGGCGTGTCGTCGGCGTCGTCGAGCAAGCCGGCACCGCGACGCGCCAGGTAGACACGGCCGCGGCGGGTGGCGTGTACAGCAGTGCGAGCTTCGATCTCGTCTTGCGGGCGGCGCCGCTGACTGGAGGCTACACGCTCACCATCCCGGCATTTTCCGGGCGGCAAGGCGCGAAGACGCTTTCCGCCAGGGTCGCTGCCAGCGAGACGCTGCCTGGTCTCGGCGCGACGTGGCGGGTCGAGGCGGATGTCGGCGGGCGGGCGGCGACGTTCTGGATCTCTAAAGACTCGCGCCGCCTCGTGCGACAGCTTGTTCGCGTGACGCCCGGAATCGAGATCCTGTTTCTCGCGATTCGTTGAGCTCGAGGCGCCATCGAACTCAGCGCCCTTGGGCTCATTCCAACCGCGACCTGGCGCACGCTATTGATACTGGATGTAGATTGGCCGCGGCCGCAGCCACAGGATCTCACCCGGCGTCAGCAACGCATCCTTCCTCTTCGTGTCGTTGTGAAAGAAGATCTTGAAGCCCGTGAACTCCACCGGCTCGAGATCGATATAGTCGCGGTACGATTCGAACTTCATCCACGGCGGCCCCCATCCGTCCATGTGCATCACGATCTGCACACGTGGATCGATCGTGATCCGACTCGCGTGCGAGATCATGGACTTGGTCCACCGATGCACGACGAGCACTTTGGGCGGAAGCTTCTTCTCATCCACGAGTTGGCGTAGCTGCTCGGACACCCAGTTCACATCCGCCGCATCGAACTGACCGATCCGTTTGCTCGGCGCGCTGCCTTCGGCCGCATAGTGCATCGAGAACTCGGCGTCCATGCCGAGGTGCACGTCGGGCCGCGCGAGGAAGGGCATGAGGTGCGGCAGCTCTCGCTGCATGGTGCTCTTTCCCACCTGCACGTCGAGGAAGAGCAGCGCGTTCCGCTGCTTCGCCCATCCGTAGACCTTCTCGATCATCGCCGAGTCCATCCGCGAGCGCCACATACCGTCTTTCCCGGGCGCGCCCTGGGCGACGACAGCAATGAGATGCAGCGCGGGCTGCACCGGCGTCGTCGGATCGGCTTCGTTCCACTGGCGCACCATCGTGTCGAGCTTCGCGAGCATCACCTCCGGCGGATATTCGCCGAGCACGCCCATGCGCTTCGAGAGTGGATTGCCATAGAACGCGACGATACGCTTCGCCGGCAAAATTGAGCCGGGAAGCGGCGTCGGTGGCTCGGGCCACTTCGCCAATTGCCGTCGTCCGAATGCGACCGCCGAGGCGAACGCCGCTGAGTCATGCTTGCTGCGTCCGGGGATGAGGTGCGGCGTCATCGTGTCGGAGCCAGCGGCAACTTGGGGCGGTACCGCCACCGGCTTCCTCATCACAGAATCGGTGTCGCTGCTCGCCGGTGGCGGCGCGGATCCGGGGCGTGCGTCGCTCGCAACGCACGAGATGACGATCGAGACCGCAAATAGGCTCAGCGCGCGGCGAATACGCTCGCGTCGGACATTTGTCTTCGGCACAACCAAACGTAAACCCCGGTTCGTCACGCTCGCAGCGTGTCTTGCATCGGCGCCTACAGCGGTTCCTCGCGATGCAGCGTCGCCGGCGGACTGAGAAGGGATGCTTTTGCCGCGCGTACACGGTTTTCGTGATGGACGCCATGCGCTTCGCGAGTGGCGCGCAGGCGGTTGAAGGTTTCGCGCCCTCAGCAGTTGCATTGACCAAGATTGGCGGTATTGTCCCCAGATCTTTCCCGCAAAAGCAAAGGAGACCTCCGTGCTCTTCCATATCACCCAAAGACACACTCCCGCGACTTGCCCCAAGAACGAAGGGGGCTCCAACTCGCTCTTCAATCCCAATGTGAAAGGGCTCAAGCTGCTCGGCCGCTACGGGGCAAACTCCGAGCATACACTGTTCTACATCGTGGAGACCGACGACATCGACGCGCTCAACAAGTTTCTCTGGCCCGGCTTCGAGCGTTGCACGAGTACGATCACGCCTGTCAGCGACGTGCCGGTCCCGAAGGACTGACCAACGCGACGCGATACCCTAGTCGATTCGCGGTCTCGACAGTGTGCGAAAGACGCGGCCGCCTGTCGCGTGGTTGGCGAACGCCTACATTGCTGACATGACCGCCTCCACCTCCACTCCCGTCACGCCGGGCGGCGCCGGTCAGCTGTCGACTGCCGCTGCGCCGGTCGCGCCGACGCCCGCGCCGGGACGGCGCTTCGATCGCACGATCGTCGACGGTCCACTCGCGCGCGCCGTGTGGAAGCTCGCGTGGCCGACGATGCTCACCAACGTGATCGGCGGGCTCCAGGGCATGATCGATCACGCCTTGGTCGGCAATCTCGTCGGCTTCACCGCGAATGCGGCGATCGGGGTGAGCTTCCAGATCTTCCTCGTCGTGATCGTGTTCCTGTCGTCGATGTTCATGGGCATGAGCGTTCTCGTATCGCGCTACGTGGGCGCGGGGAACGGCGATATGGCGGATCGCACCATCTATCAAGCGTTCCTTACCGTGATCGTGCTGTCCTTCGGCGTGCTCGCTCCGCTGGGGTACGTTCTCGCGCCCGGACTCCTGTCGCTCGTCAATGCCGCGCCGGCGGTGCAGCATGAAGCGCTGCCGTTCCTACGAATCATGTTCGTGTTCAGCGGCGGCATGTTGATCTTCTTCATGGTTGGCGGCGCGTTGCGCGCGGCTGGCGACGCACGCACACCGATGATCCTCGGCGTCTCGATGACCGTGTTGAACATCGTCCTCAACGTCATGTTCATTCGCGGACTCGGGCCAGTTCCGGCGTACGGCACGCGCGGCGCGGCGATGGGAACGTCGATCGCGTCGGGCGTCGTCGGTATCTACTCGTTGTGGAAGCTGACGCGCGGCGGTTGGGTGGTCTCCTTCAAGCACGACGGCGGGTGGGGTCCGGATTGGACGATCATTCGCGCGTTGTTCCGCTTTGGCCTTCCGACAGGGATTCAAGGGATTGCGATGAACGTCGGTGGTGTGCTGCTGCTCGCGTTCATCGGCTCGCTCGCGCAGAGCGCGGCGGCGCAGGGTGCGTATGTGGTGTCCTACACCGAGCTCTTCTCGCTCGTGACCTGGACGTCGCAAGGACTGCTCGGCGCGGCGGCGGTGATCGCGGGACAGAACCTTGGCGCGGGCAAGCCCGATCGTACGGTGCAAGGTGTTCACGTCGCCGCGCGGTTCGGTATCATCGGCGCGGCGTTCATCGGGATTTGTTTCTGGTTCTTGCCCACGCAACTCCTCGCGATCTTCGGGATGCGAGATCCCATCGTCGTCGGGATCGGCACGCAACTGCTGCGCGTGCTCAGCGTGAGCGGGTTGTTCATCTCCGTCGCGCTGACGTACACCGGCGGCTTGCAGGGGACCGGCGACACCAAGAGCCCGCTCTACATCTCCATCCTCTCGCAGCTCGTGATTCCGTTGGGCGCGTGCTTCGTGATGTCGCGCATGGGGACGCTCGCGCCGATCAATATTTGGCTGGCGATTCTCGCCGGACACATGACGCGGTGTCTCTTGACTGTCGTCCGCTTCAACCAAGGAAAATGGAAAGCGATCGCAGTCACATGAGCGGGGGAATGAGCGTGGACATGGTTGGCTCCTCCCCGGCCTGGCCGGGCGCGTTGCTAGTCGCGCGAGCGCCGCTCGGCTTCGACGTCCATCTGGCTCACCGGTGCGCGGTCGCGTAGCTTAGGTTTTCTCACCTTACCGGCCGCTGGATGGACCTCCGCGAGCAACTCCAATCGACGCTCGACACGTCGTACACGATCGAGCGCGAGCTCGGTGGCGGCGGCATGTCGCGCGTGTTCGTCGCGACGGAGACAGCCCTCGGACGGAAGGTCGTCGTCAAGGTGCTCTCGCCCGAGCTGACGGCCGGCGTCAACATCGATCGCTTCAAGCGCGAGATTCTCGTCGCCGCGCAGCTCCAGCATCCACACATCGTGCCGGTGTTGTCGACCGGAGCGACGGACGGGCTTCCATATTACACGATGCCGTTCGTCGACGGAGAGTCGGTGCGAGCGCGCCTTGGCCGCGGTCCGCTCTCGATCACCGAATCGGTCAGCATTCTGCGCGACCTCGCGCGCGCGTTGGCATACGCGCACGAGCGCGGCGTCGTCCATCGCGACATCAAGCCGGACAACGTTCTGCTCTCCGGCGGATCGGCCACGGTCACGGACTTCGGCATTGCGAAAGCCATCAGCGCGTCGCGCACCCATGCACCTGGCGCGACACTGACCCAGGTCGGCACGTCGCTCGGCACGCCGGCTTATATGTCGCCGGAACAGGCGGCGGCCGATCCGGCTACCGACCATCGTGCGGATATCTACGCGTTCGGCTGCATGGCGTACGAGCTGCTCGCTGGTCGTCCTCCGTTCGTCGAGAAGACGCCGCAGCGATTGCTCGCGGCACACATGGCCGAGCTCCCGCAGCCGATTGGAGAGTTGCGGAGCGATGCGCCGCAAGCGCTCGCCGAGCTCGTGATGCGGTGCCTGGCAAAGGACGCCGGCGCACGGCCGCAAACCGCGAACGATCTGGTTAGAGTTCTCGAATCGGTGACGAGCAGCAATGCTCACGTGGCAATGCCCGCGTCGTTGCGTGCCGGCGCGGGGACGCTGCGGCGAGCGCTGGGCGTCTGGGCGGGCGCGTTCATCGTCGTGGCAATCGTCGCCAAGGCGGCCGTGGTCGGCATTGGTTTGCCGGACTGGGTGTTCCCGGGCTCGCTCATCGTCATGGCGTTGGGCCTGCCCGTGATTCTATTCACCGGATACGTCCATCACGCGACGCGACGCGCCCTCACCACGACCCCGACGCTCACGCCGGGCGGTACGACGGCCCCTCCGGGGACGATGGCGACGCTCGCCATCAAAGCCAGTCCACACGTCTCGTGGCGGCGCACATCGATCGGCGGCGTCTATGCGTTCAGCGCATTCGTCGCGTTGATTGGCGTGTTCATGTTGTTGCGCACGTTCGGCGTCGGTCCGGTCGGCTCGTTGCTCGCCGCCGGCAAGTTCACGTCGCGCGAGCCCGTCCTCATCGCGGACTTCGCCGTCACCCACACCGACTCGGCGCTCGGCGCCGTGGTGAGCGACGCCGTGCGCGCCGGCCTCGCGCAATCGTCCGTCATCTCGCTCGTGTCGCCGGCGTCGGTCGCGTCGGTGTTGACGCTCATGCAACGCGCTCCGACGTCGCGCGTCGATCTGGCGCTTGCGCGCGATGTCGCGCAGCGGCAAGGCGTCAAAGCGGTCGTCGACGGAACCGTCACGGGTGTGGCGGGCGGATACATCGTCACGCTGCGACTGGTCAGCGCCGATTCGGGAACGGAGCTGGCTTCATTCCGCGAGACGGGCGACGGGCCGCGCGGTCTGATCGATGCGGCCGACAAGCTCGCGCGCGAGCTGCGCGGGAAGATCGGCGAATCATTGCGCTTAGTGCACGCGACGCCTCCGCTCGCCGAAGTCACGACTACATCGCTCGACGCGTTACGGAAGTACAGCGCGGCCGTGCGCGCGAACAACGTCGAGAACAATGCCGCGAAGTCGGTCGAGCTCGCACGCGAAGCCGTCGCCATCGACTCCACTTTCGCCGCCGCATGGCGCGCCCTGAGCATCGCGATGGGCAACATGCAGCTTCCGCGCTCGAGTCGGGACTCCGCCATCGAACGCGCGTACCGGTACAGCGATCGATTGCCCGAGATCGAGCGGCTGAAGACCACTGCGGCGTACTACATGGGCGGACCTCACGCCGACCGTAGCAAGGCGATCGCCGCGTACGAGGCGCTGTTGCGGAAGGACGAAACGCAGAAGGCGAACAACATCGGGTCCATGTGGAACTCGCGGCGCGAGTTTGCGCGCGCCGAGTCGCTGTACGTGCGCGATATTCGGCAGGACTCGGGATTTGCGATCTCGTATTCCAACTTGATCGAAGTGCAGCTCGATCGCGGAAAGACAGCTGAAGCGGAGGCGACGCTGGCTCTGTCGCGACGGCGCTTTCCGAACAACGCGGAGTTCCGCTTGTACACCCCACTCGTGCGCTATGCAGAGGGCCGCTTCGATGACGCTGAGCGCAGTATGGACAGCGTCAGGGTCACCGCGCCGGCCGAACTGCGCCCGCGGGTCGGCTACTGGCGAAGCGATTTCGCGCGCCTTCAAGGCAGGTACGCCGACGGGCAGCGTCTCATGAATGAGGCGATCGCTGCGGATGCGGCTCTCGGAGTTCCAAGCATCGCGCTCGGTGACTCTTTGGACGCATTAGAACGCGACGCGTGGTTCCATGGCGCGTCGGAGCGAGTCGTCCACGCCGTCGACGCCGTCCTCGCGGCCCTCCCGATCCGACAGGTCGCGCTCGCCGACCGTCCATACTTCGCCGCCATGTCTGTGTACGCGCTTGCGGGTCGCCCGGACAAAGGGCGCGCAATTCTCGATCAGTACCAGCGCGAGGTCACCGATACGGCGATGCTTCGCCTTCAGGCGCCTTCGCTGCACAAGGCACTCGCCGAGATCGCGCTGGCCGAGCACAAGCCGCTCGTCGCGCTCGCGGAGTTTCGCCGCGGCGATGTACGAGGCGATGGCTTCCCGGCGGGCGAGTGCGCACCGTGTGCGTTGTTCAACATCGCGCGCGCCTTCGATCTCGCCGAGATGCCCGATTCGGCGATCGCGACGTACGAGCGATATCTGGCTACGCCGTATTGGGCAAAGCTCCTGGAGCTGGATGACTTCGCGCTCGCTGGGACGCACAAGCGACTGGGCGAGCTCTACGAAGCGCGGAACGATCGTCAGAAAGCGATCTCGCACTACACGCAGTTCGTGGAGCTCTGGAAGAGCGCGGATCCGGAGTTCCAACCAAAGGTCGCCGAGGTGAAGCAGCGCATCGCGCGCTTGACCGACTCGGAGCGACGGTGAGGCGTACGCCTCACGCGCGACGCACCCGCTCCATACCTTTCGTATGACGACGCGAGACATCGTTCCATCTTAGAGGCAATCGTGACAATGCGCACTCTGGTCCGCCCATCGCTGCTTCTCGCTCTGGGCGCGGTGTCAGCACCCGCCCAACAACTGTCCCGCGCGGCTCTCGTGACGCGCATCGATTCGCTAGCCACCGCCTTCATCACCAACACGCGCACGCCGGCTGTTTCCGTCGCCGTGCTGCGCGGCTCTGATACGCTCGTGATGAAGGGCTACGGCGAGGCGAGCGTCGAAGCACATCGCCCGGCGACCGCGTCGACCGTCTATCGCATCGGATCGATCACCAAGCAGTTCACAGCCGCCGCGATCATGCGCCTCATCGAGCGCGGCAAGCTGTCGCTCGATGATCCCATGTCGAAGTATCTCCCGGACGTGCCACTGCACGGCCACGTCGTCACAATCCGTCAGCTGCTCAACCACACGTCGGGAATCCACAGCTATACATCAGAACCCGCGTGGCAGAAGACCTGGTCAACTGACCTCACGCCGCGTCAAATCGTCGCCTTCGTCGATAAGGACACGTTCGACTTTGCGCCCGGCACCGGCTGGCGATACAACAACACCGGCTACGTGCTGCTTGGCATGATCATCGAGAAGATCGCCGGCGAGCCGTACGCGTCATTTCTGCAGCGTGAATTCTTCACGCCGCTCGGACTTCGGCAGACGAGCTACTGTCCGTCGCGACCCACGGACCCGTCGTTCGCCGATGGATATTCGTCGGAGGGCGGAACGGTGAAGCCCGCGGCCTATCTCAGCATGACGCACCCGTTCTCGGCTGGTGCGCTCTGCTCAACCGTGCGCGATCTCGTGATCTGGCAGCGCGCGTTGGCAGGCGGGCGTGTCGTCAACGCGAAATCGTACGCACTCATGACGACGGCGGACACGTTGAACGACGGGAAGCGCCTCAGCTATGGATTCGGCTTAATCCCCGCGATGCTTGGTACCCACAAATCGGTCCAGCACGGCGGGGGCGTCAATGGCTTCACGACGTCGAGCGCCTTTTTCCCGGACGACAGCGTGAACGTCGCCGTCTTCAGCAATTCGGACCGCGGGCCGGAAGCGGTGGCGCTCAACATTGCGCGCGCGGTGTTCGGCATGCCGCTCGTCGCGGCGCCAAAGCCGCTCGTCGCTGTTCCGCTTCCCGACGCCGATCGTGATCGCCTGCCGGGCGTCTACGATCTCGTTGCACCTGGCGGCGAAAAGTTTGTCATGCACATCACGGTCGAGAACGGTCGCGTGGTGGCGCAAGCCGAGGGCCAAGGGCAGGGCAAGTTTCCGCTCGTGTACCTGGGCAACATGCAATTCGGTGCGACCATCGATCCGTCGTTGCGCATTACGTTCATCAGCGAGAACGGCGCGATCACCAAGATGCGGCTTCAGCAGGGCGGCGGGACGTTGGAGGGCCGGCGACGACCCTGAAGCGCGTCTACTCGATTCCCGCGAACACTTCGGCGAGATCGAGCGTGACTGTCGGACCGCCCTTCGGCGCCTGCCACCGAAGCGTGTCGCGCGCGATTCTCCTCGACGCGGGCGAACGCCAGACTTCGACACTCTTGGTCCACCGGTCGACAAGCCACACTTGCCCCACGCCGAGCGCGAAGTACGCGTCTTTCTTGAACTCGCGATCGTAGATCTTCGACGATCGACTCAGCACCTCGACCGCGAGCCAGTTCTCTTTGATCTTGCGCCAATCTGTGTCGGCTTTATAGCTCGTCGGAAAGACGAGGATGTCGGGCTGCAACTGGGTGTTCGGGAGTCGCACGACTACGCCAGGCCCGACCACGTACGCAATTCCAGTTAATTGAACGGCGTTGCTCAGTCGTGTCTGGATCCGGCTTGCGATGACCTGATGTCCGACACTCGGGCCGGGCGTCACGAGCAGCACCCCGTCCAGCAGCTCGTACCGATTCCCGTCGTTCGGGAACGTGGCGAGGTCGTCGACCGTGTAGTGCGGAACCATGATCGCCATGGCCATAAATTACCTCCTCGGCGTTTCGTCTGTCTACTTGGCATGCGCGGAATTCCACACGCGACGTGCTGGTCTTCGTCACCAAATCCTTGCGTCCTAGCGCGAACCTTCTCTGCCCGAGCAATCCCGCTGAGACATAAAAGAATGAAGGGGGACTTCGTTCGCCTCGATCCGTTCGTTTCGAGCGGCATGGTCGCTCGCTGAACGATCGGCGAGTGGAAAGGGGCGCTCGTCCCTCGAGCTACAACCAGCGATTATTCCGATCGTAACGCGCGCACCGGATCGATCCTCGTCGCGCGGCGCGCCGGGGCGTAGGCGGCAGCAGCCGCGGTCACGAGTAGCAGCGCCGAGACGCTGGCGAGCGTGATCGGGTCCGACGGACGAACTTCGAACAGCATCGAGGTGAGAAGGCGAGAGCCGGCCGCCGCCGCCGCGAGGCCCACGACCGTTCCCGCGCCCGCGACGATCAACGCTTCGCTGAGCACCATGCTACGCACGCCGCTCGACGTCGCACCGAGCGCCATGCGGATGCCGAGCTCTCGGGTCTGTTGGCCGACGGCGGATGCCATGATGCCGTAGAGTCCTACAGCGGCGAGAACGATTGCGGCAATCGCGAAGATCGAGAGCAGCAATGCGTCAAAACGAGGCACGGCGAGTTGTGGCGCGATGAGTTCGTCCATCGACTCCGCGTCGACGAACGTAGCGCCTCCGCCGACACTTTCCACGGCGCGGCGAAACGTCGCGACTGGCGTCGCTGGCCCCCGCGTCCGGACGACGAAGTAGCCTTGCGCCAACACCTGGCGATATGGCCTGAAGATCGTCGGCGTGCTGGTCCGATGTTCTCGATAGTGGAAGTCGCGCGCGACGCCGACGACCGTCACCAGCGAGTCCGGCGAATGCTGCTCCGGATCGCGGATACGCTTGCCGACAGCCGATTGCTTCGGCCACAATCGGCGCGCCACTCCCTCCGTGATCACCGCGACGCGAGGTGAATCCTCGCGATCAGCGTTCGTAAATGCGCGTCCTTCGATGAGCGGTACGCCGAGTGCGCGGAAGAAATCTGGGCCAACAGCGTCGAACCCGAACCATGGGTTCGACTCGGCCTCGGCGTCCGACTGCTCCTCGGCGGCAAAGCGTCCCATCCACACATTCGAGCCCAAGAACGGCGGCGCCCCGGCGGGTGAGAGGCTCACGACCTCGGGGAGCGCGCGCAGGCTCGCCATGATGCGCTCGTGCGCGCTGAAGTTCGTCGCGTTGGCGCACTTCGACCAAATCGCGGTGTCCGATGCGCTCAGCACCGAACCGGAGGGCCGGCAATCGAGCGCGTAGGTCCGCCAGGGAAGCGAGACGTCGAGCATCGTCAGATGATCAGTCGGGTATCCCAGGTTTATCGCGACGAGATGCGCCAGGCTCCGCACCAGCAGTCCCGCGCCGGCGAGCACGACGACGGCGAGCGCGATCTGCGACGCGACGAGTGCCTGCCGAACGCGACGAAGACGCCGGCCTTCCGTGCCGGAGCGCGCGTCTGCGTGCAGCGGCGTCGAGAGATCGAAGCGCAACGCCATGAACGATGGCACGACACCAAAAAGAATTACCGTCGCCGAGGTCACGAGCGCCGCGGTCACGAGCGGCGTGCCCGCGAGCGAGATCAGATCAGTGCGAGGCAAACTGCTCGGTGCGAAACGGACCAGGGCGTCGAGCAGTACGCGCGCGAGCAGGACACCGAGCGCGCCACCCATCAACGCGAGCAGCATGCTCTCTATGAGGAGCGGTCGTACGAGATCAGCCAATGATGCGCCGATCGCGCGTCGAATGGCCATCTCGCGCACGCGCCCGGCGGCCCGAAGCAGCAGCAGGTTGCCGACATTGGTGCAGGCGAGAACGAGAAGCAGCGTCACCGCTGCGGAGAGCGCGAACAACGCGGGGCGTGCGTCGCCCGTCACCATGTTCTCGAGCGTATGGACCTGCGCACCAACGGACTTCGCGCCGAGCATTCGCGCCTGTTCGGGATCGCGCTCGAGGAAGGCGAGGAAATCCTTGCGCGCGGCCTCCGGCGTGATGTTCGCCGCGAGACGCGCAACGATGTCGATGCTGCCGTAATTCGACGGAACCCAGTATTCGACGCCGCGCGGGTAATCGAGTCCGGCCGCCGCGACGCCAATTACCGTCATCGCCCAACCCATTTTCGGCAAGGAGAGATGTCTCCCGATCACGGCCGAGTCACCGTCGAACGTGTGTTGCCACGCGGCGTGGCTGAGCACGATCGGCACGCCGCCGGCAGTCGCGTTCGCGCCCCACGGCACCTCGTCACCGGGCCGGAACAGGCGGCCGAGTGCCGGGTCGGCGCCGAGGACATCGAAGAAATTGTCGGTCACGACGGACTCGCGAAGCACGAGTTGGCGGTCGCCGTCGTTGATCGCGGCGGCCAGCACGCGCCAGTGCGCCAACCCTGCCGCGCTCTTCAATGTGATCGTCTGAGCGCGCAGCCGCCGAAGCTGGCCTTGCGTCAACGGCACCTCCGTCGCCGCCCCGGTCGCTATGCCGGACAGCTCGACGATCCGATCTTGCTGTCGGACCGGCAACCGCTGGACGAGCACGATTTTGAAGACTGTGAACATCGCGCTCGACATCCCGATCGCGAGGCCGAGGATCAGCACCACCGTGACGCCAAACGCCGGCGCTCGACGCAGCGAGCGCACGGAATGAATGAAGTCGCCGCGAAGCGTGTCGAGCATGCCTGCCTTCCTCTCGCTACTGGGGCGTCACCTTCAGGAATACCGTTCCGTGCCGCGGCACCACACTCGAGAACTCTCCATCGAACGTGCCGAGGTCTTTCTGGCGCCAGAGGTCGCGAACCTTCTGCTTTCCTTTGAGGCCGAGCTCGTCCCAGCGCACCGAGACTGGCATGTCCATCTCGTCGCGATTGAACAAGCCCACCGCGAGCGAGCCATCCGCGAGCGGACGCGCCCACACCTCGAGCTCGTCCTTCTTAGACACTCGATCGGCCGGCTTCCCTAATGCGTCCTGGTGAACGGCCAGCACCTCGTCGTTGGTCACGAGGTTTACCTCGAAGTCATCCATCTGCGTGAGATCGTTGCCGAGGAGCAAGGGAGACGCGAGCAGCGTCCACAGTGTGATGTGGACATACTGTTCGTTCGGCGTGAGATGTGAGTCGCGCAGGCGTGGACCCCAACCCACTTTGCCGATGACGAGCATGTCCGGGTCGTTCCAGTGGCCGGGCGACGCATACTTGGAATTGCCGACTTGCCTGAATCCGATCCCGGCCATGCTTTCCCAAGTGTCGGTGATATCGCCGGTCGTGCGCCACGAATTTCCTTCGATTCCCTTTTCGGCGCCCCACTCCCAAACATTTCCCCAACCGTACTGGCAGAGCGAATAGATGATGTCGCGCGGGACCTGGTTCAGCGCCGCTCGGCCCACCTGATACGGGCGCTTGAGCACCGGCAATTGCTGATTGGTCTCGCCCGGCGCGAGCACGCTCGAGTAGCCGCACCAATCGTACTTGAGGTAATCGACGCCCCACTTCGCGAACGTTAGAAAATCCTGAAGCTCGTGCTGCCAACTCGCCTCGAGTCGCTGACACGTCGTTGGTCCGGGGCCGGAATAAATGCCGAACTTGAGCCCCCGCGAATGCATGTAGTCGCCAAGGGCTTTCATGTCGGGAAACTTCTTGTTGGTGAGGATCGTGCCGTCGTCGGCGCGCACGGGTCCTTCGTGAAGCGGATCCGTGTCGCGTGCGCTTCGCTCCCAACCGTCATCCAAATTCACGTACGTCCAGCCGTGATCGATGAGTCCTTTCGAGATCATCGCGTCGGCCGCGGCGCGCGCGAGCGAATCGCTCACAGCGCGTCCGTACGCGTTCCAACTATTCCAGCCCATGGCGGGAGTGAGCGCGAGTTGTCCCTCTGCGATGAAGGTAAACGGCTTCGACGCGGCACCCGCCGAGTTCTTGGCGGTAAACGTGACGAGATATCGTCCGCGCGAGGCGATCGTTCCGCGAATGACTCCAGTCGACGGATCGAGGGTGAGTCCGCTCGGAAGATTCGTCGCGCCGTAGGTGATGGGCCGCGACCCGGTCGCGGGAATCTTGTACAGCACGTCGTGCCCCGGCGTGACCCCGGTGAGCGATGGCCCGTTGATGCGCGGCGCCGGCCCAGGCTTTGGTGTGAGTATGGTGCGCGGCTCGATAGGAATGTCGATCGCGACCGGCGCCTCATCAGCGCTACCATTCACGGTGAATTTCGCGTCGGCCCAATTGGCGGCGACGGGCCGGCTTCCGTCGACTGGTTTGACTTGAAGCACCAGGGTCTTGATACCGTGGACGTCGGCATCGAGCGGTTCAGCGGCGTCACCGCGCGCGACCGGTTTGCTCACGTGAATGACGCGTCCGTCGCCGACAACGCGAAAGACGATCGGTGTCGGCGGCGGAGGCGCTTGAGGTTGACCGGCTGCATTCGGCGGCAGGGCCATCGGGTTGTCGTCGGCACCGACCATCGCCGAGAACCGCTCGGCCTTCCCATTCAAGTTCACGAATAGCACGCTCGTGGCGCGCGTGCCGACGCCGCTGGTGAATTCCTTTCCGCCAATGCGAATGGGATTGCCGTCGATGGACTTGTTGGCTTGCGCGACCGTCTGCGTCTGCCCTCCCCGTCCCCCCGCCGGCTGAACGCGCATTTTGCCTAGGTCGAGCGAAGCGAGTGGCACGTCAAACGTCTGCCGCGGTGCAAACGATGCGGCGAGCATTGCGGATGCGCCGACGAACAATGTGCCGAGCCTGGCGAAGGTCTTCATTTGGTGCTCCGGTGGACGCGCCGTCGATCATCGTTTCGGCACACCGCAATGTACAATCCGGCGCCCAGGCGGGAATAATCCGCCCGGCTCGTCGGTCTTGATCACCGGAGCGCACATGACTCGAACCGGAGACAGACCACGATGGGCCATCATCACGACCGCGACGACGCCAAGTTCGACGACCAAGGAAACACGCGTCCAGCCGGCAGCAACTTCATCGCGAACGACGAGAGCGACGACGGCATCGATCGTCGCGGTTTTCTTCGCTGTATGGCGTGGGCTGGAACCGCGACCGTCTGGGGAATGAGCGGAGGCGTTCCGAAATCGTTTGCGATGAGCCGACTTCCGTTTCTGTCGGACACCGAGCGCAAGAGCATCTTCTTCGCTCAAGTCAGCGACAGCCACATCGGCTTCGCGAAGGAGGCGAACAAGGATGTCACCGCGACGCTGCGCGAGGCGGTGAACAAGCTCAACTCGCTGCCGCAGAGTCCTGCGTTCGTCCTGCACACTGGTGACATTACGCAGCTCGCGAAGGCCGAGGAGTTCGATACCGCAAATGAAGTCCTCAGAGACATCAGGACCGACCGCGTGTTTTACGTACCTGGCGAGCACGATGTCGCGACCGACAACGGTGCGTCATATCTCCAGCGCTACGGGAAAGGCGCGAAGGGCGGTGGATGGCACAGCTTCGATCACACAGGCGTGCACTTCGTCGGCTTGGTCAACGTCCTCAATCTCAAAGCCGGTGGACTCGGCTCACTCGGCTCCGAGCAGATTGCGTGGTTGAAGAAGGACATTGCTGGTCTATCGAATAGCACGCCGATCGTTGTCTTCGCGCACGTTCCACTGTGGACCGTCTATCCAGAATGGGGTTGGGGAACGGATGACTCCGAGCAAGCGCTTGGGATGCTCAAGCGCTTCGGATCGGTGACCGTGCTGAACGGCCATATCCACCAGATAATGCAAAAGGTGGAGGGCAACATGTCGTTTCACACGGCGATGTCGACGGCGTTTCCGCAACCGACGCCGGGCACCGCGCCCGCGCCCGGGCCAATGAAGGTCGATCCGGAAAAGTTGAAGAGCGTCCTCGGCATTGCGAACGTGACGTTCATTCCCGGTCGCAGCACGCTCGCCGTCGTCGATTCGACGTTGTCAGGCATGCCGCCGGCGTTCGAGGATGCGTCGCACGAGGCAATGATGAAGCGTCAGACGGCGCGCGCGTCCAAACCGCTTGGCCCGAATGAGATCGGCATCGACAACTTCAACTTCACGCCGCCGCTGCTGACCGTGAAGGCCGGCAGCAAGATCACGTGGATCAACAACGATGACGTACCGCACCTGATCGTGAACGTGCAAAACAAGTTCAAGCAATCGCCGGTCCTCGACACCGATCAGAAGTTCAGCACGACGGTGACGAAGCCCGGCACGTACGACTATTTCTGCTCGCTGCATCCCAAGATGCAGGGCCGCATCGTCGTCAAGTAGCGCGGGTTGGAACGGTCAGCCGCGCTTCAACAATGCGAGAGCCGCCTCATTCATCTGACGCTGAATCGTGGCGGCAGGCGCCGCGAGGTTCGCGGTGTTGAACACCGCGATCACCGCGGCTTGACTTTCCGGATCGAAATAATAGAAGGAACGAAAACCCGCCTGACTTCCGGTGTGGCCAAGTATGCGTTGGCCGTTTCGGTCGAGCACGAAGAACGAGAGTCCCATCCATTCATTGGGCGACGACTCGTAGCCCTGCGACATCGGGAGTCCGGGCTTCCACATCTCTTGCAAGCTCGCCCGCGACAGGACCACGTCGTATCGTTCTCGCGTCATTCCGGGCACCAGCGCGTTCGTGAGAAAGGCGACGTACTTCACGAGATCACTCACCGGCGCATTCCACGCGCCGTTCGGTGAGGTGATTCCAGGATCGAAATCCGCGCCGTTGTCGATCAACTTGGGCGAGGCGGGGGACGTCGAGTCGCGACGGATGTAGTAATTATGCGACCGGTGCGAAGCGAGGTAGTACGGCGTGTCGCGAAAATAACTGCGATCCATGCCGAGCGGCGCGAAGATGTTCTTTTGAACGTACGCATCCCACGGATCGCCGGTGATGTGCTCGATCACACGCGCGAGGTAGATGAAGCCCGGATTCGAGTAGCCGTATCGCGAACCCGGTTTGAACACCAATTGCTGATACGGCATCATGGCCACGAGTTGATTCCACGTGGTCGGCTCGAACGGTTCCCACGGTTCGTCGCTGCCGTACGGCCACGTGGGATTCTGAAAGCCGGCCGTGTGTGACATCACCATCCGGATGGTGATGCTGTCCATCATGTTGTACGGGTCGTGCATTGCGTGCAGCTCGGGAACCCATTTCACGATTTTGTCATCGAGCGAGAGCTTGCCGCGATCGCGAAGCTGCATGATCGAGATGGCGGTGAGACTCTTGGTGATCGATCCCCAGTGAAAGATCGTCTGCGAGTCGACGCGGACGCCGGCGGATCGGTCGGCCAAGCCCGTGTCGTACCTGGCGGTCTCCTTGCCAGCTCTCACCGCGACGACGCTCGCGCCGACGATCTTGTCCGCGTCGATGTACGACTGAAAGAGCTTCGTGAAATCCTTCCAGCCGGCGGGCATTTGCGCGCTGGCGGGGATGGGAACGAACGTCGTCGTCGCGATGGCGATGACGGAAACGAGGCGGTGAATGCTCATGCTCAATTCTGACGCGCCCACTCGCCGCACGCCAGTTCGCGGCCGCATGCATTGGTTGTGCAGGTCCGGAAACTCGAACCGGGACCGCACGTACGAGAGGTGACTGGCAAGGTAACGGGGCGAGTTCCTAACAGCGCCGTTAGGAATTTGGCGTCGTTAGGCCTTTCGCGCCGTTACGCGCCCTGCGCCGTCCAGGTTCCCAGCACGAACTGCAGCTCCCATTGTCCGGTCGGCCCACTGTCGATCACGTTCATCCCCGCGTCAGTCACCAGCGCAATCAGGTCGCGCGGATCCACTCGGCCGTGCCGATGGAAGTGGGCGTGTAGCCCCTTGCCCGACTGCCTCACGAAGTCGACGACGAGCAATCGACCGCCTGGTTTGAGCACGCGCCGCGCTTCGATGACAGCTTGCGAGCGTGCGGCCCGCCGAAGATGATGCAGCATCACCGTACTCGTCACGACGTCGAATCGCGCGTCGGGAAACGGCAGTGACTCCGCTTGCGCGATCTCGAAAGCGATGTCCATCCGCGCGCGCGACGCCTTTCGTCTGCTGCGCGCAATCATCTCGGCTGATGGATCGATGCCACACACGAGCGCCGACGTGCCGACTTTGCGCTTTGCTGCGATAGCCAGCGTCCCTGTGCCGCACCCGATGTCGAGCACCGATTCGCCCGGCTGGAGACGCGCCGGCGCGAGCAGTCGCTCGCGAAACGAACGCTCGCGTCCGAAGGTCAAGAGCGAGACCAAGATGTCGTATCGAGCCGCCCAATGAATGACGCCAGGCGAGCTCGGCGCGGCGCTGGATTCGGTTGCTGTTGTCATTTTATTCGCTGCGAAGATGGCTCGTTTGCCGCCGCCAACCGCACGCTTCAAAGCATAGGCGCGCAGAGTCGCTCGGATGTCAGAAGACTGCAAAGTGATTGGTGCTTCGTGGGCGCTGACAACCCTGGAATGTTGCAGTCCCGGCTGTAAGTTCCAGGCTCGATCAACAAAAAGCCTAAACGCAAAGGATTTGAACCGTGCCGGATACGTTTACCGCTGAGCACCGCTCCTGGCAGTGGGAGTTGGTCTTGCAGTACGAAGATGGATCGTTGCCCACCAACGCTTGGAACGAGCCCACCCTTACCGTCATCGCGACCTGGTACGCGACGAACCTCACGCCGGAGCAGGCAACGACGCGGTACCAGCAACACTATCATCGCAACCATCACCGACTGACGAACCGACTCGGTGGCGCTCCGGTTGATACGAACGCGATCGCCGCGGTGGACGCCGTTTGGGAGTCGCTCTTGGCTCGAGCGTTGAACAACGTCAAAGCAACGAAGGCCCCACCGGCTACCTGACGCTGGCGCTTCTCGGCGCGGTCGCATCGAGCTCGTCCCAATCTCTCACGGAGGAATCGTCTCATGCGCCGATGCTCGTGGGTGCTGTTCGCGCTGATCACATCGGTGGTCTCGTCAGCGCACGGCCAAGCCGCACCGTACGACGTCGTCATCGCGAACGGCCGTGTGATGGACCCGGAGACGAATCTCGACGCAGTCCGATTCATCGGGATCCGCGCGGGCAAGATCGCGGCGATTTCGGCGACGCCGCTCAATGGAAAGACGACGATCGACGCGAAAGGGCTCGTCGTCGCTCCGGGCTTCATCGACCTGCACGCACATGGGCAAGATGACGAGAACTATCGCGTCTTCGCGCTCGATGGTGTGACGACGGCCCTCGAGCGCGAGGTCGGCACGGCTGATGTTCCAGGCTTCTATGCGAGTCGGGAAGGCAAGGCGCTCATCAACTACGGTGCCTCGTCGAGTCACGTTCGTGCTCGCATGGTGGTCATGAGAGATCCCTCACAGGGGCTGCTGCCGACCGGCCCCGGCGGTCACCAAGTCGCGACCGACGCGCAGATCGCCGAGATCGACCGTCTCATCGACGCTGGATTGGCGGCGGGTGGACTCGGCGTCGGCATGGGATTGCAGTACACGCCGGCCGCCAGCAAATACGAAGTGCTCGAGGCCTTTCGTGTGGCGGCGAAGTATCACGCGCCGGTCTTCGTGCACGTGCGCGGATTTGCCGCGCAAGATCCCGGCAGCTCGGTCGAGTCGTTCATGGAAGTCATCGCCGCCGCTGCGATCAGCGGCGCGCCGCTCCATATCGTCCATCTTAACAGCATGAGTCTCGCGTCCACGCCGAAGACGCTCGCAATTGTGAAGGACGCGCGCGCTCACGGCCTCGACGTGACCACCGAGGCATATCCATACATCGCCGGCATGACGGAGATCGGCTCGGCGCTGCTCGATCAGTACGCGGACGGGCCGGACAGCAACTTCTCGAAGATTATGCTGGTGAGTACGGGGGAACGACTCACGCGCGCCACGTTCACCGCCGCGCGAAAGTCCGGCGGCATGGTGATTCTGTTTCTGAATACGCCAGAGATGGAAGCAATGGCGATCACGAGCCCGTTGACCATGATCGCCAGTGACGGGTCGCTTCACAATGGCAAGGGGCATCCGCGCACCGCCGGCACCGAGGCGCGCACGCTTTCGCACTACGTCCGCGAGACGAAGCAGCTCACGCTGATGGACGCGCTGCGCAAGATGACGCTCATGCCCGCGCAGCGATTGGAAAAGTTAGCGCCAGTGTTCCTAAATAAAGGGCGCATCAAGGTCGGTGCGGACGCGGACATCACCGTGTTCGATCCGGCCACCGTGAAGGACAGGTCGACCTATCAGCAGCCGGCGTTATCGTCTGTCGGTTTCCGGTACGTCTTGGTGAACGGCGTACCGGTTGTGATGAACGGCGTGATCAAAGACAACACGTTCCCGGGAAAAGGTCAGAAAGCGACTCATTGACGTCTAGCTGCGCGTCCCACCAGTACGGGTGCCTCTAGATCCATGGCATCCTATTCCGCGCGGAGGGCTGTGGCGGGATCGACGTGCGACGCACGCGTTGCGGGCAGCCAGCACGCAGCCACACCGACCGCAGCGAGGACGAATGCGACCGCGCCAAGCGTGAGTGGGTCGTGGGGCGTGACGCCGAACAGAAGACCACGCAGGAGACGCGCGGCGAACAACGCCCCCGCGAGCCCAACAGTCAAGCCCATGACCAGCAGCACCCCGCCCTCGCCGAGTACCATGCGGCGTACCCGTCGCGCATCGGCGCCGAGGCTCATGCGAATGCCGATCTCCGCCGTGCGAGAGCTCACCGAGAACGCGAGCACACCGGCGATGCCGACCATCGCGATCAGGAATGCCAGCGCACCGAACGATGCGATGAACATCGCATTCAGTCGTCTCGGCGCGACCGTCTCGTCGCGAATCTGCTCCACCGTGGACACATGTTCGATCAGCTGTCGCGGATACATGTCGTGAATTGCGCGAATGATCGCCGGTTGAAGCAGCGCGGGATCTTCCGCCGTTCGCACCACGAGGACGCCGTTGATGATCAGCTCTTGCGCGAACGACTCGTACATGGCCGGCGTCGGGTCCGCGTCGAGCCCGCGGTCTCGCGTATCTCCAGCGACGCCGATGACGGTCCGCCAGTCGCCCGAGAACGGCGAGTACTTCAACACGTCTCCGGTCATCGCGACGCGACGTCCGATTGGATTCTCGTCGCCGAAGACTTGACGAGCGAATGCTTGGCTCAGCACGACGACCGGCGCTGTGCCACGACGGTCGGTCGCCGCGAAGCCACGACCGGCGATCAACGAAATTCCAGCGGCGGCAAAGTACTTCGGATCGATCATCTTCACGCTCGCGCGCGGCGTCGCCTGGTTCGGTGGAGTCGGCCGGCCCTCCGCCTTGATTTCGGAAGCGAACATCGCGTTGCGAAGCGGCGCGACGGCGCCAATCGCGGCGACATCGACTCCGGGGAGGGCCGCAACGCGATCTCGAATCTGCTCGTACCGTGCGAGATTCTCCGGTTGCTTCATGACCTCGCGCAGCAAGTCGCCTTGAAGCGGCATCTCGAGCGTAAGCACGTGATCGGCACGCACGCCCGTCTGGACGGATTGCAGCTTCGTCAGCGTGCGGACGAGCAGTCCGGCACCGGTCAGCAGCACCATGCACACCGCGAGCTGCGCGACGACCAGTAATTGTTGAACACGTTGCCGTCCGCGTCCAAGCGTCGTGCGACGACTCGCGGGCGCTAACGACTCAGCGATTGCGCGCTGGCTTCCAATGCGCGGAATGAACGACAGCACGATCGCGGCGACGACACTCGTGGCGAGTCCGACCGCGAGCACGACACCGTCGACCCGAATCTCCTGCGCGCGCGGCGACAGTTGCGCGGCGAAGGCGACGAGAAGCTTGACCCCCGCGAAGGCAACCAGCACTCCGAGCACACCGCCGATCAAGGCGAGCGCGAGGTTCTCGACGAGGAGCAGACGTCGCAGACGCGCGCGGCCGGCGCCGAGTGCGGCACGGACGAGCATCTCGCGCTCGCGGCCAACGCCACGCATCAGCGTGAGATTCGAGACGTTTGCGCAGGCGATGAGCAGCACGAACGCCGCGGCTCCCATGAGCAGCCAGAACATGAACGATGCGCGCTCATTCAGCGCCTCTCGGAGCGGCAACACGGTGATCGCGTACTGCGCGGCCTTTTCGTATGCCTCGGGATGGTCGTGGAACATGTTCGAGGCGATTTGCGTCAACTCCCGGCGTGCTTGCTCGACCGTGGCGTTCGGTGCGAGGCGCGCGAAGACTTCCGACATGCGATGCGAACGCCCGGTGACCATCGTCGCGCTCAGATGGTGCGGGCTCGTCACCGTGTTCACGAAGATGTCCGTCTCGCTCGGGTAGTGCGGGGCGGGCTGCACGACACCGACGATGGTTGTCAGCTTCTCGTTCAACCGGACCGTGCGACCGATGACGCTTGGGTCGCCCCCGAAGTGCTCATTCCAATACCCGTATGCGAGGACTGCCACAGGCGCGGCCGCCGGCCCATCGTCGCGCGTGGTGGTGAGTCGGCCAAGCACCGGCTCGAGACCCATGACATCGAAGTAGTTTCCCGTCACGATGCCGACGCGGACACGCGTCGCCGCTCCGTCACCGGCGACGAGCGTGAACGGGAGTGACGACGAGTATTCGGCGATCGCCGACAGTGTCTTTGATCCCGCGCGATAGTCGGCGAGCTCGGGGACCGAAAAGAGGACGTTGTGTTGCTGCGCGCCCGGCGCCGATTGCCTCAGGTAGACGAGCCGCGAGCCGTCGCGATTCGGCAGCGGTCGCAGCAGCGTCCCACGCAAGAGCGTGAACATCGCCGTGTTGGCCCCGATGCCCAGTGCGAGCGTGAGCACTACGACCGTGGTGAACACGCGGCTCCGTCGGAGCGTGCGCAACGCGTAGCGAACGTCAGACACGACGCCTTCGATCCACGGCAATCCGCGCTGATCGCGCACCGACTCCGCCGCCAAGGTGAGACCACCGGCGGCGAGCAGCGCCTGGCGACGCGCCTCCTCGGGACTCATGCCGCGCCGAATGTTCTCGGCGGTCGCCATCTCGAGATGGGCCTGGAGCTCGTCGCGGAGGTCGTCGTCGGCGCGTTGCCCGGTCAAGAAGCCAGCGATGCGCGCAATCGCGGCGCGAAGGTACCTCATGATGTCTCCCCGTTGAGCGCGAGAAATGCGGCGATCAAGTCGGCGGTTTGGTTCCATTCGCGGGTCTCGCGGGCCAGCTGCTTCCGTCCCGCGGCCGTGAGCGCGTAGTATTTCGCGCGCCGGTTGTTCTCGGACTGCCGCCACTCCGCCTTGATGAACCCTTCCTGCTCGAGTTTGAGCAGAGCAGGGTAGAGCGTGCCGTAGTTGAGTGTGAGACGATTCTTACTCGTCTCCTCGATGCGTCGTGCGATCCCATAGCCGTGCAACGACCCGAGCACGTCGAGCGTTCTGAGAATCATCAGAGCGAGCGTGCCCTGCTTCACGTCGAGCTTGTCCGCCATGCGCGTCCGTCCTATGGGTTTCCAATACGACGGTAATGTCGGGGCTCGGATCGCGCAATAGTGAGATTGCGTCCTGGCGCGGCTCGATCAAACCATCGGCGCACCGGCGCTGTCCAAGACAGGTCAGACGACCTCCGCCGCCCGGTGACCCATGGACCTGCTGCGCCAAGACATACGCTTCGCTCTGCGCTCGCTTCGCAACGCGCGCACGACCAGCATCATCGCGATTCTCTGCCTCGCGCTCGGAATCGGCGCGAACACCGCGATCTTCTCCGTCGTTCGCGCCGTGCTGCTCGAGGCACTTCCGTACGCAGCGCCGCAGCAACTGGTTTCGGTCAACGAGTTAGGCGCGCGCGGACCGGGCTCGGTGTCGGGTGCCGTCTACTTCGACTTGAAGGCCGAGCGTCGAATCTTTGCCGATGTTGCGGCGTGGGCACGCACGAGTCGCGACCTTGGCGACGTCGGCGAGCCCGAGCGACTGCGCGCCGTCCGCAGCACGACCAACTTGTTCTCCACGCTCGGCGTCAAGCCGATCGTCGGACGAACCTTTGTCGACAGCGACGCTCCACCGTCGGGCGCGCCCGTCGTGATTCTCAGCGAGGGATTCTGGCGCCGCCGCTTCAGCGGCGATCCGACGATCGTCGGCACGCAAATCACGCTGAGCAACACGCGATATACCGTGATCGGTGTCATGCCCGCGTCGTTCGACTTTCCGATTACGACGCTGCGGACGGAGCTCTGGGTTCCACTCAACTTCACCGACATGGGCGGAATAACGGAGCGGAACAATCGCTCCCTGCAGGTTGTGGCGCGTCTCGTGCCAGGCGTTGATTCGGCGAGCGCGGCGGCAAGTCTGTCGCTCGTCGCAAAGCGTCTCGCCGAAGCGTATCCGGCAGCGCACAAGGGTCGGGGCCTGTTGGTGAGAACGGTTTCCGGGAATACCGTCGGCCGGATCCGGCCCGCACTTCTCGTTCTCCTCGCGGCGGTCGGACTCGTGTTGTTGATCGCCTGCGCGAACGTCGCGAACCTCACCCTCGCCCGTGCCGCCGGCCGACGCCGCGAGATCGCCATTCGCTCGGCATTGGGTGCCGAGCGTCCGCGACTCGTTCGGCAGTTACTGACCGAAAGTACGATTCTCTCATTGGCGGGCGGTGCGCTCGGACTCGCGGTTGCATGGTGGGGTTTGCGTGCGCTGCTGGAGATGTCGGCCAACGTGCTTCCGCGCAGCGAGACGATCGGCCTTCACGGTGGCGTGCTGCTGTTCGCGACGATCATGTCGTTCGCGACTGGAATGGGCATCGGTGTCATTCCCGCTCTCCGCGCGACGCGGTCCGACCTTCGGGCCGATCTCTCCGACGCCGCAGGAAAGTCGAGCGTCTCAGCGGCTCGTCACCGCACGCTCAAGGGGCTCATCGTCGGCGAGATCGCGCTGTCGGTCGTTCTCCTCACTGGAGCGGGGTTGGTGATTCGAAGCTTCGTCGCACTGCTCGACGTGGACGCGGGATTTCGCGCCGAACGGGTGCTGACGTTCAACGTCGCGTCGCCGGCGGTCGTCGTGCCCGACACCATGCGCTATGCGCAGGTGTACGGCCCGATCCTCGAGCGACTGCGCGCGCTTCCCGGAGTCCGCGCCGCGGGAATGACGAACGTGCTCCCTGTCGCCGGGGGTACGACGGATCGCTTCTTCCAGATCACCGGCCGCGCGGTGGAATCGGACATCAATCGTCGTCCGGACGCGCAGCTCCGCGCAATCAGCAGCGACTATTTCCGCGCCTTCGGCATTCGAGTGTTGAGCGGTCGAGAGTTTACCGATCATGATACCGACAAGTCGAGCAAGGTGATCGTCGTGAACGAAGAGCTCGTGCGACGATATTTTCCGAACGAGAATCCAATCGGCCAGCGGATCGAGATCAGCCAAGGTATTCCGCTCACGATCGTCGGCGTCGTGCGCGCGGTTCGCGAGATCGGGCTCGACCAGGAGCTGCTGCCGGAGTTTTACGTCCCCGCGATACAAACGCGTGAGGGGACGAACGCGATGTCCTTCGTCGTGTCGACGACCAGCGAGCCCGACGCGCTCGCACGCGAGGTTCGTACCGTCGTGCGCGCGGTCGTGCCGCGTCAGCCGATATACGGGCTGGCCACGATGAATGCCGTCGTTCGCGACTCGCTCGGCGACCGCCGCTTGCTGCTCACGCTGCTCGGATTGTTTGCCGGGTTGGCGTTGGTGCTGTCGGCCGCCGGCGTCTACGGCGTCATGTCGTACGGCGTCACGCAGCGTCGTCGCGAGATTGGAATTCGCATCGCGCTCGGCGCCAAGTTCGGCGATGTGACGTCAATGGTTCTGCGCGACGTATTCGGCGTTGCGGCGCTTGGCATCGGTGTCGGCGTTGCGGCGACGCTTGCCTTTGCGCGCGTGATGACGAGCGTCCTATACGGCGTGAGCGCGTATGACGTCGTGACCTACCTCGCGGTGCCCGTGATCATCGGGGCGGTTGCGCTCGTCGCGGGTGCGGTGCCCGCGATGCGCGCCGCACGGATCGACCCACTCCTCGCGATGCGAACGGAGTGAGTCGATCGAGCACGATCATAGTTCCGTCAACTACCGAAGCTCGAATCCCGGATCGATCGACGGACGTTTGGGCACGTTTGCGGCGATCCATCCGGTCATGTACATCCACTGCGTCATACGCGTGAGCTTGGGATAGTTGATGCGTTTCGGTTCGTCGCGCGGCGTGTGGTAGTCCGAATGCAAGTTCGTCGAGAAGAACAGCGACGGCACCTTTCGCTCCGCGTACGGCACGTGATCGCTGCGGAAATACCAGCCTTCGGGATGCGTGGGCCGATCCCACGATGAATCGATCACGAACTTGCCGGTGAGTTTGTTGGCATCGATCGCCATCTGGACCAGCTCCGACGAATTGCGATGCGGAGGTTGCGAGCCGAGGAGTGCGGCGGTGTCGGGGTTGTTGCGGCCGATCATGTCGCCGTTGAGCACCGCGACGGTCTGCGAGAGCGGCACGACGGGATGCATGACGTAGTAGCGCGACCCGAGCAGCCCACGCTCCTCGGCGCCGTGAAAGACAAAGAGCGCGGAGCGCTTGCTCGGCTGCTTGACCCAGGCGCGCGCGATCGCGAGGAGTGCAACGCTCGTCGACGCGTTGTCGTCGGCGCCGTTCCAGATGGAATCGCCGGCGACGCTGTAGCGCACCCCGTCGTGGTCTTGATGTGAGCTGAACAGAACGTACTCATCGCGCAGCGTGGGATCGGTGCCGCGCACCATCCCGATGATGTTCACCGACGGCGACTCGAAGCTCTCGGCTCGGAGGTGAATCTCCATCGGTTGCGGCTCACGTAGTTCGGCGAGCGCTGAGCGATGCGCGAGCAGAATTGGCACCGGAGCTTGCGGCGGACCACCTGCTCCGCGCCCACCGCGCCCACCTCGAGCGCCGCCTGCGTTGCGCACGAAGCGCGGCGCCCCGCCCACGACGTCGTATGCGCCGCGCATCTGCGTCTTGGCGATGCCATCGAACCCGATCTCGGCGATCGAGTCGGCGATGAGCACGACCGCTGCCGCGCCGCGTCGGGTGAAGCGAGCCGCTTCGGGCGTGGCTGCGGCGCGCGTGTAGTTCACTTCATACGTGTTCGTGGTGGTGCGCACGTTGGCGGGCGGCGGCGCCGCGAGCGTGGCGACGACGATCTTGCCGCGGACGTCGGCGGTGCTGTCGCTGCCATCGCCCACGAACACGGTTGTGCCGGAAACTTCGGCGACGGCGTTCGAGGTCGGGGTGATGTCGGTCCACAGCGTCAGCGGACGACCGTGCAGCGATATGCTGCTCGAGACCGTCGAGATTCGCGTGCGCCGCATGTTCCACCATTGGAAGTACGTGCCGTCGTCGCCGCGCGGTGCCAGTCCAATCTTCCGCATCTCGTCGGCGACCCACATCGACGCCCGAAGCTCGTCGAGCGTGCCGGCTTCGCGCCCGCGCATCTCGTCGCCGGCCATTGCGTACAGGTCGCGTTTGAGATCCGCTTCACGAATGAGCGACATCGCCGCTGGAGGACGAATGCTCGCTGCTGTGGATGGCTTGGTAGATTGAGCGACGAGCGTCGACGTGGCGACGGCGCTGACCGCGACGATGAAGGCGACGGAAGTGGGGCGCATGGCAACGGGTTGGTGTCTGTCGAACGTACGCGCGGGGCGCACCAGCGTCTACCGCCTCCGCCTGAAACGGCTACAATCTCTTCATGGCATTTCATCGGAGTGCACCGACACGAAGCAGAGAAGTGCTCGGGAGCGCGAGTCTGCTTGTGCTGGTCGCTATGACATCGGGCGCTCAATCGATTCCGGGTGCCGTACTCGCTAAGCGCGAGCCGCATCATCACCTCGCCTACGAGTGACTCGACGCTGCGACGCGCTGGCCTCGAGACAATGATCATTCGGCAAAGCGTGCCTGCGGATTTCGAAGCGATCCTGGCTGTCATCAACGACGCTGCCCAAGCCTATCGCGATGTCATTCCACCTGACCGATGGCATGAACCGTACATGCCGGCGGAAGAACTCGCGAACGAGATCGTCGCCGGCGTCGCGTTCTGGGTTGCCGAGCGGGACGGACGCGTCGCAGGCGTCATGGGGATGCAAGACAAAGGGGACGTCGTACTGGTGCGCCACGCGTACGTCGAGACAAGCGCGCAGAAGACCGGTGTCGGGACCAGTCTCCTGCGTCACGTCGAAAACCTTGTCGACAAACGAATCCGATCGGGACCTGGTCGGCGGCGACGTGGGCCATCGATTTCTACCGGCGCAACGGGTACATCCAAGTTCACAGCGACGACAAAGAACGATTGCTCCGGCAATATTGGTCGATACCCGGCAGACAGATCGAAACGTCCGTCGTGCTGGGCAATCGACGATGGACGGAGAGCGCGCCGTAACGAGTGGCCCGCGCGACTTCAGTCGCGAGATTCTAGTCGCGAGGCCGGCGGATCAACTGTCCAATCGTCTCGGCTGAATCGAGTCGCCAAATTCTACTCGCGGCGTCACGCGCCTCGGCGTCGCTGGCACCTCCGCGAAAGCACGCGAGACGCACGGCTTTGTCCTCGAGCTCAGCACGCGACAATGAATTCCCAGGATCACCCTTCGGAACGTCGACTCGCGCCGTGAGCATGCGCCCGCCGGTCGTCTCGACTTCGACCTTCCCAATCCAACGACGCGGATACGCAGCATCGATCTCGGAATCGAGCACCATCTGCACACGCCGCCGCACCGCCGCGACGCGCGTGTCTTCGAGTGCGTGACGCTCGAACTCATCGAGGCCTGCGTTCCCGTGCACCGCAATGAGTCCCAGCACGGTTCCCATCGAGAACTTTGCCTGATGCACACTCGTCGGCTCGATCACTTGACCCAGCACGTCGAGCGCGCCTTGATGAACCCGTGCAGTGACGCACGCGATCTCGTCGTGCGACAGTTGCTCGCGATGCATGAGCGCCAGCAATGCGTCCGCCGCGGGATGCGTGTGACGACACGACGCATGCCACTTGTACGACGTCTCGATCGTCGCCCACCGAGTGCCTAAGCCGTCGGTCAGCCTCGACGGATCCGCGTCGTTCGACATCCCTGCGCCGAGACCTTGCGCTCCCTCGAGAATGCGTCGCGCGCCCGTCATACCGGAGCGCGCCAGGTACGCGGCCAACAACCCATCGGCGGCCGCCTTTGCCGTATGAAGTTGCTTCGAGTCCGCGGCGTCGCGCAGGAATTCCCACAACCCCGCCGCTTGCGTACCAGCCGATCCGAACGCGTGCTGCACCGCGTCTGCGTCGAGACGCAATAGCCTCGAGACCGCGGCCGCCGACGCCATCGTGCCAGCGGTGCCGGTCGTATGAAAAATCTTATAGTGCGACCGGCCGAGGAATTCGCCGACGCGAATGCCGACCTCGTAGCCCGCGATCGCGGCCACCAGCAACTCGCGACCCGACGCGCCTTCGGCTTGAGCGACGCCCAACGCCGCCGGAAACACCACGGTACCCGGATGAAACACGGAGCCGTTGTGCACGTCGTCCTGCTCCGCGACGTGCGATGCCGCTGCATTCGCAAGCGCAGCAAGATACGGGCTCGTCGTCCTGC